>NZ_DYZA01000099.1 GCF_020741395.1 Mailhella massiliensis | reverse complement strand
AGCCCGTTTACGGGCCGCCGGCAGTCGAAATGCAGATGTCAGACCGTACATGCGCCTGCTAGGGCGCGGCTGGTAAGAAAGCCTTACAGGCGCATAAGAGGAACCACCGGCTATGCCGGTGGGGCCCCTTTGATGTTCCATGAAGATTGATCTGACCCGGGGCAATCCCCTTGCGGGCATGGTGCTTTTCGCCCTGCCCATCTTTCTCGGTAATGTGTTCCAGCAGGGCTATCAAATGGCCGACCTCGCTGTGGTGAGCCATGTCCTCGGCGATGATGCCCTTGCAGCCCTCGGCTGCACGGTGGCGGTGTACATCGTGGTGGTGGGGCTTTCCTCCGGCCTGTCCAACGGTTTTTCCCTTGTAGTGGCGCGCTGTTACGGCGGCAGGGACAGGGAAAGCATGGGCAGGGCCGTGACTGCCGCGCTGTGGCTCTGGGCAGGGCTTTCCCTTATAGCCTCCCTTGCCGGCCTTCTGGCGCTGGAGCCTCTGCTTCGCGCCCTGCGCACGCCGGAGGCGGCCCTGGGTATGGCGGCCTCATATCTGAGCGTCATTTTCCGGGGTATGCCTGTGCTGCTTGCCTACAACATGCTTGCGGGGCTTCTGCGCGGCATAGGCGACAGTTTCATGCCCCTCGTCTTCCTTCTTGCGGCGGCCCTGTGCAACATAGGGCTCGACCTTCTTCTCGTGGCTGTGCTCGGCATGGGCGTTTCCGGCGCTGCCGTGGCCACCGTGATCGCAGAGGGCGTATCCGTGGCCTTATGCCTGTGGTACATGGCGCGGCGCTGCCCGGAGCTTCGTCCGGGAAGGCGGCAGAGCGGGAAAGGATCTTGCGGCGTTGCCTCCTGGCTGCCTGACAGGGCCCTTTTTTCCCAGATGCTGGGCACGGGCCTTTCCATGGGGCTTATGATGTGTTTTGTGGACATAGGCATCATGATACTGCAATCGGCTATCAACGACCTGGGCACGGGCATTGTAGGCGGTTATATCACTGCAAGGCGCTTCCACAGCGTGTTCCTGCTGGCTCTGGGTACTCTGGGCGTGACGGCCTCCACCTTCGCAAGCCAGAACATCGGGGCAGGCCAGTGGAAGAGGGCCAGGCTCGGCGTCCGCTACGCACTCGGCCTGTCGCTTGTCTGGGTGGGGCTCGTCAACGTGGTGGTGTGGCTGTGGGCCGATGAGCTGGTGCGCCTTGTCACGGGTTCGGGCAGCCCGGAAGTGCTGTATGCCGGGGCGCTGTACCTTCGTGTGGACGCCCCCTTCTATGCGGGCATTGCCGTGCTTATCGTGCTGCGTTCTGTCCTGCAGGGCATGGGGGGCAGGCTGTTCAGCCTCGGTGAAGGAGTATTGGAGCTTGCGGGCAACGTCATTTTTGCGCTTTTTGTGGTGCCGGCCATGGGATATATGGGCGTATGCCTCTGTGAGCCGGTGACATGCACGCTGTGCGCGTTGTATATCAGTGTGTGTTATCTGCTCGTGGTGCGCCGCCATGAGCGGGGCATGGCTGCGGAAAAGGGCGGCATGCCTGCATGAAAAGGAGGCTTTGCATGGAAAAGGTGACTAAGGAAGTGATGGGTGCGGTATTTTTTGAAGAGGGCCGCATCCTCATTATGCGGCGCGCGCCCTTCATGAGTTGCGCGGGCAGCTGGGAGTTCCCCGGCGGAAAACTGGAAAAGGGGGAAAGCCATGAACAGTGCCTCGCCCGTGAGCTCAGGGAAGAGCTGCACATCGAGGCGTCAATCGGCGAATTCCTCACGGAAAACAACCATGAATACGATTTCGGCACCGTGCATCTCTGCGTGTACCGCGTGCGCTCCTGGCGCGGGGACATGGCGCTTACCGTGCACGATGATTTGCGCTGGGTGCCTTTACACGAACTTGCCTCCTTCCCCGGGCTTCTGCCCGCCGACCTTCCCGTGGCAAGGGCGCTGGAAAAAATTCTGGGCTGAAAAGCCCTGACCTTGCGCCGGGGGCGTCCGGCAGAAAAGCCTTGTTTTCCGGAGGGAAGGCACGTTTTTTTGATATTTCCCTGTCGGAGGCCGTGCGGGGCGCTGCAAGGGCAGAGCGTATCGGGGGAAAACATCATGCGCGCCGGAGAAGTCTCCGCTTTTTGCAGGAAACGGAAGCATGCCGTAAAGCGCGGGGAAAAGTAAGGGGCGGATGAGTTTGAGCTCCCGCCCCGTATCTGCGGCGATGGGGAAAATGCTCCGGCATCTGGCGCCGTCTTTTTGCCGGAGCAGGAGTAGGGGAGGAAAGACCGCGTCAGGCCTGCTTTTCCGCGCAGTCGATACAGAGCCTGCGGCCGTTCACTTCACGGATGCGCGAGGCCATGACGCCTTCGCCGCAGCCTTCGCAGATGATGGTGGGAAGGCGGCGCGCCATGGGCGGCATGTCGAAGGAAGGTTCACCCAGGGTGAAGATATCCTCAAAAGGAGCGGAAAGGAGGAAATTCATGTCTTTTCTCCTCAGCCGTTCCCTTTCTATTTCCAGTTTTGTGCGTATCCATTCCGAAAGGTTCTGTGCCGTGAGTTCCTTGCGGATTTCCTTCATACGGCGGGAAATCTCGTCGTCCCGGATTTTTTCCACCATGCGCACCTTCTTTCCGTCGCTGCGCCGGAAAAAGGAAAAGGCCACCTTGCCGCGGTCGCGGAAAATGAGGTTGCCCTTGCCGAAGGTGCAGCCCACAAGGGCCTGTATGGCGTCCACCGCGCACATGTCGGTTTCCGTCACCGCGACGATTTCTTCATCTTTTGCGGTGCCCATGTTTTCCATGACCCAAGCGGCCGCGCGGATGCCGCGGCTTATGCCGGGGCACCAGTGGCCGTGAAAGGCCACGGCTTTGTCGATAAGTTCCTGTGTTATGCCTGGGGCGTACATGCGTCCTCCTTCAGGGTGTTCTGCACCGTTCCATTAAATCCTTTTCACGGCGCGCCGTCAATTCCGGGCAAGGGACCCTTCCGGCCGGAGGGCCGCGCCTGTCCGAAGGTACGGGGCCGGGAGCTTCAGCGTTCCGCCCTCTGCGGGCACACCATATCTATGGAAGGGGTGGAGATGCGCACACATTCCTTTCCGTACACTGCCTGAAGCATATCCTGGGTGAGCGCTTCCTTTACCGATCCTTCCGCCACCAGGGAACCTTCATGCAGGAGGGCCGCCCTATCGCAGAACCAGAGTATGTGATTCGGGTCGTGGCAGCAGACAAGCACGGCCACACCCTGATCCGCCACTTCTCTCAGCACCTTCCATACGGCAAGCTGATTGCGGAAGTCCAGCGCGCTCGTGGGTTCGTCGAGCAGGATGAGGGGAGTCTGCTGCGCCATGGCCCTTGCAATGAGCACAAGCTGCCTCTGCCCGCCGGAGAGCTGATTGCAGGCCGCATCGGCCAGGGCGCCGATGCCGATGCGCTCCATGGCTTCGGCGGCGATATCCGCATCTTTTTTCCTTGTCCGGAACCAGCCCGACATGTGCGGAGAGCGGCCCATGAGCACCATGTCGCGCACGAGAAAGGGGAAGGGCTGGCGATGCTCCTGCGGAACATAGGCCACATGGCGGGCCAGCCTTGCCGGGGGCATGTGGGCGATATCCACGCCCCT
>NZ_DYZA01000098.1 GCF_020741395.1 Mailhella massiliensis | reverse complement strand
AGGAGCAAAAGCAACAGTTGTAGAATTCAATCCAGGATTTGAGCCAAATGATAAATATGTAGAAATCTTAGATATTGTAAAATCTGTATCCGATACAGTAGATATCATGGACGCCAACTTTTTTCTTTATTCTCCTGATTTTATATCTATTCTTTACAGTGCCGCATCTTCCGTCGTGCAGGTGGATCCTTCCTATCCCGCTTACTTCAGGGATAACGCCATATTCGTCATAGGCTACTATCTGGTGGGCGGGGCCGTCGGATACTTCTGCCGTCCTGAAAAGAATCTCGGCAACAGGGAGGTTTTTGAAAGGCAGCTTGAGGAACTTGGGAAGCTCCTTCCCCATGAAAAGAAGCTCATTGCCGTTCTTGTCTCCCTTGTCGTTTTTCTCTTCACCTATCAGTTCCACCACGTCGATATGGTGTACGGTTTTATTTTCGCCCCAATGCTTCTTTTCATGCCTGGTTTTAATGTAGGGAATGCGCAGGCGATTAAAGAAGTCCCCTATCCCGTGCTTTTCTTTATTACGGCGTGCATGTCCATAGGTGCGGCCGGCAACGCCGTGGGCTTCGGGCAGGTGGTTTCCGCCACGCTGGTACCCATGCTCCAGGGAGTGAGCGAGACGATCTTTTTGTATGCCGCATTCTTCAGCGGCCTCTTGCTGAACTTTATCATGACGCCTCTTGCGGAAATGGCCGCTCTGGGCCTCCCTTTCGCGCAGATCTGTCAGGATCTCGGGTTCAGCATCAAGCCCATGTTCTACATGTTTTTCCAGGGCTGCGCCCAGCTCTGGCTTCCCTATGAAACGGCCGTTTATCTGGTGGCCTTTTCCATGGGACTTACAAGGATCAGGGATTTCGTCATGATCATGACCATCAAGTTCGTCATCAATCTGGTGTTTCTTTCCACAGCGGGCATACTTTGGTGGAAATACCTCGGCCTTCTGTAACAGTATTTTCCCTTTTGTATTTTCCAGACAGAAAGCCTCTTGTCATATAAAGAGGTTTTCTGTCTGCACAGTTATGGATGATGTGCGTATATTGTTCTTACCGAACATATCGGATAGCATGAAGAATCGCTATGTCATTCAGTCTTTCCAGAGGGTGATTCCTTGCGCATAGAACAGTTGACATTTTTTCTGACGCTTGTGCAATGCGGTACCTTCTGCGCCGCTGCGCGAAAACTGGGCATCACGCAGCAGGCGCTCAGCTTTTCCATCCAGTCGCTGGAGCGGGAGTTCGGCGTAACGCTTGTTCGGCGTCGTCGGGGCGGCTGCATGCTTACGGAAGAGGGAAATATTTTCTTGGCGTACGCACAAAAGTGCCTTGACGACCATGAGCGTATTCTTTCCTATTTCGCGGAAAGGCAGGCGGCCGGATCTCTTCATGATCTGGATCTGTTCACATATTCCTTTGTTTCCGACTGCCTTTTCGACACTATACGTGATTTTCAGGCGGAACGCTCGGATATGCGTATTACTGTACGCTTTATGGAGGAGCATCGGTTCATGCGGCGCCTGCGCGCACATGACAGGGGAGATTCTCTGTTTTTGTGCACGATTCCCTTTGTGGAGGATGAAGAACCCATCCACAGATTCATGTTTGCCGGGGCGGATACGCATATTATCAAAAAAAATTATTATATTGCCTGCGTAGGGAAACATTCCCTTCTTTCGCAGGAAACGGTCGTGTCGGTTAACGACCTTCTCCGCCTTCCGTTCATACTCCCAAGGGAAAAGAAGCAGGCCTGCACGCCCTTGCAGCACGTACTTGAGCAGTACGGAACGCCCAATATCGTCCAAACTATCCCCAGCCTTTTTTCCTGGACGCAGTCGCTGCGTCGCAATGTCGGCGTCAGCCTCATGCAGGAGAGCCTGGTACAGCCGGGACGGGTGCAGAGGCGGTTGGCGGAACATGTGCGTTTTATTCCCCTGAAGGAGAAGATAGGGGCGTATCAGTGCGTGGTGCTTCCACCAAGGCCCAGCCGGAAGGCTATGGCCTTTGTCCACAGGTTGGAGCAGGCTTTGGAGGTGCGTGGCTGCGAGACGGAAAAAGAGTTCGTCCCGGTACTCTTTCCAGGAAAGACGTTATGAAAATAGGGGCGGGCCGAGAGGCCCGCCCCTATTTTTAAGGCGTTATGCGGGGACTAGAACTTTTCTTCGTCGCCGCGCTTGCGCAGGGCTGTATGGCCGCCGGAGGAATTCACTGTTTCAATGCCCATTTCACGCAGCTTGAGCTGGGCTTCGTAGGCGCGGGTACCGGTGTTGCACACCAGAGCCACGGGGCGGTCGGTGGGGATTTCCTTTGCGGCGCGGGCGTTGAATTCTTCCAGCGGCAGAGAGAGGTACTGACCGGGGTGACGTTCTTCGATGGGCTTGCCGGCCTTGGCGGGACGGATATCCACAAAGAGGTAGTTGTTCTCGTCGCGCTTTTCCCACAGATCCATGAATTCATCGGGGGTAATGGCGTTGTGGTAGCCGCTCACCACGTTGTCGGCCACGTTGCCGGCGGCGTTGATCACGTCCATAGCGGAGGCGAAGGGCGGCGCATAGCAGACTTCGAGGTTGGAAAGGTCGTTCAGCGTGGGACGGGAAACCTGAAGCATGGCGGCCACGGCGTCGGTACGGGCCTTTACGGCGGAGCCGTCGGTGCTCATGCCCTGGACGCCCAGCACACGGCGGGACTGCTTGTCCACGACCACGTTGATGCTGGTGTTGGTGTGCCCGGGATAGAAGTGGGCCTTGTCGGAGCCTTCCATGCTCACTTCAATGGCGTCGAAGCCGGCCGTGCGGGCCTGATGCAGGGTGAGGCCCGCGCCGGAGGCGTACATCTTGTTCAGCTTCACACACCAGGCGCCCACCACGCCTTCGAAGGTGGCCTGGCCGCCGGCGAGGTTGGTACCGATGACACGGCCCTGCCTGTTGGCCATGGAGCCGAGGGGCAGATAGGAGAGATCACCGGAAATGAGGTTGCGTACCACGACCACGTCGCCGCCGGCATAGATGTCGGGGTCGGAGGTCTGCATGTGGGTGTTCACCAGAATGCCGCCGCGAGGATGGCAGGCGATGCCCGCGTCCGCGGCAATCTTGGAGTTGGGAGTGACGCCGATGGAGAAGATGACTTCGTCCGCGTCGATGGTACGCTTGTTGGTCACTACCTGGCAGACCGCGCCGTCTTTGCCCTTGAGTTCCTTCACGCCTTCGCCGGTGAGCACGGTGATGCCCATTTCTTCCAGGTCGTGTTTGGCGATCTGACCGAAGTTGTAGCACAGCTGAGCGGGCAGGACATGGTCGAGCATTTCAATGACAGTGACTTTGATGCCCCACATGTCGGCCAGAGCCACGGCCATTTCCAGACCGATGAAGCCGGCGCCTATGATGACGGCGTGATTGATACGGCGGGCGGCACACTGTTCCTGAATGGCCTTGGCGGCTTCAAGGCAGGTGACGGAGGTGACGTTCTTGAGATCCGCGCCGGGAATGGGAGGGATACGGGGGCTGCTGCCCGTGGCGATGACCAGCTTGTCGTAGGGCAGGTCGCTCTTTTCGCCGGTCTGCGTGTTCTCTACGGTGACGGTTTTTTCCTTGCGGTTAATGGAAAGGGCACGCGTGTGGCAGATGGCGTTGACGCCCTTGAGCTCCTTGAAGAATGCTTCGTCGCGCACGACGCCGGCGTTGGTGGTGCGCAGGCCGTTCATCTGAGGTACGTCGCCGCCCACGAAGTAGGGAATACCGCAGCCGCCGTAGGAAATGTAGGTGCCCTGATCAATCATGGTGATGTTGCTTTCGGGCATAAGGCGTTTGGCGCGTGCGGCGGCCTTGGGACCGAGGGCGACGCCGCCGATGATGAGAATATTGGGAGCCATGTGGAAAACCTCCAGAGAATAACGGTTCGTTTCGCAATAAAAAAACTATCGCCGGATATGTTATCAGCAAGTAGTCGGAAAAGGCAAGATAATTACGCCGTCCACAGGCTCTTCACAAATCCTTTTCTGCCGTCCTGGCGGGTAAAAATGTTGATAACAGTAGTAAAATCAATATATTATTATATATTTTCCTGCTAAAAAATCTCTTTGTTAAATGCTGTGGGCGCAAAGTGCTCCTCAGAAGGAGGGCTTTTTCAGACTTGGGCAGCAATAGGGGGGGGCGGTGAGACGGCAGTTGTTCCAACAGCTTGTTCCTTTTGGAAAAAGTAAGTTCTTTTTTTATCAAACATGGGAACAAGGTGCAATGTCGTCCCTGTTCCCGCCGATGCGGGACAAGTCTTCACAAAACTATGGCCGTCATGCCTGAAAAAGGAAGAAAAAAAGCATGGTAAAGAGATAGAGGGAGAGTTTCCCCCCCCTTCCTTGCTTTTGATGCGCGTACGCATGGGGAAATACTATGAGCAATAGAAAAAGAAAAACAGTAGGATAAGGAAAAAGTTGGGTAAGGATTATGCCTGGCCGCATACGGTGAGGATAGGCATAGGTTTTATGACAACCCATAAAAATTACAGCAACTGGGCCGACCTGCGGGAAGGGCGGGTGGAGTCCGCCGAGATGGGTACGGGGGAGGGATGCGCGTCGTGACGGGGGCCGGGAGAAAGCGCGCAGCGGACTGCATGAGAGGCTGTGGTATGGGGCTAGGGCGGAAGGCATAGGTTTCGGGCCGCGCGGCATGAACACCGGGCTTTTGGAAAAGGCCGCTTCCTTTTTTATGCGGGGTCACCGGTTGTGCATGCTTTTCGCAGGAGAGCGGAGGGGAGAAAAAAGCCGGAACATTGTTCCGGCTTTTTTTGTGTCCGGGGGGCGGAGCTTATTCGCCGAGAGCTTGGTGATAGGCCTCCAGCGCGGCTTCCAGATAGGCGCCCTGCGGCTTTTCCGGCAGGCTCCAGGCAAGGGCGTGCAGGCCCGCGGCAAGGTCGGCCCAGTCCACCCAGCCCATGTGGGCGAGGCGAATGACCTTTTCTTTGAGATTACCCTGCCCGGCGGTGAGGATGACGCCGCAGTCTTTGAAGGCCTTTGCCACTATGGGGCTCGCGGGCATGGAGTCGGGCATGAGAATGCTGGTCAGGCCCCAGGTATAGCGGCCTTCTTCTTTGACGAAGAGTTCCATGCCCATGGCGGAAAGTCCGGTCCTGGCCATTTGCGTGAGCGCCCACTGCTTTTTGAAGACATTGTCCATACCGAATTCCAGCAGCATGGTCAGCGCTTCATGCAGCCCCACCAGCAGGCTGATGGGCGAAGTGTAGTGCGTCTGATTCTTTTCACAGTTGGCCCTCTCCTGTACCAGGTCGAAATAATAGCACTGCGGGCTGACCTCTTCCGCTTTTTTCCATGCGCGGTGCGAAAGGGCAATGAAGGCGAGGCCCGGAGGCAGCATGATCCCCTTCTGCGAACCGGTGATGAGGCAGTCTATGCCCCATTCATCCATGGGCACGGGGGAGATGGATACGGCGGAAATGCCGTCGGCCACCAGAAGGACGTCCCGCTCGCGGGTGATGGCGGCCACTTCCTTCACGGGATGAAGCACGCCCGTGGAGGTCTCGGAGATCTGCATGAACACGCCGCGTATGGCGGGGTCGGCGTCCAGCATGGCGCGGATTTCTTCCGGATCAAAGGATTCGCCCGCATTTTTGGAAAGCACCACGGCCTTCAGGCCGCGCATCTTCACAATGTCCACCCAGCGGTTGCCGAAATAGCCCGCTGTAGCCACAAGCACCTTTTCTCCGGGGGAAAACAGATTGAAGGCAGCTGCCGTCATGCCGCCCGTGCCGGAACAGGCCAGGGGAAGGACAGGCGATGCTGTGCAGAAAAGTGTTTTCAGCATGGCCTGGTTCTCAGCCAGAATGGTTTTGAACGCATCCTTGCGGTGATGCGGCAGAGGGGCGGCCATGGCCAGTCGGACACGGTCGGGAATGGGCGTGGGGCCGGGGGTGAGCATACGGGTAGCCTGAATGGAAGACATGGCGGAACCTCTTGTGCCGGCAATGTGTCGGAATGTTTGGCGCGGAATATGCGCGTCTTCACGGTATAGAAAAACGTCCTTAGCGGCAAGTTTTCCCGATAAGGGAAGAAAAAGCCCTGCGAAGCAGGGCACGGGGCTTGTCGTTCTTTCCGCCTAGGCCTGAAGATGAAACAGGAAGGCCTTGAGATAGGCGGTTTCCGGCATGGCCGGGTGTATGGGATGATCCGGGCCCTGGAAGCCCTGAAAGAGCAGTCGTGCGTTCCGGCGGCGTTTTGCCGCGGCCCTGGTGACGAGACCCCGCAGAGCCTCGGACTCCAGATGATGAGAGCAGGAACAGGTCATGAGCATGCCGCCGGGCCTGACCAGGTCGAACCCGAGTTCATTGACGCGGGCATAGGCTTCCAGGCCTTGGCGCGCGTCTTTCTTACGCTTGATGAAGGCCGGGGGATCCAGGCAGACCACATCGAAGGTACGGCCTTCGCGGCGAAGCTCGGCAAGCAGGGTGAGGGCGTCGCCTTGCAAAGTTTCCACTTCGGCTCCCGCCGTTTCTCCATTTTTCCGGGCATAGGAAAGGGCCTGTGCGGAAGCGTCCAGAAAGCTCACTTTGCCCGCTCCGTGTTTTGCAGCCAGGGCGCCGAAGCCCCCGGCGTAACAGAAGGCGTCCAGCACATGGCAGCCGGGCGCAGCCTGAACGAAGGGCGTCAGCGCGGCGCGGTTTACCCGCTGGTCGTAGAACCAGCCGGTTTTCTGACCTCCCTTGAGCGGCAGGGCGTAGGATATGCCGTTTTCCTCTATCTCAATTTCATCGGGAACTTCGCCCAAGGCGGAGCGCTGGAAGCGTTCCAGCCCTTCCAAGTTGCGGGAGGCTACATCGTTGTCCAGCAGCAGAGAGGAGGGGTGCAGCAGGTCGTCCAGTATGCCGACCAGTTCTTCGGTATGGGCATCCATACCAGCCGTGCTGATCTGGCAGACGATATGTTCACCGTGGCGGTCGGCCACAAGGCCGGGCAGAAAATCGCCCTCACCGTGGCAGAGGCGATAGAAGGGCTTCCGGAACATGCGTTCACGCAGGGCAAGGGCGTCGGAGAGGCGGCGGCGCAGAAGGTCTGCGTCGAGCTTTTCCTCCGCCTTGCGGCTTATCATTCGCACGGCGATAAGAGAGGCCGGATTCACATAACCTGTGCCGAGGGTGCGGCCCCCACAGTCGGCCACAAGCACGGATTCTCCCGGCGCAAAGGAAGGAAGCGGCGAACGCTTCACATCTATTTCATTGCTGAACACCCAGAGATGGCCTGCTCGCAGACGGCGGTCTTCGCCTTTTTTCAAGAAAACGGTTTCCATGGCGTGGTGTGGCTGAAGTTGTCGGAGGGGAGGCTTGGGAAGGGGCTCGGGACGGGACATGGCGCAAGGGCTGCCCGGGCTGCCGGAAATGCCCTGCGTTTCGAACCGTACGGCTAGAACAGGTTCAGGATGAACATGCAGAACCAGAGCGCGGCATTGAGGGCGAGCATGAGGAACACGGCGGCGGAAGCCATGTCCTTGGCGTTCTTCACTCCGATATTGTACTCTTTGGTAATAAGGTTGAGGGTTTCTTCAATGGCGGTGTTGATAAGTTCCGCCATCATGACGAGAAGCCAGGCTCCCAGGGCGATGAGCCAGGTCGCGGCGGGCTTCTGGTATATGCCCAGCAGGACGATGAGGAGGATGAGTATGCCCGTTTCCTGCCGGAAGGCCAGGCTGAGGCGAAGGCCCGTTTTCAGTCCGGCCAGGGAATAGCCCGCTGCCTTGAAGATGTGGAAGAATCCTTCCTTGAAGCGTTCGCTGTTCATCGTCATGCCTGCTGCTTCGGCTCGCCGCCGATTTCAAAAGAACGGAATTGACTGGTCTGTCCATTGGCCTTGGGACATTCTTTGCGCAGGTAGCAGATATCGCAGGCGCCGCGGAAGGGGTAGGGGGTGAGCACGCTGAACTTGGGCAGCATGGAGTGGGTGAGATCCTGGTAATCCAGCCCCTCTTTGGCAAGAGCATCGCGCAACGCGGCGGTGGGCTCCGGCGCAGGGGCGCAGCCCGCTTCCTCCGCTTCAGGCAGAAGCTGGTATATGGCGCACTGGCACATGGTCTGGGCAAGGGCGCTCAGGCGGTAGCCGTATTCCGAGGATTTGGCCCACTGTTCGTCCACTTCCTTTTCCACGCCTTCTTCCAGCCACAGGGCAAGATAGCGGCCTTTGCCGGTTTCCAGCTTGAGGGCGTGCAGCATGGGCAGCCAGCGCTCCCAGGTTTCGGCCATTTCTTCGACCACCTTGCCGCCGAGGCGTTTTTCGGAGAGAAGGTTCAGCAGAAGTTCAAAGTCGAAGACAGGGCGGACGGGCAGCGTTTCCTTGGTGTAGCTGTTCATAAAAGTTCCTCTTGGGAGTAATATCGGAAGGCCGGTGTTCCCAGGGCCGTCTTGAAGGCCTCAATGTGCCGCGCGACCGGCGTTCCGTCAAGTGGCGTCCGAGCCTGCGGAACGCCCTTTCCAGACATAAGATTCTTTACTTGCAGGGCCAGTAGGAGTATGAAGAAATGTCCCGGCCAGCCCGTGAGGCGGCCATTTCCGAGAGGTTTGCATGAGTCAGATCAGATATCCCAGCAGGGTGCGCTACGAGTACAGCCAGGATCCCGACTGCCGCCTTCAGTACACGCACGGCGTGTGGGGCGGCATCAATCCGCAGGGCGAGATTGAAGTGAATTTTTATGTGGAAAGCGACAAGCTTCCTTCGTTTTCCGAGCGGGCCGTGGAGCCGGATGGTGCTTTCGGTGCGGAAGTGGTGCCCTTCGATGAGGAAGAGCGTGTCATTAATCGTCATATCCATTCCCGCGTGCTTTTCAACTATCACACGGCCCGTGCCCTCATGGAGTGGCTGGAAGAGAAGATAGACACGCTGGAAATGGAAGAAAGCGCCAACTACAATCCCGAAGAGGGCGGTCCCGAGGTGCAGCAGTAAATGCCCCGCAGGAACCGTTATCAGATAGGCGGCGAGGAAGAAAAGGAGCGCGTGAGCCGCTCCCAGAAAAAACGCGACAGCTCCGCCCTTCAGGACGTGGGGGAGCGCCTTGCAAAAATTCCTGCCGTCAAAAGGGCGTGCCTGCCGCTGCCGGAAGACCTGCGTGAAGCCTTGGAGGAATACGACCGGCTTTCCGGCCATGAGGCCAGACGGCGGCAGCTTCAGTTCATCGGCCGCCTTATGCGTGAAGCGCGGGAAGAAGGCACGCTCCAGGCCGTACTGGACGCGCTTGCCGTACTGGAATAACTCCTCGCGGAGGAAAAATCGGCCGGGCGCATATTTTTGCTTGACGTCCTCTGCCGAATGTGGCAAATCTACCTCTGCAACGGGGATGTAGCTCAGTTGGGAGAGCGCTTGAATGGCATTCAAGAGGCCAAGAGTTCAATTCTCTTCATCTCCACCAGGTATTTCAAGGGGTTATGGCATAAAGCCGTAACCCCTTCTTTTGTATTCTTGCTTTGTTGTGCCAGTTTTGTGCCAGTTTTTAAGAGAAAATGAAGAAAAATTTTGGTCGATTTTTTGGATATCGCGCTCTCCCA
>NZ_DYZA01000097.1 GCF_020741395.1 Mailhella massiliensis | reverse complement strand
AATACAAGATTTTTGCCTAGTATGAGACGGAAATACCGGACATAGGTATGGCTGATATGTTTCTTGATCCTTTTTTCAAGAAGAAAGCGATATTCGGACGGCGGATAGGATGAAGGTACAGGAGCCTGACCCGACTGCGGATTCTGTGACTGCGCTCCGGGCTTTTACCGTTTCTTGACAGAGGGCGGGCATCTTCGTATCACCATAAACGCGCTTGCGGCACAGGTGGAATGTTTTGCCGACAGGCGCTTTTTGCATATCTGGAGGCTTGGAATGTCGGAAGGGAAGGGAGTGATTGCGCGGTACGGCTTGAAGGCCATATTCAACCGCAACTTCAACGTAGTGGCCGTGATCAATCTGTTTATCATGACGGCCTATTACATGATTTTTGTCACAGGCACGCTCTATGTGCGCGAAGCCTACGGGGCGAGCCTGAGCGTGGCGGGCTTTTCCAGCGGCATCATGGTCATAGGCTGCCTTGCAGGGCGCTTCCTTTCCGGGAGCCTGCTTTCGTTGTTCGGCTGCCGTCCCATTCTTTTTGCCGGACTTTTGCTCTATGCAGGCAGTGTCGCCGCCTTTTTCCTTGCAGGTTCCCTTCCGCTTCTTTTTTTGCAGCGTCTTTTTACGGGCATTGCCGTGGGTGTGACGGGTACGGCCACGGGCACCATCGTGGCCTATGTAGTGCCGAGACAGTACCACGGCCTCGGCATCAGCCTCTTTACCATGAGCACGGCGCTTGCTCTGGCAGCCGGGCCTTTTCTCGGCATCACGCTCATGAGCGGGGCGGATTACACCGTCGTGGTGTGGACGGCGCTCGCCTCAGGCGCAGGCTGCCTTGCGGTATTCTGTGCGCTTCAGAGTCTGCCTGCCATGTTGAAAAAGCATCGGCCGCTGACGGATCTGTACAGCTACATCGATCCGCGCGTGGTTCGTTTCTCTCTGGTGGCGCTGGTGGCGTGCCTGGGTTACGGCTGCGTGCAGGCCTTCCTTACTTCTTTTGCTGAGGAAAAGGGCCTTACCTGGGCGGCGGGTGTGTTCTTCCTTGTCTATGCCGCGGCGGCGTTGGGAACCCGGCCCTTCAGCGGGCATGTTCTCGATCATTACGGGGAAAACGTGGTTTTTTATCCCGCGCTTCTGCTCATGGCCCTGTCCATGGCATTGCTTGCCACGGCGGAGACCAGTGCGGCCTTTCTTTTCGCCGCTTTTCTTCTCGGCGCGGGCTTTGGCAATTTCCAGTCCGCCGGGCAGGCCGTCTCGCTGACGCTGGTCACCCGCTCGCGCTTTGCCCAGGCCACCACGACGTTCTTCCTCTTTTTCGACCTCGGCATCGGTCTTGGGCCCTATATTTTCGGTTTTCTGGTGCCTGTCGCCGGGTATGAAGGCATGTTCTTCGGCCTTGCCGCAACGGCCGTTTTTGCGGCATGCCTGTACTGGTTCGAGCACGGCAGGTTCCACGGTGGTCGTCACGCCTGACATACGCACGGACAGAGCATGAACGCAGATCGGGGAAAGCCGGTCGAAAAACAGGTTCAGGCGGCTTCCCGGATCCGCACGAGGAAGCCTTATCTCCGTCTTCTTGCCCCCGGAAGGGGAAGTCCCATGTGCTTCATGTGTGACTTCAGTGTGTTGTAGTGGATTTTCAGAATTTCCGTCGCGCCTCCCGGGCCGGAGAGTTTTCCTCCGCAGTGTTCTATGACTTCCGCGATATACCGTTCTTCATACTCCTTTAAAGACGGCCAGGAGGCCCTTTCTCCGGGAGTCTTTTCCGGCGCATGTTCCGGCAGGGAGGTTGTTCGGAGAGCCGCGGAGCCGTCGGGAGAGAAGTGTATGGTTCTGCTGTTGCGGGCCTTGCATTGCAGAAGGGCCTTTTCCACCACATTTTCCAGTTCCCTGACATTGCCCGGCCAGGCATAGCGGCAAAGGACGTTCATTTCCCCTTCCTCCACCTCGGGAACGAAGGGGAGTCTCAGCTCCTTGCTTTTTTTCAGAAGAAAGTGGTTCAGCAGCACGGGAATATCGTGCAGCCTCCTGCGCAGAGGAGGGACGAGGATGGGATAGACCGAGAGCCTGAACCAGAGATCCTGCCGGAACAGCCCGGCTTCAAGCTTGTCGAGGAGGTTTTCCTGCGTGGCGGCGATAACGCGCACATGCACGGGAAAATATCTGCTTCCTCCCACGCGGCGGAGCATCCCGTCCGTCAGGATGCGCAGCAGACGCACCTGAGCCATACCCGGCATTTCCCCTATTTCATCGAGGAAAATAGTGCCGCCGTCGGCCATTTCAAAGTATCCCTGCCGGGATGAGGCCGCGCCGGTGAAGGCTCCCTTTTCATGCCCGAACAGCTCGCTGTCCACAAGATCCGGGGGAATGGCTCCGCAGTTTACCTTGATGAGCGGGCCGTCCCTGTGACTGGAAAGTTCGTGGATCATATCCGCCACGGCTTCCTTGCCGACACCGGTTTCCCCGAGAATCAATACCGTCGTATCCACATCGGCTACGGCCTCTATCTGTGCCTTGACGTCCTGCAGGCCGGGACACAGGCATATTTTTTCCTTTCCGCTTTCTCCCCGAGGAGAAATGCGGGTTCCGGCGTTGAGGTCTATTCCCGAAAGATTGTCTTCCAGCTCCGCCGCGAGAGGTGCCAGAAGGCGGTGCAGGCCGGCAAGGTCCTCATCGTCGAAGGCATGGAATTCCTTTGACCAGAAGCACAGCAGGAATACGGCGGTGGACGACCGGAAAAGAGGGATGCGCAGCATGGAGTTGTGGAACAGGTAGGGCATGTCGCAGGCAAAGGCCCCGCCTGTTTTTGGGGGCCGGGGAATGACGGCGCCTATGTCTCCCACAATGATATCTTCCGTAATGCGCTCCCGCAGGAGCATCGGGGGCAAAAGCCCTCTCTCGGCGAATTTGTTGGAGACGTTGACCTTGTTGGTATCGGACATGGTGACGAGCACATCGGCGTTCACCGTGCAGTACAGCGCGTTGATGCGGGCGACGGGAAGGAATGGCTGGAGCGTGTCCAGAAGAAAAAGCAGCAGGTTGCGCAGGCCGCTGGTTCTGTACATGGCCACGCACGATTCTGCGGCAATATGGGAGTCGAACAGAAGCTCTTTATTCATAGTGTGTGCAGATTTTACCGGCAAAAATTCACAGTATCTGGAATAGCTGTAGCCGCGCTTCATCCCTGCGTCAAATGATTTTTAAAGAAAATGCACGGGTTAGCGTTGAAAGGCATATTGGCATGCTTTTTGCTTTTGCATGAGGTATACTCCGGAGCCCCGCCCCGGCAACACGCAACAGGAGAATACCATGCCCCCTATCATCAACCCGGATGCATGCTCACACTGCGGTATGTGCGCTACCCTGTGTCCCATGCACATATTCAAGTATACCAAGGGACAGATTCCCGAGGTGGCCTATCCTGAAGAGTGCTGGCACTGCAATGCCTGCGTTCTCGACTGTCCGAAAAAAGCCATAGAACTGAGGCTGCCGCTCAACTACATGATGCTTCATGTGGATGTGGAGTCACTTCACAAGTAGGGCGCTGGTACCTTGCGGGGCGCGCCGCGCCCCGGCAGGCCGCCGCGCCTCTGCCGGCGAAAGCCCCTCATGACGAGGGCCGGAGAAAGAACTCTTGCATTTCGGGCCGTTCGGAAAAGCCTTCAAGGAGAATTTCATGATACAGTTCAAAGAACCCATGACTACCGACGTCCTTATCGTCGGAGGTGGTATCGGCGGACTTTGCGCCGCCATAGCTTCCGCTGAAGCCGGAAGGGATACCCTGGTCGCGGAGAAGTCCGATTCCCGGCGTTCCGGTTCGGGATCCACGGGCAACGACCATTTTCTCTGTTATTATCCCAAGGTTCACGGCGATGATATTACGCCTATACTCCAGGAAACATTTCAGAGCCAGATCGGAGGTTTTCACGACCCCAGGCTGACGTTGCGCTTCCTGCAGGAATCCATCGCCATGGCCGACAGATGGCTGGAATGGGGCATCAACATGCGTCCGTTCGGCCCCGATTACGAATTCATGGGGCACGCCTTCCCCGGCCGTCCCAGGATATGGCTGAAGTACGACGGCCATAATCAGAAGTATGTGCTTACTGCCAGGGCAAAGAAAGCCGGGGCCAGGATCCTGAACCACAGCCCCATCGTGGAGCTCATCAAGGTCGACGGGGAAATCGCCGGGGCGCTTGCCCTTGACATAAGCGCCGAGGAACCGGCTTTCAGGATCATCAGGGCAAAGAAAGTCATCCTTGCCACGGGTACGGCCAACAGGCTTTATCCTTCGGCGGGCAGCCCGGGCAGCCCGTTCAACACGGCCTTCTGCCCGGCCTGTACCGGCGCGGCACAGGCTCAGGCATGGCGCATCGGCGCGAAGATGGTCAACATGGAAATGCCCAACCGTCACGCCGGGCCCAAGTTTTTCGCCCGGGCCGGGAAGTCGACCTGGATAGGGGTGTACCGCTATCCCGACGGGAAGCTGCTCGGGCCTTTTGTGGAGAAGGCCACCCGCTATATCGGGGATATCACCTGCGATGTGTGGAATACCGCCTATACAGACCTTATCCATAACGGTACCGGCCCGGCCTATATTGATTGCAGCACCATCAACAAGGACGACCTCGACTTCATGCGGGAAGGCATGGTCAGTGAAGGGCTCACCGCTGTGGTGGACTACATGAAGCGCCATGATCTTGACGTGGCGCGGCACGCCTTTGAATTCATGCAGTATGAGCCGCACCTTATCGGGCGCGGCCTTGAGGTGGACATAAACGGCGAGACCTCCATCCCCGGCCTCTACGGCACAGGCGACATGGTAGGCAATTTCCGGGCGGATATTTCCGGCGCCGCCGTGTACGGCTGGATAGCCGGATGCCATGCCGCCGAGACGGCGAAGAATACGTCTTTGAAGGAAATCGGGGATTCCGCATGGGTCAGGGAACGGGCGGAACTTTACAGCTCCTTCCTCGGAAGGAAGAACGGAGGAACCTGGAAGGAAGCCAACCTCGGCCTTCAGCAGATCATGGCTTCCTATGCTGCGGCCGGGCCGTACAACGTCCGCTCGGAAAGCCTGCTCAAGGCGGGCCTGAAATACCTGGGAGATTTGCGCGAGAACTCCGTGGCTTCCCTTTCCGTGGACAACGCCCATGGCCTGATGCGCGCCGTGGAGGCCCTGGATCTCATGGACAACGGGGAAATCATCATGCATGCGGCCCTGGAGCGCAAGGAGACCAGGGGCATGCACTGCCGCTCCGACTACACCTTCACCAATCCCCTTCTGAACAACAAGTTCCTCCAGGTCTGGAAGGAGGACGGGCAGGTGCATACCAGCTGGCGTGAACGCTGGGGTATCTGACCCGGGGCCGGGCCCATGCCCGCGCGGGAGGATATGACGGATGGAAAAAGGCGCGGGGCCTGAGCCCTGCGCCTTTTTCCATCCGCCTTGCGGGGAAGGAAAGGCCCGCTCTCTTTTCGGGGAGGGCGGGCCTTTTGTCATGTCAGGGGCATTCCCCTGTCCGGATCAGTAGGCGTGTTCATCCTTCAGGGTTTCCTTCGTTACCTTGTGGGCGAAGGTCCAGTATACCCAGGCCTGGTAGAGAAGCACCACGGGCACGGCACAGAGCGTAACGGTGAGCATGATCTTCAGGGTGAGGGGGCTGGAGGAACCGTTGAAGATGGTGATGCTGTAGGCCGGATCAATGCTGGAGAGGATGATGCCGGGGTACATGCCGAACACGCCGAAGAAGGTAAGGCCCAGGATGAACAGGGCGCTGCATATCCAGGCGGCGAGAGTGCTGGAGTTCAGGCAGAGGCGGCTGGCCACAAGGCCGATGACGGCGAGGGCAAGGGCCGCGTAGGCGGCGGGGTGCTGCGCCAGACGGGTGAAGCTTTCGGTGTAGTGGCCGGTGAGGGCCAGGAAGACGAGCACCAGGGAAAGCAGCACCGGCCAGAGCGCCTTGGCGGCTTTGAAGGCCTTGGCCTGAAGGTTGCCTTCGGACTTGAGTTCCAGCCAGAGCGCGCCGTGATAGCAGAACATGACGACGAAGAACACGCCGCCCGCGAGGCCGTAGGGGTTCAGGAGCTTGAGCAGGCTGCCGTGGTACACGCCGTTTCCGTCGATGGGGATGCCCATGAAGAGGTTGGCGAAGGCCACGCCGAGCAGAAGCGCGGGCAAAAAGCTCCCGAGCGTCATGCACACGTCCCAGCAGAAGATCCAGGTGCAGGAATCGCCCTTGCCGCGGAATTCAAAGGCTACGGCGCGGAAGATGAGGCAGAAGAGCAGGATGAGCAGGGGCGCGTACAGAGCGCTGAACATGACGGCGTAGGCGTTGGGGAAGGCGGCGAAAGTCACGCCGCCTGCGGTGATGAGCCACACTTCATTGCCGTCCCAGTAGGGGCCCTGGGCATTGTAGATGACGCGGCGTTCATGGTCGTTGGAGGCCAGGAAGGGCATGAGGCTGCCCATGCCGAGGTCGAAGCCGTCGAGAATGAAGTACACGGCCCAGAGGAGCGTCCAGAGGAAGAACCAGATTGTTTCCATGTTACGCCTCCTCAGCGGCTTTGGCGGGTTCGGGGCCCTTGCGGGAATTGGTGTACAAGAGCCAGATATCGATCAGCCCGAGCAGGGTATAAATGACAAGGAAGGCGATGACGGAAAGCAGCACCGAGCTTGAGGGCACGGGGGAAACCGCGTCCGAGGTACGCATGAGGTTGTACACGATCCAGGGCTGGCGGCCCACTTCCGCCACGGTCCAGCCGAGCATGATGCAGATGTAGGGCAGGGGGATCATCCAGGGCAGTATTTTTGCAAGGCGCGCGTCGGAGGCAATGTCCTTGCGGCGCCACCAGGCCCAGGCCGCCACGGCGATGAACAGGCAGCCCAGGGCCACCATGAGGCGGAAGGAAAGGAAGGTGGGCAGCACGGGCGGGATATCTTCCTTGGCAAAGTCGCTCAGGCCCTTGACCTCGGCGTTGATATCATTGAAGGCGATGAAGCTCATGAGCCCGGGAATGGGCAGGGCTTCCACAAGGTTGCGGCCGTTTTCCTGATCGGGCCAGACCAGAAGATACATGGGGGCCCTGGTCTGCGTGGTCCAGTGCGATTCCATAGCCGCCATCTTGGCGGGCTGGTATTCGGCCACGTTCATGCCCTGATGGTGTCCGGCGATGCCGACGAGCAGGGCCATGATGAGGGTGAAGGGCGCGGCGATGCGCACGGCCTTGGTGAAGAGGGAGACTTCATTCTTGCGTGCGAGGTGCCATGCGGCCACGCCGAGCACGAAGAAGCCGCCCAGCATCCAGGCGGAGGATACGGTGTGGAAATATTCGCCCCAGGCATAGGGGTTGGAAATGACGGCGAAGAAGTCGTCGAGTTCCGCACGGCCGTTGCGGATGGTGTAGCCCACGGGGTTCTGCATGAAGCCGTTGGCAAGGATGATCCACAGCGCGGAGATGTTGCCGGCAAGGGCCACCATCCAGATGGCGAAGCAGTGCACCTTCTTGCTTACCTTTTCCCAGCCGAAGGTCCATACGGCTACGAAGGTGGATTCGAGGAAGAAGGCCACCGTGGCTTCAATGGCAAGGAGCGAACCGAAAATGTCGCCCACATAGGCGGAATAGCGCGACCAGTTGGTGCCGAACTGGAATTCCAGCGTGATGCCGGTCACCACGCCGAGGACAAAGTTGATGAGGAAGAGTTTGCCCAGGAATTTGACCATCCTCTTGTAGTCTTCATCCCCGGTGCGCACATAGAGCGTTTCCATGATGGCGAGCAGGATGGAAAGGCCCAGGGTGAGGGGCACGAAGATGAAGTGGAAGAAAACAGTCATGGCAAACTGGAGGCGGGAAAGGAGGATGAGGTCCATGCTGTGCTCCTTGGTGCTCTCTTGCGCATCCAGATGTGCGGCCTCAGGTCGGCCGAAGCGGCTTTTTCGTAAAGCCTCTTTTTCCGTTGGGGCGGCGGGGCATGGGGAAGCCCCGCCGCTCTTGCCCCGCCCGGAAGAGGGCGGGGCTTAGGGACTTACGCCCCGCATTTTTCCTTCAGGGCGCGGGCCACGGCGACGCCGAGTTCGCGGCACTTGGCAAGATCTTCTTCCTGGGGATTGAAGTAGCACTTGAGCGGTTCGCCCACGAGCTCGACCTTCATTTCGGCAAGGGCGTCGGCCATCATCTTGGGCGCTTCGCCGGACCAGCCGTAGGTGCCGAAGGTCGCGCCTACGAGGTTCTGGGGCCGCAGGCCCTTCACATGGGCGAGGCAGGCCATCATGTTGACCATGGGCATGTTGTTGCGCGTGGCGGAGCCGAGGATGAGCGCGCCGCTGTCGGCAAGTTCCGTCATCACGTCGCTGCAGTGGCAGTTCTGGAGGTTCACGAGCACATAGGGCACGTTTTCCGCTTCCAGTCCGTCGGCCACGGCTTCGGCCATTTTGGCGGTGCCGTTCCACATGCTTTCATAGGCAATGACGGCGCGGAGCTGGGGCTTCTGTTCGGCAAAGGCCATGTAGGAGTCGATGACGAACTTCACGTCTTCGGGGGTACGGAAGATGAGGCCGTGATCGGGGGCGATGATATCGAACTGCAGGCCGAGGTCGGTGACGCGCTTCAGGGTCTTGAGCACCTGGGGAGAATAGGGCAGCACGATATTGTAGTAGTAGCGCTTCATGGAATCATAAAGCACGGTGCGGTCGCATTCGTCCACGAAGCGGAAGGAGCTTGCGATATTCTGGCCGAAGGCGTCGTTGCTGAAAAGGACCTTGTCTTCTTCAAGGTAGGAGACCATGCTGTCGGGCCAGTGCAGCATGCGGGTTTCCAGGAAGGTGACGTTGCGCTTGCCGATGTTCAGGCGCTGGCCGTCCTTCACGATCTCAATGGGCCACCCTTCGGTATTATAGATGTTCGTCATGGACTTGTAGCCCATGGGCGAGCAGAAGATCTTTTCGGGCTTGCACAGCTTCACGATGCGGGGAAGGGCGCCGGAATGGTCCTGCTCCAGGTGATTGCACACGATGTAGTCGATGCTTTCCGGGTCGATGATCTCGGAAATGTGCTTCACGAGCGTGTCAAATTCGTGGGCATTCACGGTGTCGAAGAGCACCTTCTTCTCATCGCATACGAGATAGGCATTGTAGGTGCTGCCTTCGGGGGAGCGGCTGTAGTGATGGAAATTGCGGATATCGAAGTCGACGGCGCCGACCCAGTAAATGTCCTTTTTCAGCTCAACAGGTCTCATAGGTTCCTCTCTCGGGGTAAAACAAAAAAGCGGGAAGCCTTCTTTCGAAGGCTGCCCGCGAAGAGATGTGCCGGATATTACTCGGCTTCAAAATCGGCCTTGGAAGCGCCGCAGACGGGGCAGACCCAGTCTTCGGGGATATCTTCAAAGGCGGTGCCGGGAGCGATGCCGGAATCAGGGTCGCCCGCAGCCGGGTCGTATTCGTAACCGCAGACATTGCAGGTGTACTTTTTCATGGGGAAGTCTCCTTGGTGTGGTGGCTCAGCGCCAGTTGTCCATGTTACAGTGTTTCACTCTATCCTGCTCTTCCGCTCGCTTGCCGTTGTTGAAGCGATCGGTTGTGCCCACAAGGTAGCCGGTGATGCGGCGGATGCGTTCAAACTTTACGCCGCTTCCGGCGAGCTCCTCTCGCAGAGAGGAGGACACAGAAGTTTTGCATTGGACCATGGGGAAAGTTTCTTTGCCCTCAGGCGATCTTCTTGAACATTTTCTTGCCGGCGCCGCAGACGGGGCAGTGCCAGTCGTCGGGAAGGTCTTCAAAGGAGGTTCCTGCGGGGATCTTCCCCTTGCGGTCGCCTTTTTCCGGGCGGTAGATATAGCCGCAGTTGCTCATCTGGCACTGCCACATGGCCATATCGCTTTCCGTTTTTTCCGCTTCGCCTTCCACGGCTTCAAAATCGGCCTTGGAAGCGCCGCAGACGGGGCAGACCCAGTCTTCGGGGATATCTTCAAAGGCGGTGCCGGGCGCGATGCCGGAATCGGGGTCACCCGCAGCCGGGTCGTATTCCCAGCGGCACAGGGTGCACACATACTTCTTCATGGTTATCCCTCGAAGGCGGCCTTCCACAGGCCGTGCTTGTTGCAGAATTCGCGGGCGGTGACCTTGTCGGCCTTCACGCAGAATTCGGCTTCGGGAGCGTCGCCGGGGTTCAGGAAGGCAAAATAGGAAACGCCGTCGGCCAGAAGCTCAATCCATTCAATGTAATGATCTTCCGCCATGGGATGGGCGGCGGAGCCGACCTTCACCTTGTAGCCGTTTGCCGTCTTTTCAATGACGGGGACATGCTTTTCGCTGGCGCCGTCGGTGGAACCTTCGCGCATAAGCTTCATGGGTTCGCCGCAGCAGATGAGGGGGGCGGCGCCGCCGTGAAGGACTTCCACAATATTTCCACAATGTTTGCACTGATATACTTCAAATCTTGCAGGCATGTTATGTCTCCTGGTAGAGGTGTGTTTCAAGATGGCGTCGGGGCGGAACCCGATGCGCGAATAAATAATAATTATTCTTGATAAGAAGTCAAGAATAAATTTTCAGCTGAGGCGGGAGAAAGAAGAAGCATTTTTTCCGGGGCCGCTGTGTGAAATCGGCTTTTCGGGAAATGCCCCCATCTTTTGCTGGAAAAACGAAAAGCTTTGTGCTAAAAGATTTCCCGCAAAAAATTTCCCGCCCGAGTTCTCTTGGCTATTGCCAGGAAATACGATACACAGTCCCGGACTGCCATGAAAGTATATCGCGATTATTATTTTCTTAAGGCCAAAGAGGAACATTACCCTGCCCGTTCCGTGTACAAGCTCAAGGAAATGGACAGGGCTTTCCGGCTTTTCAGGCCCGGCATGAAGGTGCTGGATCTCGGCGCCGCCCCCGGCTCGTGGTCGCTCTATGCTGCGGAGAGGGTGGGGGACAGGGGGCTGGTGCTTTCCTGCGATTTGCAGAGTACGGACACGGCCTTTCCTCCTAATGTGACGTTTCTTCAGGAGGACGTGTTTGAGCGTACGCCGGAGTTTGAGGCTCTGCTTGCGGAGAAGGGGCCGTTTGACATGGTCATCAGCGACATGGCCCCCCGCACCACGGGAACAAAGTTCACCGACCAGGCTCGCTCTCTGGAGCTGTGCCTGGAGGCCGTGGAGGTGGCTGACCGCTATCTCAAGCCGGGCGGGGGCTTCATCGCCAAGATTTTCATGGGGCCGGACTTTCAGGAGCTGGCAAAGGCGCTGCGCGCGCGTTTTGCCACGGTAAAAACATTCAAACCCAAGAGTTCCCGCGCCGAAAGCAAGGAAATTTTTGAAGTCGGCATGGGATTCAAGGGGCCTGTTCAAGGGTAAACACTTTTTTGTTCGGAGGCATACATGTCGGGACACAATAAATGGGCAAACATCAGACTTCGCAAGGGTGCTCAGGACGCCAAGCGCGGCAAGGCCTTCACCAAGGCCGCCAAGGAAATCATCATCGCCGCCAAGAGCGGCGGGGACCCTGCCGGCAATGCCCGTCTGCGTTCCGCCATTGCGGCCGCCAAGGCCGTGAACCTGCCCAAGGATAAGATTGAAGCCGCAATCCGCAAGGGTACCGGCCAGGATGCGGGCGGCGACATTACCGAAATCATGTACGAAGGCTACGGCGCGGGCGGCGTGGCCATTATTGTGGAAACCGCCACCGACAACAAGAACCGTACCGTGGCCGAAGTGCGCCATGTGTTCACCAAGTATGGCGGCGCCATGGGCGAAAGCGGCTCCGTGGCCTTCCAGTTCGACCGCATGGGCGTCATCACGCTGGACAAGGAGAAGTACGCCGACGAGGAAACCGTGATGAACATGGTGCTCGAAGCCGGCGCCGATGACGTGCAGGACAATGACGATACCTGGGAAGTGCGTACGTCCATGTCCGATTTCAACACCGTGCGCGAAACTCTGGAAGGCCAGAGCGTGGAAATGATGGAAGCTCAGCTTGCCATGGTGCCCCGTATGCTGGTGCCCGTGGACGCGGAAACTGCCAGGAAGCTCATGCGCCTTACCGACGCCCTGGAAGAACTGGACGACGTGCAGAACGTGTACACCAACGCCGACTTCCCCGAAGATTTCGATCCTGAAGCGTAAGGTACTGCCCTGATTTCAGGAGTAAGTTTCGAGCCCTCTTTCCTTTGTGGAAAGGGGGCTTTTGTTAAGGACTTCAGGCAGTTGAGGGAGCGGAAGCGACCGAAACAGAAAAACACCCGCTTAGCGGGTGGAACTCAAAACGATTATACCTGAAAAAACACCTTTTCGATAAGACGGAGTTGTTCAGGCTTCCGTCCCCATCAAAAAGGTGTTTTTTTATGGCGAAAGAACAACATTCGGCACATACGAAATGGCTGTGTAAGTACCATATTGTCTTCACACCCAAGTATGGAAGAAAAGTAATTTATGGGC
>NZ_DYZA01000096.1 GCF_020741395.1 Mailhella massiliensis | reverse complement strand
AAGATCTCTTCAAAGTTGCTGGGAGAAAGGCGCTGCGCTTCAATAAATTTCACCGCTATTTCCTTGCTCACCTGCATGATTTCACGTTCCAGTTTTTCCATTATCCGCTCCTTACGGCAAGCCGCAGGTTGTAGACGAAAAAACCCGCCTGTGGGGAATGGCCCCGGCCACCGCGGCTGGGAACCGGGCGGGTCAAAAAGACGGGAAGGAGAGCCCCCCAGCCTTTTTATGTTGATGCTTCAGGCTATTCGAAAAGTCCCTTCAGAAGGTCTTCACCCTGCTGTGCCTGTTCGGCTGCTTCCGGGTTTACGCCCTCGTCGAGAGCATCCATGCCGTAGCCGGTTCCGGGTTCTGTGCCTTCGATGAAGGGCATGTTCATGCCGCCGGCGTCGGCGAATACGATGCCGGCGGGCTTCGGAAAGTCGTCCGGCGGATAGGCCTTGAACGCCTCTTTGGCGTAGTAGATATAAGCGGGCAGGGCTGCGCCGGAGCCTGTTTCGCCCCGGCCCATGGACTGAAGCTGATCGTAACCTATATAGGTTGCGGTGACGAGATAAGGCGTCACACCGATGAACCATGCGTCGTTTTCATCGTTGGTGGTTCCCGTCTTGCCGCCCAGGGGACGGCCCAGCACCTTGGCCTTGCCTCCGGTACCGAAATTCACCACGCCCTTGAGGAGGCTAGCCATAACATAGGCGTTTTGCGGGGTGATGGCCTGCACTGATTCCGGCTGGCTTTCATAAATGGTGTTGCCCCACGGACCCTGAATACGGGTGATGAACCTCGGGGAACTCACCTTGCCTGCGTTGGCAAAGGCCGTATAAGCCTGCGCCATGTTAAGCGGGGAAACCGCCACAGCGCCGAGGCTGATAGCCAGGGTGGCCGGAAATTCCGGTGAGAGCCGCAGGGCCTTGGCTCGAGCGATGATATGTTCCACCCCCATCTGCTGAGCCACACGGACGGTACAGAGGTTGCGCGAACGGGCGAGCGCCCGGTAGAGAGGCATGGGGCCGTCGAACTTGCCGTCGTCGTTGCGGGGGCGCCAGGCTTTTTTCGTCCACTGATCCACGATGATGATGGGCGCATCGAGCAACATGGAGGCAGGAGTGAAGCCGTTGTCCAGCGCAGCGGAATAGACGATGGGCTTGAACGAGGAGCCGGGCTGGCGCTGTGCCTGCGTGGCACGGTTGAACTGAGAGCCTGAGCTGCCGAAGGCATAGCCGCCCACCATGGCCACCACGTCGCCGCTTTGCGGTTCTATGGATACCATGGCTCCCTGCACGTCGGGGTACTGCTGAAGGCGCAGGGCGATAACAGGTTCATGAACGTGAAGAACGGTGTCCTTCACGCCTTCCGGCGCTTCCACGACCTCGTTTTTCTTGGTATTCTTTTTCTTTTTCTGATCCTTGGGGGCGGGGGTGGTATCGCGCGAAACCCAGATCACGTCGCCGGGCTTGACCACCTTGGTGGCGTCACGCACGACTACGGCTGTCACGGAGCCGGCCACTCTCTTGTTGGGCTTGCGCGCCCAGTTCATGGTGCGCACGGCTACATGCCCGCGCTGGCTTTCGGAGAGCAGAACATCGGCCCCGGATTTGTTCACTGCCGTCACCAGGGCGAGCGCCCAGCCGTCGTTGTCGAGGTCGGAGAGCTGGAAGTCTTTTTTCTTGAGAAATTCCTTGTATTCGGAAGGTTCCAGATGCTTGACCGGGCCAAGCCAGCCGTGGCGTTTGGCGGCGTCTTCCAGGCCGTGGCGAAGGCCCTCGTTGGCTGCATGCTGCTGCACCGGATCCATGGCTGTGTGCACGGTGAGCCCGAGTTCATACACGGCGTCTTCGCCGTACAGGCCGAAGTCGTAGCCGTTCTTCTTGCAGTTTTCTTCGGAGAACATCTCCACCAGAAGGCGGCGCACTTCTTCCAGATACCAGCCGCCGTCGGGATTGGAAGACGGCATGGCCTTGTATTCCATCTTCTGATTGATGGCAGCGTCGTATTCTGCGTCGTTGATCCAGCCGAGGTCGCGCATGCGACGCAGCACATGGTGCTGGCGCGTTTCCGCTGCCTTGGGATTACGATAGGGATTGTAGGCCGAAGGTGACTGTCCGAGGCCCGCAATGAGCGCGGCTTCGGCTATGGTGAGGTCCTTGGCGTTTTTGGCAAAATAGACGCGGGCGGCAGCTTCTACGCCGTAGGCGTTGTTGCCGAGGAATATCTGATTGATGTAGAGGTTGAGGATATCGTCTTTGCTGAGCTGCTTTTCCAGTCTGTATGCGAGGATTGCCTCCTTGAGCTTGCGTTCGTAGCTTTTTTCCGGCGTGAGCATGAGGCGCTTGACCACCTGCTGCGTGATGGTGCTGCCGCCCTGTCTTGTGCCGCCGTGCTGGAAGTTGGCTATGGCCGCACGGATGATGGCCTTGATGTCCACGCCGGGATGATTGTAGAACTGGTCGTCTTCCACGGCGAGGAAGGCCTGAGGCACGAATTTCGGAAGCTGGTCCAGCGTGACGAGAAAACGTCTCTCCCGGTAGAACTGCCCGATGAGGCTCCCGTCGCGCGCAAGCACGGTAGTCACGAGCGGGGGGCGGTAGTCGGCTATTTTGCTGAAACTCGGCAGGTCGTCGGACACCCACTGGTAGAGCATGTAGCCGCCGCCCGCCGCCGCCAGAGCGCCGAGCAGGATGAGCACGCTGAAGAAATAGAGAATGGTGCCCAGACAGCCGCGCCTTTTCTTCGGCGATTTTTGCTTCTTGCCGGGGCGATCCAGAGAGAGCAGTTCCTCTTCTTCTCCCTTTGCGCGTGTATCGCCTTTTTGTTCCTTTCCGACCTGTTCGGCAGGGCCGAGTTCGAGCAGCTCGTTGTCGTCGTTCCAGTCTTTATCGCTCATGGCATTGCAGGGGGATACGCCCCGAAGTATCGTTGTTGAAAAAGACGGGCGCGGCTTTTCTGCCGCGCTCCGAAAAATGCCTTATGCCTGCCCGAGATGGCGGGAAAGGGCCTCATTGACCAGGGCGGGGTTGGCCTTGCCGCGCATTTCCCGCATGACCTGCCCCACAAAGAAGCTGATGAGCTTGGTCTTGCCGCCCTTATAGGCTTCCACTTCCGCGGGGTTTGCGGCAAGCACCTTCTGCACCGCCGCGTCTATGGCCCCTGTATCGGAAACCTGCACAAGGCCGCGATCTTTCACAAGCTTTGCGGGCATGGTTTCGCCCTTCATGAGCTCGGGGAAAATGTCGGCCGCGATTTTTGAGGAAATGGTACCGTTGCCGATGAGGGTGACGAGCTCGGCAACGGCCTCGGCGGAGATTTTCACTTCCGCGCTGTCGATGCCGCTCTGGTTGATTTCGCGCATCATCATGCCGAGCATGATGTTCGCCACCTTCTTGGGCTGGGAACAGAGCTTCGCCGCCTTTTCAAAGAGCACGGCGAGGTGCGGGTCGGCGCAGAGCTGTTCCGCATCCTGTTCGGGAAGCTGAAAGTCTCCCATGTAGCGGGCCATGCGCGCTTCCGGCAGTTCCGGCTGCGTGGCGGCCCAGGAGGCGAGTTCCTCGTCGGTGATGACCACGGCCAGAAGGTCCGGGTCGGGAAAATAGCGGTAGTCCTGCGCGTCTTCCTTGCTGCGCATGGGAGCGGTGATATTGCGGTTTGCATCGTAGAGACGGGTTTCCTGAATCACTTCCTCCCCGTCGTCGAGCACGTCGGACTGCCTGGCGATTTCAAATTCAATGGCGCGCTGCACATTGCGGAAGGAGTTGAGGTTCTTGAGTTCCGTACGCGTGCCGAGCTTCTTTTCCCCTTTCGGGCGAATGGACACGTTGGCGTCGCAGCGGAAACAGCCTTCTTCCATGTTGCCGTTGCTGATACCGAGGCTCACCACCATGGCGTGCAGTTTCTTGAGATAGGCTACGGCCTCTTCCGCGCTGCGCAGGTCCGGTTCGCTCACGATTTCAATGAGCGGAGTTCCCGCGCGGTTCAGGTCAACATAGCTTACGTTTTCACCCTGAGGGTGTATGTTCTTGCCCGCGTCGTCCTCCATGTGGATGCGCGTGATGCCGATACGGCGCTTCTGCCCGTTCACCGTGATATCGAGCCAGCCATGTTCACACAGCGGAAGCTCAAACTGCGAGATCTGGTAATCCTTGGGCATATCGGGGTAGAAATAGTTCTTGCGGGCGAAACGCGAATGCTGGTTGATGGTTGCGTGTATGGCAAGGGCCATGCGCGAGGCGTATTCCACAGCCTTGCGGTTCAGCACGGGCAGAACGCCGGGCATGCCGGAGCAGACTTCGCAGACATTGGTGTTCGGCTCATCACCGAAGGAATTGGGGCAGGAACAGAAAAGCTTGCTGGCAGTGGCCAGATGCACATGCACTTCCAGGCCTATGACAGCTTCATATACGGACATGGGTACTCCCTAGATGGATAGCGGGTAAAAGAGTGCCTCCCGCAGGAGGAATCCGTATTCCTATCATGAAAAGGAACGGGGCTCAAGCAAAACGGTCGGGGCGTTTCCCCTCCCTTCACGGATAAAGCTCGGGCGGCAGGCACGGGGCGCTGCTTCGGGAAGGAATACAGGGCATGCCCTCATCGTCCGCTTTCCGTCATAAAGGAGAAAAGAGCAGATGCGGGCGCTCAGGCGTTTTCCTTCCTGCCCGGGCCCGAGGTGACGATACCGCGGTCAATGAGGCGCCGCAGGTACCAGTTCGTATCGCTTACCAGCATATAGAGCTGGTCGGGCATACCCTCGATTTCCAGAATGTCGCCGATTTCCAGGGGCAGGTTTTCCTGTCCGTCCACGGAAAGCTGCACTTGATCGCCCTGACGGCAGGCTTCGATATGGATGCGCGAGGAGGCGGGAAGGGCCAGGGGAGGAAAGCCTCCGGCAAAGGGGCAGATAGGTGTGACGAGCTGCGCGTTCATGGAAGGCATGGTGAGGGGCCCTCCGGCGGAGGCCGTGTAGGCGGTGGAACCGAGCGGCGTGGAAACGATGATGCCGTCGCAGCGCAGGGTGCTGAAGAGCACACCGTCGATGTGCAGGCTTAAAGAAACCGCACGGGCTACCACGCCGTGAGCGGTGACCACATCGTTGATAGCCACGCCTTCGTTGAGCAGCGTGAGGTTGCCGCCATGGCGGCGGAGTATGCGCCAGCGTAGGGTAAGGTGCTTTTCCATTTCCCAGCGCCCCTGCAGCAGGGTGGAAAGCGGCGCGCCCCACCCTTCGGCCGGAAGTCCGGCAAGAAAGCCCACACGCCCGAAATTCATGCCCACAAGGGGAGTGCGTATTCCCGCCAGGCGGCGGGCCACGCCTACCATGGTGCCGTCGCCCCCGAGCACAAGGACGGCGTCGCTGGCAGCAGCTTCGGCGCGTATGGTAATGGCGTCGGCTCCGGCGGGGAGCAGCACACCGTCCACCTTGCGCTCGCGCAGCCAAGGGAGAAGGGTGCGACCGGTTTCTTCCGGCTGCGGGTTGTCCTTGTGAAGTATGAGAAGGCGGGAAATGGGCTGCATGGAAATCCTTCGGGCCTCTGGGCGGCGAGGTGAACTTTTTTCTGCTTTCCTTAAATAGGGAAGCGGCAACATACGGGACATGACATTTTGTAATCGAAAGAACAATATCGTGCAATGGAAAAAGTGCGTCCTTTTTTGCGATTTCTGCAGGGAGGAGGACGATCAGCATCCATGCCGGGAGGGGGAGAGGGGCAGGGGAATCCGTGTCCCCGGCGTGAAAAAGCGCTTTTTGCTGATCTGAAAAAGAGGAAAGAAAAAGCGTTTTCACCTCTTGCCGAAGGCCCGGAGCGGGTTATTTTTTCCGGGTGTGGGACCATACGGCCCGCTGCCCGGCGTCAGAGCTGGACCATTGTCAGGCAGGGAGCTTTGGAGTATGGTTCTTTGTTTAGAACATTGCGGCAAAGCCGCACAGGCAAGCGATGGAGCATTATGAAAACAGCTCTTGAAATCATCCGCGAACATGCGGAAGAGGGCGCGAAACTGCGCTGCGTTTTTTTGGCCGAATGTGCGCCCGTTCTTGACGAAGCGGCCCGCCGCATGGCCGGAAGCATCGCTGGCGGCGGCAAGATACTTGTCTGCGGCAACGGCGGCAGCGCTGCCGACGCGCAGCACATGACGGGGGAGCTTCTCGGTCGTTTTCTTATGGAGCGGCCTTCTCTTCCCGCCGTGGCCCTCAATGTGGATACCTCCACTCTCACCGCTGTGGGCAACGACTACGGCTATGAGGAAGTGTTTGCCCGGCAGGTGCGCGGCCTCGGCCGCCCGGGCGACGTACTGGTGGCCTTTTCCACCTCCGGCGGCAGCCCCAATGTCGTCAAGGCCATAGATGCCGCCCGTGAACGGGGCATGACAGTGGTGGGGCTTACCGGCAAGGGCGGCGGACGTATGGCCTCCATGTGCGACTATCTTTTGAATGTGCCCCACGACCACACTCCGCTGATACAGGAAATGCACGAAGCCTGCATGCATCTTTTGTGCCAGCTTATCGACCACTATCTTTTCGAGAATGTCCAGGCCCTCGACGAGGGCCCGAAAGGAGCCTGATACCCATGCCTATTTATGAATACCGCTGCAAGTCCTGTAACCATACGTTCGAGGATCTTGTGTTCGGTGATGAAACGCCTTCCTGTCCCAAGTGTCACTCTGCGGATACTGAGAAAATGATTTCCCGCTGCTCCTGCCGTCTGGGCGGGGGCGCTCCCGATTCTTTCGATCTGCCTTCCGCGCCCTCCACAGGCGGGGGCTGCGCCGGATGTTCCGGCGGCAACTGCGCAAGCTGCGGGCACTGATCGGTTCGTCACCTTCGTCGGGGAAAGGATGCGCGTCGTGGGCCTTTCTCCGCGCCGTTCATGGGCGGGTTGCGCGCCCTTTCTTCAGTGCGGATTTTTCCCGGCAGGGTTATCCGAGGGCCTTGCCTTATACGGGAAAGTTCTCTCTGCCGTGCGCTCTTTACAGCCGGAACTTTGGAGTTTGTATGAAAAAAGTGATCATAGCCACGCGCGGCAGCCAGCTTGCCCTGTGGCAGGCGGAACATATCAGGCAGCGCCTCATGGCGCAGTATGCCGGCCTTGAGGCCGAGCTTCTCATTCTCAAGACGAAGGGGGATATCATCCTCGACGTGCCGCTTGCCAAAGTGGGAGGCAAGGGCCTTTTCGTCAAGGAAATTGAGGACGCCCTGCTTTCCGGCGCAGCGGATATCGCCGTGCACAGCATGAAGGACGTGCCTATGGTTCTGCCTGAGGGGCTGACTCTGGGGGCCGTGCCGGAAAGGGAAGTGTGCAACGACCTTTTTCTTTCCGAACATTTTTCTTCTCTGGCAGAACTTCCTTCCGGTGCGGTGCTCGGCACCAGTTCCCTGCGTCGTCAGGCGCAGGTACTGGCCATGAGGCCCGATATCAAGGTGGCCATGCTGCGCGGCAACGTGGAAACCCGCCTGCGCAAGCTGAAGGAAGGGCAGTATGACGCAATCATTCTCGCCCGTGCCGGGGTAAAGCGTCTCGGCCTTGGCGCGACCTTTCAGGAGGATCTTACTCCGCCGGACTTTCTGCCCGCCGTGGGGCAGGGAGCGCTGGGCGTGGAAATGCGCGAGGACAGGCAGGAAGTGCGGAAGCTTCTCTCCTTCCTTGAACATGAGCCCACCCGCCTGTGCGTCATGGCGGAACGCGCTTTTCTGCGCCGTCTGGACGGGGGCTGTCAGGTGCCCATCGCAGCCCATGCCGAGCTTGAGGGAAAGGAGATTTTCCTTGAGGCCCTGGTGGCCGGGGTCGACGGCAGGAGGGTGATCCGAGGTTCCCGTCGCGCGCCTTCCTGCGCCGAAGAGGCCGAACGCATGGGATATGCTCTGGCAGAGGAGCTTCTCGGCAGGGGGGCGGAAGATATCCTTGCGGAACTTTACGCAGGGCAAGAGGGCTGATATGAGTCCGGCACTGAAAAACATCATGTCCCTTCCGGCTGACAGGTTGCGTCCCAGCTGGCCCGTGGATCGCATCCCGTGGGAGGACAGCCGCGCCATACCGCGCGGCGGCCGCCGTCGTCCGGCTCAGCCCAGGGCTCTGGCCGCGCTGGAGCTAGCCGTGCATATCCGTAATTCCGGCTACAATGTGTACCTTGCCGGCTCTCCCGACCTCGGGCGTACCTATATGCTGTGTGATTTTCTGGAGCCTCTGGCCCGCAAGGAAGCCACACCGCCGGATATCATCTATGTCAACAACTTCAAGGACGAAGATAAACCGGTGCTGATACAGCTCCCGGCAGGGCAGGGCGTACAGCTGAAAGAAGCCCTGGCGGAAGCCTTGCGGCAGATGCGCGAGGAGCTTCCCGCCCGCCTGGATTCCGACGTTTTTCTGCGCAAGCGCCGTGCGGGCCGCGAGCAGTTCCGCGAGGAACGTGCTTCCGTAGTGAAGGAGCTGGAGCGCATGGCGGAGGAAAAGGGTTTTGCTCTGGACGCTGAGGAGCAGGGGGCGCTCTCCCTTTTTCCCATGCAGGAGGGTAAGCGCCTGAGCGATGAGGAAGTGGCACTTCTGGCCGCCCCGGAACGGCAGGAATTCAAGCGCCGGGCCGACCAGCTTCTTCAGCGCATGGCCCCCCTGGTGCGCCGCATGGGCGAGATGGAAAAGAGCTTCCAGAAAAAAGAACATGAGCTGGAGCGCGAGGCTGCCGAGTATCTGTTCAACCGTCTGGTTGCGCCTGTGGCGGAAAAAGCCTGTCGTGTTTCCGGCTGTGAAGAGAAAACCGATGCTCTGCACACCTTTTTCGACGATCTGCGCGTGGATGTTCTGGATCATCTGGAACTTTTTCTGCCGCGCGAAGCGCCTTCCGCTCCGCATGGAGAGACTCCTTCCGTCCCGCAGGAACCGGATCTGTATCGCTACGGTGTGAACGTGGTGGTGGACAACGGCGATATGAGCGGTGCGCCCGTGGTGGTGGAGGATCACCCTACCTACGGCAATTTGCTCGGTTGCGTGGAGAGGGAATCGGAAATGGGCGCGCTAGTCACGGATTTCACGCTCATCAAGGCCGGTTCCCTGCACAGGGCCAACGGCGGCTATCTCGTCCTTCACATCAATGATCTTTTGTCCAACGGTCCTGCCTGGGAAGGACTCATGCGCGCACTCCGCTCCGGAGTCGCCCGTATTGAAGACCCGGACTTCAACGATACCTCGAGGGTGAAGGGTATAGAGCCCGAGCCCATGCCTCTGAACCTGAAAGTGATTCTTGTTGGCGAGGATGAACTCTATGAAGTGCTTCTGGAGCGCGATGAGCGCTTTGCCAAACAGTTTAAGATAAAGGCGCAAATGACTTCGGAAACGGAGCGCACGGCCCCGGCGGTGCGTGCGTGGCTCTGCCAGCTCGCACGCATCATGGACGAGGCGGATCTTCTTCCCTTCGACCGTGAAACCCTGGCAGGCCTGGTGGATCACGGTTCTGAGCTGTGTGAAGATCATCGCAAGCTTTCGCTGCGCTTTCCGCTCATGCGCGAGACGCTCATCGAGGCTTCGGCCATGGCGGCCATGGCCGGTAAGTCCATGGTGGACAGAGCCAGCCTGGATGCTGCGCTGAAGGCCAGGCGAAACCGTTCCGACCTTGTGGAAGAACTTTTCATGGAGGAATACGACCGCGACGTCATCAAACTGCGTACTTCAGGATCCGAAGTAGGCTGTGTGAACGGCCTTGCCGTGACTACCAGCGGCGATTACGAGTTCGGCCTGCCGCATCAGATTTCCTGCACCGTGGGCGTGGGACACGGCGGTATCATCGACCTGGAGCGCGAGGCGGAGCTCGGCGGCCCCATCCATACCAAGGCGATGATGATCCTGAAAAGCTATCTGGCCTCGCAGTTTGCCCATGACAAGCCCTTGGTGCTTTCCGGGAGCCTGTGTTTTGAGCAGAGCTACAACGGCATAGAAGGCGATTCCGCCTCGGGCGCGGAGCTCGCGGCGCTTCTTTCCGCCATTTCGGAAGTGCCTCTGCGCCTTTCCCTCGCCTTCACCGGCGCGGTGAGCCAGTCCGGCCAGATCATGGCCGTGGGCGGAGTGACGCGCAAGATCGAGGGCTTTTTCGAGCTGTGTTCCCGCCGGGGGCTCACCGGTGAGCAGGGCGTGATCCTGCCCAAGGACAACGTGGAGCACCTCATGCTGGATGAAAAGGTCGTCAATGCCGTGCGCGAGGGCAAATTCTCCATTTACCCCGTGACCCATATCGGTGAGGCCATGGAGCTTCTGACAGGCATGCCCGTGGGGCGCCGTCGCAAGGACGGCTCTTTCCCGAAGGACACGCTTTTTTATAAGGTGGACGAACGACTCAGGGATCTGGGCTGGCTTGCCGAGCACAGCTTCAAGGCGAGAAGGCGCAAGAGCCGCGCCTGAAGTATCCTTTTCTGCAGACAAAAAATGTCCGCCCTGTACTTGTGAGCAGGGCGGACATTTTTTTATCTGATACTGCGTTACCGGCCGAGTTGCCGTGCGATTACGGATTCTCTCGTTTTCAGGAAAAGAAGTGGTCAGCTTTTTTCGGAAGCGTTTGTCGGTCTTTTCAGGAAGCATGAGCACACGGCCCCGACGACGGCCAGCGGGCTGAGCAGGTGCATGGCCGGGGCAAGGCCTCCCCAGGCGTCCGCCGCCCAGCCGAGCACGGGAGCAAACATGCCGCCCACACTGATGGCGACGCCCAGCGTGATGCCCGAAGCGAACCCCATGTTTCTGGCAAGGTAACGCTGACCCAATACCACAAGGGAGCTGAAGGGGGCGAACAGACCCACAGCCAGAGGGGCGAGCAACGCTCCGGCGATCCACGGGTTTTCGATGAAGGGGAAGGCGGCGAGCAGGGGTAGGGTGAGGATGGAAGTCCATCGTATGACGCGCCGGAATCCCCAGCGGTCGGCGGCAGCTCCGCCGGAAAGGTTGCTGATGACTCCGAAAAGAGAGAACAGGATGAGCATGAGTGAGCCGATGAAGGCGCTCTGATGGAATACTCCCTGCCAGTACAGGGGCAGATAGGTGGTAAAGGCCACGGTGAGGCCCGTGCGGGTGAGCAGACAGCCGGAAAGGATGCCGAAGGCACGCCAGTCGTTGACGGCAGAATTCCTGTCATTGACTGTTGTCGTTCGGGGCGACATATCCCAGGATTGGATGCGCCAAAAAAGCAGGGCCGCCATTACGGCTGCGAGGATGAGGAAGGCTGCGGTTCCGTGCAGCCCGAAGCCGGGCATGTTGGGCAGGCCGCCTACTGTCAGTATGACGATAACGGGTCCTATAAGCATACCGCCGTTACCGCCTACGGAAAAAATGCTGAGGCCCACGCCCTTATGTTCTCCTGAAACGATGTTGGCGTAACGCGCGGCCTCGGGGTGGAACATTGCCGCTCCTATGCCGCCGAGCACGAGGAAGGCGAACATGGAGTATTCGCTGGAAAGAAAGCCCAGGGCCCCTATGCCGGTTCCGGCCAGCAGGATGCCCAGCGGGATAAACCATCCCCGGGACATTTTATCGGCCAGAAGGCCGAGTCCGGGCTGCACCAGAGATGCCACAACCGAATAGGCAAAGGCGAGAAAGCCGCAGGTCTGATAATCGAAGTTATGTGCCGCAGCAAGGAAGGGCAGCAGGGGAGGCAGGGCGTGCGAATTGAGGTCGCAGGAAAGGTGGCCCAGGGAAAGCAGGAATATTTTTCTGTAGTTCATGACAAAGTGGAAAAGGCGTGTTCAGGTGTTCTGTCCGGCGGATGCGGGGAGGGTATGCGGCATAGTATGACATTGCGCCGTCTGTAGCAAGCCTCCGGTACATGGTGAGAAAGGGCTTGCGGCAGCCTTTTCCGTATGGGCGAGGGAATGGGCTGATCGTTTGGGGCGTGGACGGCCTGCCGGGAAGCCTCTCCGCCATGTGGGGAAGGAGTGCAAAAAAGCCGCCCGGAGTGCAGGAGAGGGCGGCTTTTTGACGATCCTTACTTTTTGAAGAGGTTCAACCCTTCCTTCAACAGGCCTTTCGCCTTTTCCTCCGTATCCTTCCCCTGGCGCAGCAGTGCGTTTTTCGCGTCCTTGAGCTGCGTTTCCCTGAGCTTTACGGTGGAGGCTTCCAGAGACGCCTTCATTTCTTTAAGGATGAGAACGGCGCTCTGAGCGATGGTGACGCCCGAACCTTCACGGCCTATGCCGGTAAGGCGGATTTCAGGCAGCGGGATGGAGACGGAAAGCTTCAGCATGGGGATGAGGAGCGTGGCCTGCGCGTCACGGATGACAAGTTCGTCAATGATGACTTTCTTTTTGCTCTTTTCCGGTGTTTCGGAAGAAGTCCCGGCCTGCTGTCCTTCGTTCCCTTTCTCTTTGTCAGCTATGCTCTGGATATGCTTCAGGATAGTTTCAATGTTGCTGG
>NZ_DYZA01000095.1 GCF_020741395.1 Mailhella massiliensis | reverse complement strand
TTATGCGCATAAAAATCCAGAAAGAAGCGGGCCATGGGCAATATGTCGTCGTGGCGCTCCCTGAGCGGCGGAATGTGCAGTACCGCAATTTTCAGACGGTAATAGAGGTCGCTGCGGAACTCCCCCTCGGCCACGGCCTTTTCCAGATCACGGTTGGTCGCTGCAATGACTCTCACATCCAGCTTCTTCGGCGTCGTCGCCCCTACGCGCAATACCTCGCCGTCCTGAAGAAATCGAAGAAGGCGCGTCTGCATGGCTATGGGCAGTTCCCCTATCTCATCGAGAAACACCGTTCCCTTGGATGCGGCCTCGATAAGCCCTATCTTGCCGTTCCTGTTCGCACCGGAAAACGTACCCCCCACATAACCGAACAGCTCCGTCTCTATGAGCTGCGGGGAAATACTGCCGCAGTCCACCTTGATGAAGGGCTGCTCCGCCCGGTCGCTCTCCGTATGTATGCGCCGGGCCAGAACGTCTTTACCCACCCCCGTTTCTCCGAGAATGAGCACCGGGGCATCCGTCTGGGCAAGCACGCGGATCTTGCCGTGAAGGCGCGTCATGGTCTCGCTTTGCACGATTTCCGGCATGCGGCTTGCCTGCTTCGGAGCATTGCTGAGTTTGGAAAACACTTCCAGAAGCTCCTTCTGGAAAGCTACCTTACCCTGCAGTTCCTGAAGGCGGCTCTCGTCGCGGATAAGCGTGACGCAGAAAGCCGCGGCATGGCCGTCGTCGAAGATGGGATACCCTTCCAGAACCAGACGACGTCCGTTGGCAAGGGTCTGCACGCGGGTCATGGGTTTGCCGGTACGCAGTATTTCGGGATTCAGAATGACATCGAACACGCCTCCGCCCACAAACTCCTGAATATTGTGCCCGACCATGCTCGCATGGGGGACGCCGGTAAGTTTCTCGTGCATGGCGTTGACGAAAAGGACGGTCCCCTGCGCATCAGTCACACAGACGCCGTCGCTGAAAACATCCAGAAGCTGATCGAGATATTCCTGCAGCATATCACACCCACCAGGGTTTTCCGTCCTATCTTTTTGTATCCGAACCCCGCTCCGATTGCAACGCAACGGGACTTTCGCCCCCCTCGGAGCCATTCCCTCACATGAGGGAATGACGACGTCTCCATCACTCTTCCGAAGAAAACGGCCTTCTGACCCGGCATATCGCCCTCAATCTCCACTGTCCCTTTTCCTGCCGTATGCGTCTTTCCCTCAAGACACAGCCCTATTCCCCACCCGCCGAAGTTCACAAAAAAGCCTCCGGGGGATCCGGAGGCCCTTCTTTTCCATGCTGCCTATCCCTGATAGGCGGCCAGCTTCGCATTGAGCCGTCTCATGAAATCTTCGTCGGCCTTCACGCCTTCCAGAAGATAGGGACGACCGATATATCCGTATTTAGGCTGCCCCATGCGATGATAGGTCAGGGCCTCATACTGGACGTTCGGGCGGAAGGGAATCATGCGGCGGATAGCCATGATTTCTTCTTCCGTATCGTTGAAACCCGGGATCACGGGCGTGCGGATGAGCACGGGCAGATCCGGGAAATTCTCGAACACATAATTGATATTCTTCAGAATCTGAATATTGTCCCTGCCTGTGAAGACCTTGTGCTTTTCAGCGTCCAGCGACTTGATATCGAAAATGAGCTGATCGAGCAGGGTGCAGGCTTCGGCGAGCACCTTGGTGGGGTAATGTCCGCAGGTCTCAATCGTGGTGGAAATACGATGGCGCTTCGCCTCGCGCAGAAGCGCCAGGGCGAATTCCGGCTGAGCCAGAGCTTCGCCGCCGGAAAGGGTAAGTCCCCCGTGAGAACGGGCATAGAACACGTCGTCTTCCTCAACCTGAGCAATGACGTCTTCCACACTGGCCTTATAGCCATAAAAGGACTGGGCGCCTGTAGGGCAGGCGTTCACACATGCCCCGCAGCCGTTGCATTTGGAGCGGTCATAATAGTTGACGCCGTTCACCACGCTGATGGCGCCCGTCGGACAGGCATGGGAGCAACGGCCGCACACATCCGCCGAAAGGCAGCGCGAAGGATTGAACGCCCGCTCAGGCGTGAACAACTGAGATTCGGGGTTGCTGCACCATCGGCAGCGAAGAGGGCAGCCCTTGAAAAATACCAGCGTGCGGATACCCGCACCGTCGTGCACACTGAACTTCTGCACGTTGAAGATCATGCCTTTTACTTTGGCGTCCTGCATGTTCCCTGTTCTCCTTGGAGCGGCTTCCTTTTGAACGCAGCCGTTCAAGATTTGCGCTGCCCGCTCACGGCGGAAAACCTTCCTGAGCCCGGGCGTAGCTGTCGCTTTTGTGGAAGTCAAACGATTTCAACATGAAATCGCTGCAAATGCGATGAAAGGCGGCATGGCCGGCCTTTCCTCCGGGCACGCAGACGCGGCATCGCATGCGGTGCCGCGTCTGCGTCGTCCCGAGGAGGGGGAGAGTTTCCTCTCAAGCGGCCGGGGAGTCGCCTCCCCGGCCTGATTCTGTATCAGGTACGGAACCTGAGCTTACATGTCGGCGTGTTCGGTACGGGCAATGACGTCGTTCTGCAGGTCGCGGGACAGATCACAGAAGTAGGCGCTGTAACCGGCGATACGCACCAGAAGGTTGCGGTAGCTCGCGGGATCCTTCTGTGCCG
>NZ_DYZA01000094.1 GCF_020741395.1 Mailhella massiliensis | reverse complement strand
CTTCAAGCCAAGGAATGGAAGTTCGTCGTCATACTCCTCCTCAACATGGCCCTTTGGATGACGGACAAACTCCACAACATCCCGCTGCCCGTCGCCTGTGTGCTCGGCGCTACGCTGTTCCTGCTGCCCGGTGTGGGCCTTGTCGACTGGGGTAACGACAGCCACAAGATTGGTTGGGAAGTCCTCATGGTCGTCGGTTCCGCCAACTCCCTCGGCGTGCTGCTCTGGGATCAGGGCGCAGCTTCCTGGATCGCCTCAAACTGCCTCGGCGGCATCACCGGCATGCCGTTATGGCTGATGATCGCCGTCATATCCGCCTTCACCGTGGCCGTCCATCTCATCATCCCTGTGAATACCGCCATTGTGGCCGTTATGCTCCCCGCCCTGGTGGCCCTCGCCGGCACCATGGGTACCAACGCCGCCATTCTCGCAATCCCCATGGGCTTCAGCGTATCGGCGGCCCTGCTCCTGCCGCTTGATCCCGTTTCCCTGGTCGCCTACAACTCAGGCTACTATAAGATGAGCGATATGTTCAAACCCGGTATTTTCGTTTCCATCGCCTGGGTTATTATCATGCCTCTCATCATGCTTGCTATTGCAAGACCCATCGGGCTTATGTAAAAAAATTAGCCATACCGTCTATTTAGTTCCGACCTTTTCTGCCTGTGCAGAAAAGGTCGGATTTGGCGTCCTGCCCATAGGAGCATTTATGTTCTTATCCGCACTGATCTCCAATACTCCTCAAACATTCGATCATAAGGCCAGAGAATTTCCAAACTATGTTTCAGCATGCCCTCCACTGTACTCCGTTCCTGGAGTAATATGTAATACCAGCAATATATGGGAACAAATTCTTGATATTGCATCTATGTTTTTATTAAAAAAAGGAGAACTGGTTTATCCGGATACAGAAGAATCTATTCCCTTTATGTACTTAAAAAAAGGAAAAATATGTATCCATAAATTCAATGAAGAAGGAAAAACTTTCAATCCTCATTTCATATTTGCCGGTTCCCTTATTTATGAGGCTTTTTTTCTCACGCAGGGGCAGTTCCAGGCCATGCCGATCAAAGCGCTGGAAGATTCAGAATTATATATCTTTCCGCAAAGTCTCACCTTTGAAGACATTCTTCATATCAATCCTCAGTTGGTTCATAATCTTGCCTATACACAGGCAGTAAAAGATTTGTGCTATTCCGAGCTTACATGCATCAATATGTATGTCAAACCCTTGAACCGCGTATGTCTATTTATCTATGAAATGTATAGAGTTCATCAAAAAAAGACAATATATCCGCATATTACACAAGCAGAGCTCGCTCTTTTACTTAATATGCACAAAGTAACAATGTCCAACATCATTACTCAGCTCAAAGAAAAAAATATCTTGAAATGCTTTACCAAAACAGAGCTGACCATTCTCAACCTTGAAGAGCTTCATGAGCTGGCCCTGCGCGAATAATATTCATGCATTCCCATACGTCGGATTTCCGTAAGACCATCTGCCCACAATACTCCCATTCAGGCCTGAGACAGAAGCCCGCTCCTGTGGGGCGGGCTTCTTCTGGCTTGCGGCGAATCTTCCCGACGCCGGGCAGCGGATCTATCGGAACCTTCTCAGGCGCAGGGCGTTGAGCACCACGGACACGGAGGAAAGGGACATGGCCGCCCCCGCCAGCATAGGCGACATTGCAGGGCCTCCGAAGAGCAGAAGAACCCCAGCCGCCACAGGTACGAGAAGCACGTTGTAGGCAAAGGCCCAGAACAGGCTGAGGCGTATATTGGCAAGTGTGGCGCGCCCCAGAGAAATTGCCGTCTTCACGCAGGGAAGGCCGCGCAGAAGCACCACGTCGCCGGCCTCCATGGCCACGTCGATGCCGGAGCCCATGGCCATGCCCACATGAGCGCGGGCCAGGGCGGGAGCGTCGTTAATGCCGTCCCCCACCATGCCCACAAGGCGTCCTTCCGCCTGAAGGGCCGCAATGACTTTTTCCTTGCCGTCGGGCCTCACGCCTGCCACCACGTCGCTTATACCCGCCTTGGCTGCCACGGCCCGGGCGGTACGCTCGTTGTCGCCGCTCAACATCATGACGCGGCAGCCCATGGCCCGAAGCTCTGCTATGACGCCGGGTGTTTCTTCCCGCAAAGGGTCGGCTACGCCGAGCATGGCGGCAAAATTTCCGTCCACGACAAGAAGAAGCGGTGTCTGCCCTTCATCCGCCAGAGAGAGAAGACGCTCCTTCGCTTCCAGAGAAAGCTCAACGCCTTTTTCCTCCAGAAGGCTTTCGTTGCCGAGAAGCAGAGATCGGCCGTTCACCGAGCCGATCACCCCCTGCCCGCTCACGGCCTGAAATCCTTCCACGGAAGAAAGCGGAAGGCATCTTTCCCGCGCGCCTTCCAACACGGCCTGAGCCAGAGGGTGTTCGGAAACAGCCTCAAGAGAGGCGGCAAGGGTCAGGGCATCGTCTTCTCCCATACCTTCCGCAAAAAGGCTCATGAGGCGGGGGCGGCCTTCCGTAAGCGTGCCGGTCTTGTCGAACACAAGAGTATCGAGCCTGCCGGAATACTCCAGCGCCGTGCCGTTTTTCATGAGCACGCCGAGCTGTGCACCGCGTCCCGTGGCCACCATGATGGACATGGGAGTGGCAAGGCCGAGTGCGCAGGGGCAGGCCACCACCAGTACGGACACAAAGACGCGAAGCGCCTCGCCGAAAGGCAGCTTCCCGGCAAACAGCCACAGAATCCCGGCCAGTGTGGCCACGGCAATGACGGCGGGCACGAAATAAAGGCTGATGCGGTCGGCAAGCCCCGCAATAGGTGCCTTGGAACCCTGAGCCTCACGTACCAGATGGATGATGCGTGCAAGAGCCGTATCCGCGCCCACGCGCTGCGCCTCCATGACGAAGGCTCCGCTCACGTTCAACGTACCCGCGTTCACTTCATCGCCGAGAGCCACGTCCACAGGCATGGATTCGCCCGTCAGGCTGGACATGTCGAGGGACGAGGAGCCTTCCGACACCACGCCGTCCACAGGAATGCGGGATCCGGGCTTGATGAGCAGCCTGTCGCCGGGCATGACGGCCCGGACCGGAATTTCCCTCACGCTCCCGTCCTCAAGCACGCGCTCCACATGTTCTGGCGTAAGCTCCATGAGGGCCCGTATGGCCTCGGAAGTGCGCGTGCGCGAGACGGCCTCCAGGTATTTGCCGAGGGAAATAAGGGCGATGAGCATGCCCGCAGATTCATAGTAAAGCCCGGAGACTCCCGCATGTACGGCCTCTGGCGTGGAGGCGGCGGCTATTTCCAGAGTGCTCCACAGGCTGTAGAGCAACGCTGCTCCCGTGCCCATGGCCACCAGGGAATCCATGTTCGGAGCTCCCCGCAGAAGAAGAGGAATCCCGTGCCGGTAAAAATCGCGGCCCGACCAGATGATGGGAATGGTCAGAAGAAGCTGGAACAGGGCAAAAGCCAGGGGGCTTTCGTGCATGTTGAGCCATGCGGGCAGAGGCAGCCCCCAGTGACTTCCCATGGCCACGGCTACAAGGGGTACGGCGAAGAGAAACTCCGTGATCAGGCGACGGCGACGTGCGGCGAGGTCAAGCCTGGTCTTTTCCTGCTCGCTTTCCCAGAGATCGTGTTCATCGGCATCGGGAGGGAGATAGGAAGCCGTGAAGCCGAGCCTGTTCACCCTTTCCGTCACTTCCCTGATAAAAGGTTCCAGACCGCCTGAAAGCGCGCCTTCGGCCGGACGTACCTGTGCGGTACCGTCGGCCAAGCTCACGGTGGCGGAATCGACGTGCTCCATGGAGTTCAGCACTCTCTGGGAACGGGCGGAACAGGCCCCGCAGGCCATGCCTTCAATGCGGAATCTGAGAATTTCGGGGCGGCTTTCCATAGGCTTTCCTTTTCCTGTACCGCAGCCTGACACGCCGCACGGAAAGCGGGCTCAGGCGCGCGGGCCTCTGAGTGTGCATGAAAAGCCCCGGAAAAGGGGCGGGCCATGCCCTTTATCCCTGCTCCGGGGCAGCGGAATCCGAAAAAATTTCCGGGCGATGATCTCCGAATACGGACATGACAAAGCAGACCTGCCCGGGCTGCGGCACAATTCTTCCCGCCGCATGGTGCTCCACGCGCATTTTTTACCGACAACCACGCGGAAAAATTAAGTATTACTCTCCAGAACCACTACCGGATATCAACGACCTGAAAGCCGATATCGTCTATAGCCTTTCTGAGAGTTTCATCGACCACCTCTTCACCCGCTTCCATGGTGGCCGTCTTGGAGGCAAGATCCACCACCACGCCGCTGACGCCGGAAACTCCGCACAGGGCCTTTTCCACGTTGGCCGAACAATGGGGGCAACGCATTCCTTCAATGGTCATGACTTTCTTCATGGTGCAACTCTCCTTGGGATCCGGCGGACAGAGCGCAGGCCGCCGCGTTTTCGTTTGACTTGCCTTTCTTTTATAGCTATGAATATGTTATTCGCAAGAATGTACTTTTTTGATATATAGTACCTAAAAGGATACTGTTATGAATGAAGCAAAAGGCTGCTGCCGTCACGGCGGAGACCTGCCTTTCGGCGGGGAAGTCCACTGCCCTGTGGAAGCCACTCTCGGCATGATCGGCGGCAAATACAAGACGCTTATTTTGTGGAAGCTCATCTCCGGACCCATGCGCTTTTCGGAGCTTCACCGCACCGTGCCCGGGGCCACGCCCAAGATGCTCACGCAGCAGCTGCGTGAACTGGAAAAAGACGGCCTTGTATACAGGGAAATCTTTCCCGTCATTCCCCCGCGCGTGGAATATTCGCTCACTGAGTTCGGCAGGAGCATACGCCCCGTGCTGGAATCCATGTATGCCTGGGGCAGCGCATACCTGACGAGCAGGGGGCTTACGGCCAACTGCTCTATGGAGCCCCTGCCCTGATCCCCCCACTGCATGCAAGCCTCGAATTCCCGCTCGCCCGGCGCGGAAAAATTTTTCCCGCCCATTGCCGGGGCGACCATCTTCGGCTAGAGTCTTTCTTCATCAACCTTCAACCCCGGCCCGCATCATGACCGCGCTCATCATCACCATCGTTCTGGCTCTCTCCATTTCCGCACTCTGTTCCACCATGGAAGCCATGCTCTATTCCATTCCATGGACCACGCTGGAAAAAATGAAGGACTCCGGCTCCCGGGCCGGTAAACTCCTCTACCACATGCGCTCCAACGTGGATCAGCCCATTTCCGCCATACTCACCCTGAACACCATCGCCAACACGGCGGGCGCCTCTCTCGCGGGCGCGCTGGCTGCCGGTGCGCTCGGCGCGGAGAACATGCCCTATTTTGCGGCCCTGTTCACGCTGCTTGTGCTTCTGTTCGGCGAAATCATCCCGAAAACCATGGGCGTCTCCTATCCCGTGCCGTTAGGTCGGCTCCTCGCCTTCCCTCTTTTCATCATGACTACGGTGCTGCGCCCGGCCACCTGGCTTTCCGGCCAGATCACAAAGCTCATCACGCCCAAGGATTCCGGCCCCGAGGCAACGGAAGAAGATATCAACGCCATGGCCCGCATCTCGCGGCAGGCAGGCGTCATCCAGAGTTATGAGGAAACCGCCATCCGCAACATCCTCGCGCTGGACCAGAAGCGTGTGCACGACGTCATGACGCCGCGCACCGTGGTCTTCTCCCTGCCGGAAGACTGCACCGTGGAGCAGGCCTACGCCATTCCCTCCTTCTGGCATTTCAGCCGTATTCCCGTCTACGCCGAAGACAACGAGGATATTGTCGGCATCGTGCTCAGGCGCGACGTGGTGCTGCACCGGGATGCCGACGACGGGGAAATGAAGCTCGGGGATATCATGCAGCCCGTGCACTTCGTGCTGGAATCGCTCACCCTCGATAAGGTGCTCACCGAATTTCTGGAGCGCCACCAGCACCTCTTCGCCGTGCTCGACGAGTTCGGCGGGCTCGCGGGCGTCATTTCCCTGGAAGACGTGATGGAAGAGCTGCTCGGCCGCGAAATCGTGGATGAAAGCGACGTTGCCGCCGACCTGCGCGCCGTAGCCAGAAACCGCCGCGCCAAAGCCGCCGCCTCCGCACGTGCGGAAAATACTCCCGAACCTAAACAGGAATAATTCCTACTTGCAAGGCAAACACAAATCTGTCAAAGTCCTTCCGGGGTGAAAAGAAAGACGCCCGGGCCCTGTTTTCCCCTTGTGACCCCGATCACTGAAAACAGCCGCCGGCTGGCCGATGCTCATACATCCCCTCAGGAGGTGAAACATGTCGGCGAAAAAAAATCTCTGCATATATCTCACGGCCTTCGCCCTCTTTGCCGGAGGAGCAGGGTTCATGCTGTGGTCAGCCCTTTCCGAGGGAACCATGTATCACCTGAATGTTTCCGAAGCCATAGGCATCCCTTCGGAAAAACTGAAATCCGCAAGGCTGTTCGGCGTGGCGGGGGGCGATATCGTCAAGCCTGAAAACGGCCTCGGCGCAAGCTTCACCCTGGTCGACCTCGCGCACCCCGAGCAGGGCATACGCGTGCACTACAGGGGGGCCCTGCCGGATACGTTTGAGAAGGGCTCGGAAGTCATCGTGGAAGGAAGCATGAACGGCGCGGAATTCACGGCCAAGACGCTCATGACCAAGTGCCCTTCCAAATACGAAAAAAGCAACAGGGAAAAAGCCTGATACAGGAAACGCGCCTGACATGCGCGTTTTTCTCTGAGCTTTTTCTTCCGCGATCCCCGTTTTTCAGGAGCCTCCATGTACCTTGCCGCCTCTCTCTGTCTGCTCGCCACCCTGTTCTTCTCCCTGGCCGGAAGCGCCGTCGGCACGGCGCAGCTCTGGCAGGGCAAAACCTCCGAACTGCGCTGGCTTGAGAGGGCTCAGGCCGCAGGTTCCCTCTGCCTTCTGGCAGCTTCCGCCATCCTGATGTACGCCCTTGTGGTCTGCGACTTCTCCGTGGACTATGTGGCGAACTATACCGACAGGGCCCTGCCTCTCTTTTACCGCTGCACCGCCTTCTGGGGCGGGCATGAAGGCTCCATGCTCTTCTGGGCGCTCATGGTCTCGGTATGCGGCACGGCCTTCCTCTTCACCCGCACCTACAGGGAGCTTTCCCCTGAGACAAGAAGCTGGTTTCTCGTCTTCTTCCTGTCCATCATGGCCTTTTTCGGCCTTCTGCTCTCCACCTGGAGCAACCCCTTTCTCCAGAGCCTGCCCGCCCCGGCGGACGGCTACGGCCTGAACCCTCTGCTCCAGAATCCCGGCATGATCTTCCACCCGCCGCTGCTTTTCCTCGGCTACGGCGGCTTCGTCATTCCCGGCTGCCTTGCACTGGCGCAGGCCATGAGCCCGCAGAAAGACTCCATGCACTGGATACTCGTGGCTCGCCCCTTCACGCTCACCGGCTGGCTCTTCCTCACCGCGGGCATTGTCCTCGGAGGCTGGTGGGCCTACATGGAGCTGGGCTGGGGCGGTTACTGGGCCTGGGATCCGGTGGAAAACGCCTCCCTGCTGCCCTGGCTCATCGGCACGGCGGCACTCCATACCGGCCTTGTGGAAACAAGGCGCGGCAAACTGCACAGGGTCAACATTTTTCTCATGAGCCTGACCACAGTTTCGGCATTCTTCGCCACCTATCTGGTACGCGGCGGGGTGGTCAACTCCGTGCATGCCTTCGGCGGCAACGGCACAGGGCCCTACCTGCTCTTCTTCGTGCTGGCCTTCCTCGCCGTCATCAGCGTGGTCTCCTTCCTCGCGAAGGAAGAAAACTCCCGTGAACTGGGAGGGCTGGAGACGCGCGAGGGCTTCGTCGTCATGACGGTATGGCTGCTCATGGCCCTCTGCCTCATCATTCTTCTGGCCACGCTCTGGCCCGTCATCAGCAAACTGTGGTCCGAACGCTCCGTGGGGCTGGATCAGCACTTCTACAACAGTGTATGCCTGCCGCTCTTCACGGTGCTGCTCGCCCTTCTGCTTGCCTGCCCGTGGATACGCTGGCAGGGCGGCATGCGTTCCTGGCGCAGGCTCGTCATCGTGGTCGCGGCCTTCTGCGGTTCCCTTGCCGTCTTCTGGTATACCGGCGTCACGCAGGCCCTGCCGCTCATGGCCGCCTCTCTGAGCACGGCCCTTCTCGTGAGCATGGCGCTGCTTATTTCGGAAAAATCCATACGTTCATGGCGGCCCTCGCTCATGGCCTGCATCGTCCATGCAAGCGTGGCGCTCGTGGCGCTCGGCATTTCCTTCTCCGGTCCCTACAAGGAAGAAGTGGAAATGGAGCTTGCCCGCGGCGGCACGGCGCAGGTGGGGCAGTATGAGGTGACGCTCATGAACCTCTACGAAGGCAGGGACGCCACCTTTGAATTCATCGAGGCCGAGCTTCAGCTCTCCTCCGGCGGCAAAGTCCTGGGCACGGTGTCTCCGCAGCGCCGCCTGTACGATAAATTCCAGAGAAACGCCTTTTCCGAAGCCACTACCTACCCTTCGCTGGGAAGCGAATTCTATGTCACCCTTCTCGGCATCAGCGGCGGGCGCGCGGTACTGCGCATGAGCACCAATCCTCTGGTGAACTGGCTGTGGATAGGCGGCGCGCTCATGAGTCTCGCCCCGTTCATCGCCCTGGGCCGCAGGCGCCGTCCGGAAGATTCGCGCACGGAACGCTGAGATGGAAGGCGCGCTTCTGGAACTCAAGGGCGTAGCCAAGGCCTTCGGGCCGAGGCTCCTTTTCCGTCATGTGGACGCTTCGCTCATGCCCGGCACCCTTTCCCTCCTGGCCGGGGCCAACGGCGCGGGCAAATCCACCCTTATGCGCATCATGGCAGGGCTTGCCCGTCCGGACGCAGGTACGGTGAAACGCGCCGTCCCCGAAGAAAAGCTCGGCTACATGGCCCACGCCACCTTCCTCTATCCCGGGCTGGATGCGGAGGAAAACCTGCTCTTCTGGGCCAGGGCCGCAGGCCTGGGCCAGGCGGCGGAAAGGGTGAAAAACGCCCTTGAGCGCGTGGGACTTTCCCGGCACGCCCATGAGAGGGCGGGCATCTTTTCCCGGGGCATGGCGCAGCGCCTCAATCTGGCGCGGCTGCTGCTTGCCGACCCCTTGCTCATACTTCTGGACGAGCCCGCCACAGGCCTCGATATCGCCTCGCGAAGCATGCTCAGGGAACTCATGCTGGAAGCGCGGGGCCGGGGAGCCGCCGTGCTGTGGATAAGCCACGACCTGAAAGAAGACGCCCCCCATGCCGATTCCATCTTCATGCTGGAGAAGCGTTCGCTCACCCAAAGCACGGGAGGCGCTCCATGCTGACATGTGCCCTTGCCGTCTGCGGGAAAGACCTGAAGCTTATCCTCACCCGGGGGGCCGGCCTTCTTCAGGCCCTGCTTCTGGGGCTCCTTCTGGTATTCCTGTTCAGCCTTTCCCTGAATGCGGGAGACAGGCTCAGCCCCCAGGCCGCGGCTGCCATGTTCTGGCTCGCCTCCGCCTTCTGCCAGGTGCTCATCTTCAACATGCTCTATGCTGTGGAAGAAAGCGCGCAGGCCCGCCTCTGCCTTGTGCTTCTTCCCGCGCCGGTGCAGGCCGTATGGCTGGGCAAGGCCATGGCGGGGTTTCTGCTTCTTGCCGCCGCGCAGTGCGTGTTCGTGCCCGCGCTGTTCGTCTTTCTCGGGCAGAGCCTCGGGCAGGGCTGGCACTGGGCGCTTTGCGGTATGCTGCTCGGCGACGTGGGCATGGCCGCCTCGGGCTCCCTGCTCGGTGCTCTCTCCGTGGGCCGCTCCGGCAGGGAATCGCTGCTTTCCATCGTGCTTTTCCCCTTGCTCGTGCCCATGCTCCTTGCCGGAGTGCGCCTCGCCTCCATGGGCATGGATCCGGATCCCCTGTTGGAAGACGCTCCCCGATGGCTCGGCCTCGCCGCCTCCTTCGACGGGCTGTTTCTGGCTGCCGGGCTTCTGCTTTTCCCCTTCGTCTACAGCGGAGATGACTGATGAAGCGTTCCTACATCGCTTTTTTCGCCGTTCTCGGCGGCCTTGCCATGGCTTTCTGCCAATGGCTCGTTTATGCCTACGCCCCGGAAGAACAGGTCATGGGGCCTGCCCAGAAGATCTTCTACATACACCTGCCCCTGGCCTGGTGGGGGCTCATCAGCTTCGGCGTATCCTGCGTCGCCGGTATCCTGTACCTGAAAACCAGAAAACAGAAATACGACCTTCTTTCCGCCTCCTCAGTGGAAATCGGCATGCTCTTCTGCACCCTCACCCTGGCGACCGGATCCATCTGGGGGCGCCATTCCTGGGGCGTGTGGTGGACGTGGGACCCGCGCCTGACCACAGCGCTCATTTTGTGGTTCATCTATGCCGGCTGCATGGCGCTGCGTTCCATGCCCATGCCGGAAAGCCGCCGTGCTGCCCTCTGCTCCGTGGTGGCCGTCGCGGGCTTTCTCGACGTGCCTCTGGTTTTCTTCTCCGCCCGGCTGTGGCGCTCCATACACCCCTCCGTCTTCGCATCGCAGGGCGGCGGGCTGGAAAAGGAAATGGCCGTGGCCGTCGTCGCCTGCGTCATAAGCTTTTTCTTCATCTGGCTTGCGCTGCTTCTGCTGCGCTACAGGCAGAAGCTTCTCGCAGGCAGACTGGATGCGCTCTTTTTTGAGCGGATGATGGAAGAATCGGAAAACGAACAACACTGATACCGCGCCTCACGGCGGGAGACGATCTATGACTGCTTTTGACTGGCTTATGGCGGCCAATGCCGCCCTCTGGATAGGACTTGGTGCGTACATGGCCTTCCTGGCCTCGGAACAGAAAAGACTGGAACGTCGCATGGCACAGTGGGAGGCCGATCATGACTGATACTTCCCGCCGCATCGTGCTCGGCGCCCTCGCCCTGGGAGCAGGCGTCATGTTCGCCCTGTCCCTTGCCTGGCGCATGGGCGATCATCCCCTGGTCCGGCAGAATACGCGCGCCGCCGCGCAGGCCCCGGCAGGACAGGCCCCCGTCCAGGCCGATACGCCGGAAAACGCGGCCCTCATGGCGCTCATGCAGAAGCTGCAGAGCAATCCCAACGACGTGGACACTCTCCTGCATCTTGCAAGCCTGTTTGCTGAACGGGGCGACAACGACGCCGCACAGAATATGGCCCAGCGCGCCGGCGTGGCCGCGCCCTCCGATCACCGTCCTGCCTACATCATGGGCGTGATCCTCGCCCGACAGGGGCACTGGACCGAAGCCGCAACAAGTCTGGAGCGCTCCATTCATCTGAAGGACGACGCCGCCACACGCTACAGCCTTGCCGTCATCTACCGCTATCATCTGAACGACGAGGCGAAGGCCCGCGAAAACTACGAAGTTGCGGCGAAGATCTGTGAAGACCCGGCCCTTTCCTCCATGATCCGGGCGGAGCTGGAAAAATGAGCGGGAACGATTTCCGGGCCGACCTCGACACCATAGCGGCTGTGGCCACAGCCCCCGGCACGGGAGGGGTGGGCGTCATACGCATATCGGGGCCGAAAGCGCACGATATCCTCTTTTCCATGTTCCGGTCCTCCAGCCCGAAATTCCGGGACTTCACCCCGCGCATGCTGCATCACGGCCGCATGCTGGATGCCAAAAACCGCGAGGCCGACGAGGCCCTTGCCGTGTTCTTCAGGGCTCCCCACTCCTTTACCGGCGAAGACTGCGCCGAAATACAGGGGCACGGCGGCGTCGCCGTGCTTTCCGCCCTGCTTGACTCCGTGCTCTCGCGCGGGGCGCGCATGGCGGAGCGGGGAGAATTCACCCGCCGCGCCTTTCTGAACGGCCGCATGGATCTTTCCCAGGCCGAGGCCGTGGCGGAACTCATCGCCGCCCCCTCGCACGAAGGGGTATATCTCGCTTCCGCCAAACTGGACGGGCTGCTCGGCCGCAAGGTGGAGGAGCTGCGCGGAAGGCTGGAATACCTGAGGCAGAGGGTATGCCTTGCCATAGACTTTCCCGACGAGGAAGGCGAATGTCTGCCCCCTCAGGAATTTTCCGCCATCACGCGGGAAGTGGCCCAGGGCATACGCGGCCTTCTTGCAGGCTACGAGCGCGCCCGCTGCTGGAGGGAAGGGGCTCTTGTGGTGCTTGCCGGCCAGGTGAACGCAGGCAAATCCAGCCTGATGAACGCCCTTCTCGGCCGCCCGAGGGCTATCGTCACGGAAAAGCCGGGCACCACCCGCGATTACCTGGAAGAAATGACTACCCTTGCGGGCCTGCCTGTGCGCCTTGTGGATACCGCGGGCCTGCGCGAACACAGTGAAGACAGCATCGAGCTTGAAGGCATGCGCAGGGGAAAGGAACTTGCCGCAAATGCGCGCTGCGTGCTCCTCGTGCTGGACGGCACGCGCTCCGCTTCCTCAGGCTCCCCCCTCTCCCCCTATATCGAGGAAAAAGGACTTCTGCATGAGCTCGGGGCAAAGCGCTGCATTGCGGTGTGGAACAAGGCCGACGTGACGCCACCGCCCCCGGGTCTTGAGAGCTTCCACGGCGCGGCCCTCATGCCCGTCTCCGCCCGCGAAGGCACGGGCATCGACAGCCTGTGCGCGGCCGTCCGAGCTCTCTGCCTTGCCGGAGAAGAACCGGCAGAAGGAGATATTGCCCCGAACCTGCGCCAGGCGCATCAGCTTCAGAAGGCGCTCAGCGCGCTGGAAGAGCTGGAAAAAGCCATTGCTCTTTCCATCCCTCCCGACCTTTGCAGTATTCACCTGGAAGCTGCCTCCGCCCATCTTGCAGACATCACGGGCCTGAACAGCACGGAAGAGACTTTGAACGCCATCTTCTCTTCCTTCTGCATCGGCAAATGAAGGCTTTTCCCCGGCCCGGCACTTTGCCGGGCCTTTTTGTTCCGCAGCGCAGAAGAAGGAACAGCTGTCCATCCCCGGCAGGGGAACAGGCCGCCGTCCGCTCCGACCATTGCCGCAGGAGTGCTCCGACCGGAAAAGAGATATGGCCTCGCGGCATGCTCCAGGAAGGCATCAGAGCATGGATCAGGCGCAGCGGAAAGAAAAATCCCTGCTCCACACTGTTATGCGCCGTATGGAGAAGATTTAATATAAAAAATAGCGTGCCGTCCCGGCAGGCACTCCACCAGAGATATCTTGCTCCCCCGCTCTTTCCATGATAATTGTTGACAACAAGGTTAAATTCATGTCCGCCGACCCCGCATCTTCTTCTCTTATTTCCAAAAGACAGGCCCTTTCACCTGTTGTCCTTCATCCGTGCCTGAGCAAGGAAGAAATCAACCTTCTGCCCATTCAGGCATGGGAAGGCCCCATCGTTCTCATACAGGAAGAAGAAGCCCTCGCGACTGCACTGGAAAAGCTCCGCCGGGAGCCTGTGCTCGGCTTTGATACGGAAACCCGCCCGACATTCACCAAGGGCAAGACATGCCGCCCCGCGCTCATACAGCTCGCCACAGCGGATACGGCCTACCTCATCCAGCTCACGCACATGCCCTTCAGCGACGCCATTGCCGAGCTGCTCTCTTCGCCCCGCGTGCTGAAAGTCGGCGTAGCCATTCACGACGATATGAAGGCCCTTGCCCGCATCCATCCCTTCACAGCCGACGGCGTTGTGGATCTGGCCGTCATGGCCCGGGCTCGGGGCATACAGGCCCAGGGGCTGCGCACCCTTGCCGCCAATCTCCTGGGCTTCCGCATCAGCAAGAGCGCCCAGTGCTCCAACTGGGAAAATCACGAACTTACGCCGCAGCAGGTAAAATATGCCGCCACCGACGCATGGGTAGGGCGGGAACTTTATTTCCACATGCTGCGCATGGGTGTTCAGTCCCCCAAGGCAAAACGCGGCCCTTCGGCCTGAAGCCCTCTATAGTTCCTCTTTCGTCACTTCCCTTCTCCGGTATCCGTCTCTTTCCCCGCTCCGGTCAGCGGATTTGCCGAAAAACTTTTTCATGACGCGCGTCTGCCAGGCTGGAGAAAGGCAGCCCCCCGGCTGAACGCGGGATGCGCGCGCCTGCCCCTGTGCTTGACTTTCTCCCGATTCACCCGAAAATATCGGAAAAAATTTCGCCGCGCCGCCACATACGTCTCGAGGACAAGCATGAACTCTTCCCAGAATAAGACCATACGCCTGCTTCCGCCGGAACTTTCCAACCAGATTGCCGCAGGTGAAGTGGTGGAGCGCCCGGCCAGCGTCGTCAAGGAACTTATGGAAAACAGCCTTGACGCGGGCGCAACCAGTATTACCGTGGAGCTGGAAAACGGTGGGCAGACCATGATCCGCGTCATCGACAACGGCCGGGGCATCGCGGCGGATCAGCTCGAACTTGCCGTCACGCGCCACGCCACGAGCAAAATCGCCGAAATCGGCGACCTCATGAACATCGACTCCTACGGCTTCCGGGGAGAAGCTCTGCCCAGCATCGCTTCCGTGTCGCGCTTCCGCATGATTTCCGCCCCTCAGCAAGAAGACGGGAGTACAGGTGAAACCTCCTGCATCGAAGTGCTTTACGGAACCATGAAGCCCGTCGCCCCGGCGGCGCTGAACCAGGGGACTCTGGTGGAGGTGGCCGAACTTTTTTCCAACATTCCCGCCCGCCTCAAATTCCTGAAAAGCCCTGCCACGGAACAGAAGAAGGCTCAAGAGCTCTTTACCCGCATCGCTCTTGCCCGCCCGGAAGCAGGCTTTACCCTGAAGGCGGGATCGAGGGAAATCGTGCGCTTTGAGGCAGGGCAGAGTCTTGCCCATCGCATGGCCGTGCTGTGGCCTCCCGCCGTTGTGGACGCACTGCGCCCCTTTGATATCACTGTGTCGGGCATGCGCCTTTACGGCCTTACCTCCGATCCTCGCTCCTCACAGCCCCGGGCCGACCGCATGCTCTTCTACGTCAACGGCCGCGCCGTGAACGACCGGCTGCTCATGCGCGCCGTACGGCAGGCCTATCAGGGCCGTCTTACCAGTCGCGACTATCCGCAGACCGTGCTCTTTCTGGAGCTTCCCGCCCATGAGGTGGATGTGAATGTACACCCGGCTAAGAACGAGGTGCGCTTCCGCGATGAACAGGCCGTGTTTTCCGCCGTACTGCGCGCCGCAGGCAGCGCCCTTGCCGGCGTTCCCCTGGCCTCGGAACGCTTTGCAGAGCGCTCTGAAGCCTCCGGAAAAGCTCCCGCCGTCCCTTCTCCCCCCCCTGTACGAGAAGAGGCGGCAAGGACTGCCCGACCTCTGGGCTTCTGGGGCGAGGCCGACGCCGTACGCATCATGCCCCGGCAGAAAAAAGCTCCCTCCCTGCCGGAAGAGCTCTCCCCCATGGGAAACGCCCTGAGGGAACCGTACATGCCGGAACGGGATTTCCGTACCGGCATGCCCAACCCCGCCTTTCCCCATGAAAACAGGCATGCCGCCCCTGCACCTTTCCCCGAACTCTCCGAAACGAAGACGGAAAACGCCTTGCCGGCAGAGGAACGGCAGGCGCCCGCGAAAAAACAGGATTCCGCGGAAAAGGTACAGAAAAAAGACGCCGAAGCTACCGCTATATCTGAAAACGACGCTCCGGCCCAGGCCATGAGGGAAATTCCCCGCCCTCCCCTCTCTCCTCTTCAGGGTTTCCGTTACCTCGGACAGGTGGCAAAAACCTACCTCGTGCTTTCGCAAAACGACGATACGCTCCTTCTGCTCGATCAACACGCCATGCATGAGCGCATTTTCTATGAAAAATTCCGGGCCGGAGGCTCACGCGGGGCGGCACAGTCTCTGCTGGTACCCCTGGAGATGGAGCTGCACCCTTCTGAAAAAGAACGCTTTCTGGAGCTGGAGCAGAATCTGCCCCGTCTCGGCTTTGAAGCCTCCTGCCGGGGAGGCCGTCTCTCAGTGCGGGCCATTCCCCCGGAAATGGACCGCTCCGAAGCTGCCGCCTTCCTGCGCGAAGTCCTTTCCGGCCGTGTAGATGATCTCACCGACGTATGGATACATCATGCCTGCGCGACGGCCATACGCGCAGGGCAGCACCTCACGCCGGAAGACGCCCTGCACCTCGTGCGGCAGTGGCTGCGTACGGAAGAGCCGGATTTCTGTCCTCACGGCAGACCCTGCGCCGTCACCCTGGAAAAGGCCGATCTGGAAAAACTTTTCAAACGCAGACAGTCCTGAGGTTGTCCCCCGGCAGGCTCCGTAGCGGCACAATATGGTACCGCTACGAGCTTTACCTGATATTTTCTTGATTTTGCTTATCTTATTTTTCTTTTTTTCTAAAAAAGTTCTGTTTTTTTTCCTTGGTATCAAAAAAATTTCTCTTTCTGGGCCTGATAAATGAGAAAAAAAGACCAAATACGCATTGACTTGCTTCTGCCGTTAGGGCATACCTGATAGACAGGAGAGACACTCTGGGCAATCGGTTTGCCGGAGCAGGGTGTGGGTTTTAGATTTCTTTTGTGTGAGGTTTTTCTCATGGCCAAGTCTATTTATGTCGGGAATCTTCCCTGGTCCGCCACCGAAGAGCAGGTTCAGAATCTTTTCGCCCCTTACGGCGCCGTGCTCTCCGTAAAGCTGGTGAACGACCGTGAAACCGGTCGCGCCCGCGGTTTTGGTTTTGTTGAAATGGAAGATCCCGCCGCAGCCGCTGCCATTGAAGCCCTGGACAACACCAGCTTCGGCGGCCGTACCCTGCGTGTCAATGAAGCGAAGCCTCGCGCTCCCCGCCCCCGCTACTAGTCGCCCGGACTGACCCGAAGCCTTTCATGCCCCGGCTCGCCGGGGTTCTTCGTTTAATGGGCCGTGGGGAACCACTTCTCCCCCACAAGGCGCTCCGCCCCTCCGGGAAAGGCCCGCACGGCAACCCTCCTCTCTCCGACACCGCCTCATCTTAACTGGACATTCCACACAAGCTGGTTATGATGGAGCCATTCCTGCCCCTACCCCTGCCTGACAGGAGGCTTTTATGCATTTTCGTACACCGGCGGCTCTCATTCTGGCCATGGCCATGGCGGCACTTCCCATACTGCCCGGCTGCAGCCCACATCTCGGCGGTTACGATTACCATGCCGGTGATGCCCGCCAGGCCTTCAGTGTCTATTATGGAACCGCCGTCACCGTACAAGAAGTGAACATCAACAGCCAGTCAAGCTCCAGGCAGACCGTAGGCGCCCTCATCGGAGCCGTGGCGGGCGGCGTGATAGGCAGCACCATAGGCAGCGGAAGCGGGCAGACCCTGGCCACCGTGGGCGGCGCGCTTTTAGGCGGCGCGGCCGGTGCGGGAGCGGGCGATCTCAGCTCCCGGCAGACCGGCCTTCAGATCACCGTCCGGTACGACAAGGGAGAAAACGAGGAAGTCATCGTTCAGGGCAGGGACCCTTACATCACTCCCGGCCAACGCGTACGCGTCATCATCAGTGCCTCGGGCGCCCGCCGGGTCGAACCTGCGTATTGAGCCCTTCTCGGGCCATATTTACCCTTTTCAGCAACACTATCTATTCTGGGAGGACCAGATGCTTGATCCGAAACAGTGCGTTCTTTTCAGCGGCGGCGCGGCCGGCGCGGAGCAGTTCTTTGGGGCTCAGGCGGAAGCCTGGGGCATCGAAGAAGTCAACTACAGCTTTGAAGGCCATCAGATAGAGCGCACACGCGGTGTTCGCGTGCTCACTCAGGACGAACTGGCGCTCAAAGACGTCAGTATGACGTATGTTTCCCGCCTCATGGGCCGTGAATACACCCGCGCACCTCTGTTCCGCAAAGTCCTCCAGTCCATATGCTGGCAGGTGAGCAGCGGCAGCGAAGTGCTCGTCGTCGGTGAAATTCAGGACGACAAGACGGTCAGGGGCGGTACCGGCTGGGGTGCGGAATTCGCCAAGCTGTGCAACAAGCCCCTGCTCGTGTTCGACCAGAAGCGCGACGCCTGGTTCCGCTGGATCAACGACGAATGGGTGAAGAAGGATGATCCCGTCATCAAGCATTCCCGCTTCACCGCCACGGGCACCCGCTTCCTGGAAGCCAACGGACGCCGTGCCATAGTGGAACTGTACGCCCGTTCCTTCAACCGCTAGAGCGGTTGCCCATGCCCAGCGCGGGCTTTGCGCAGGCAAGGCGCCGCAACAGGAAGACTTTTTTCCGAAAAACGGGTCTCGCGGCCTCGGAACTCAGCTTTTCTGCACGCTGTCCCGTTTCACTCCGGTTTTCCGTTTCTGCGGAAAAACTGAAGGTTACCTTTGCGGAAAAGCCCTCCCTTTCCACGAGCAGTCCGCTCTTCCCCCGCAACGGAAGGGCGGACTGCTCCGTACAGAATTCCCGCGCCCACGGGCCCTTGTCGGGCATACATCTTTTCCCATGATGCACTTTTCCCTGCCCCTTCACTCCCACGAATGTTCCGCCTCCTGCGCAGGAACCGGCGCGGGCCTCGGCGCGCACCTTCTGTGGGGCCTCGCCGTGCTGTTCTGGCCTCTGCTCGGAGCGCTGAACCCCGTCTCCATCATGGCCCACCGTATGATATGGACGGTGGCCTTCCTCGGCATCGTGCTTCTCGCAAGCGGCCACATGAGCCATGTAAAAAGTGCATTTCAGAGCAGGCGCACCCTGCTTGCCCTGTTCATTGCGGCTTCGCTGCTCGGACTGAACTGGAGCATCTATCTTTTTGCCGTGACCAGCGGACAAATCGTGGAATCCTCCCTGGGATATTTCATCACCCCCCTTCTCAATGTGCTCATGGGGCGCCTGTTCCTCGGGGAAAAACTTTCCAGGCCCCAGGGCATGGCCATAGCCCTGGCCTTCGCGGGCGTCGCCGCAAGCGTCGCCGCCTACGGCCGTATCCCGTGGATAGGCTTCATTCTGGCCCTTTCCTTCGCCCTGTACGGCTATGTACAGAAAACCCTGCGCATGGACGCGGCCCCCAGCCTCTTCGTGCAGGCGCTCATGCTTCTGCCTGCGGCCGCACTCTGGCTGGGCCTTACGGAAGAAGGATTCGGCATCATAGGCTACGGCCCCCTGCGGCCCGTGCTTTTAATCTGCACCATCGCATTCACGGGCCTGCCCCTTCTGCTGTTCGGCTATGCCGCCCGCCACGTCACCCTGGCCACCATAGGCATATTGCAGTACGTCAGTCCCTCCATATCCTTCATACTGGCCATTACCGTGCTCGGGGAAAGCATGAAGCCTTCCGACATGATCTCCTTCCCCGTCATCTGGCTGGCCCTTGCCATCTATACCTGGGACGCGCTACACCACCTGCGCGACCTCAAGGAAAAGCCATGAACGCTCCTCACAGGAACCATACCCGGCAGCTCAACATAGGCGGCGTCGCCATCGGCGGCGGCGCTCCCGTCGTGGTGCAGAGCATGACCAATACCGATACGAGGGACGCAAAGGCCACGCTTGCGCAGATAGACCGCCTGCATGCGGCGGGCTGTGAAATCGTGCGCCTCGCCGTACCCGACGAAAAAGCCGCTGCTGCGCTCAAGACCATAGCAGCGTCCTCTCCCGTGCCCCTTGTGGCCGACATACATTTCGATTACCGCCTGGCCCTGGCCGCCCTCGACGCGGGCCTCAGGGGCCTTCGCATCAACCCCGGAAATATCGGGGGCGAAAAACCGGTGGATAATCTGGCCGCCGCGGCAAAAGCCTGCGGAGCCGTCATCCGCGTTGGCGTGAACAGCGGTTCTGTAGAAAAGGAACTTCTGGAGCGCTACGGCGGCCCCACGCCGGAAGCCCTGGTGGAAAGCGCCCTTTCCCATGTACACATGCTGGAAAAACGCGGTTTTTACGATATCAAGATATCGCTCAAATCCTCTTCCGTGGCCGACACCATAGCCGCCTACAGGCTCATGGCTTCCCGGGCGGATTACCCGCTGCACCTCGGCGTCACCGAAGCGGGTACGCCCATGCGGGGTACCGTGAAATCCTCGGTGGGGCTCGGCCTTTTGCTTTTTGAGGGCATAGGCGATACCATACGCGTCTCCCTCACGGCCGACCCCGTGCGGGAAGCAGCCGTGGCCTGGGAAATCCTGCGCGCCGTGGGGCTTCGCAGCCGGGGGCCGGAAATCGTTTCCTGCCCCACCTGCGGCCGCACGGAAATCGACCTCATCGGCATGGCCGAAAAGGTTGAAGAGTATGTGCAGTCCCACCCCCATGCCGCGAAGAGCGCGCTCAAGATCGCCGTTATGGGCTGTGTGGTCAACGGCCCGGGAGAAGCCCGCGAGGCGGACATAGGCCTTGCCGGCGGACGCGACAAGGGCGTCATTTTCCGCAAGGGCAAAGTCCTGCGTTCCGTCAACGGGCAGGAGGCGCTGCTTGCGGCTTTTCTTGAAGAACTCGACAAACTTCTTACCCCTAACGACTGAAGGATCCCCTATGCGCTGGAGCCGTTACTACATCCCCACCCTGAAGGAAGCCCCCGCCGACGCCGAAGTGGTCAGCCACAAGCTGCTGGTGCGCGCGGGCATGATCCGCAAGCTCACCAGCGGCATCTACACCTGGCTGCCGCTGGGCCTTCGCACCCTGGACAAGGCGAAAGACATTGTCCGCCGCGAAATGAACGCCGCAGGCGCCATTGAAGTGCTGCTGCCCATGGTACAGCCCGCAGAGCTGTGGGAGGAATCCGGCCGCTGGAAGAAATACGGCAAGGAACTTCTGCGCTTCAAGGACAGGCATGAACGCGACTACTGCCTCGGCCCCACCCATGAGGAAGTCATGACCGACCTTCTGCGCGGCGAAGTGAAATCCTACCGCCAGCTGCCCCTGAACCTGTATCAGATACAGACCAAGTTCCGCGACGAAGTGCGCCCGCGCTTCGGCCTCATGCGCGGCCGCGAATTCCTCATGAAGGACGCCTATTCCTTCGACGTGAACGACGAAGGGGCCAACAAGAGCTACGCCTCCATGAAGGACGCCTATCACAAGATCTTCAGCAGCATGGGGCTGGATTTCCGACCGGTGGAAGCCGATTCCGGCGCTATAGGCGGCAACTTCTCCCATGAGTTCATGGTACTTGCCGACACCGGTGAAGATTCCATCACCGCCTGCACCAACTGGCCGGAATGTACCTGGGCAGCCAACGTGGAACGCGCCCCCATCAACACCGTCTTCACGCAGGATGAAACGCCCTGCCCCGCCATGGAAGAGGTGGACACCCCCGCCCAGCACACCATTGAAGAGCTGTGCGCCTTCCTCGGCATCGGCGCCGACAAGCTCATCAAGACGCTCCTTTTCATGGCCGACGGAAAGCCCGTGGCCGTGCTTCTGCGCGGCGACCGCGAGCTCAACGAAATCAAGCTCGCCCACCTCATCGACGCCGACGACATACAGTTCGCCACGCCCGAACAGGTGAAGGAAATGACCGGCGCGCCCGTGGGCTTTGCCGGTCCCGCAGGCCTCAAGGGCGTGGAAAAAATCTATGCCGACAAGGAACTCATGGCCGCCAACGACTGGATAGCCGGGGCCAACAAGGCCGACACCCATGTGCGGCATGTGAGCCTTATACGCGACGTGACTCTGCCCATCGAATGGGCGGATCTTCGTAACGCCGTGGCCGGAGACCCCTGCCCCGCCTGCGGTCGCCCGCTGGAAATCAAGCGCGGCATCGAAGTCGGGCACATCTTCAAGCTCGGCACCAAGTACAGCGAAGCGATGCACGCCGTGTTCCTCGATGAAAACGGCAAGGAAAAACTCATGATCATGGGTTGCTACGGCATCGGCGTTTCCCGCGTGGTGGCCGCCTGCATCGAACAGAACTTCGATGAGCACGGCATCATGTTCCCGCCGCAGCTCGCGCCCTTCGACGCCCACATCGTCTGCCTCGACCCGAAGAACGCCGACGTGGCCGGAAAGTGCGACGCCATCGACGCCTTCCTCTCCGGCATGGGCATGGAAACCCTGTACGACGACCGTGAGGAGCGCCCCGGCGTGAAGTTCAAGGATGCCGACCTCATCGGCCTGCCCGTGCAGGTGACGGTGGGCGGCAAGGGCCTGGCCCAGGGCGTGGTGGAAGTGAAGAACCGCCGCACCGGCGAAAAGTCCACCCTGCCTGCGGACTCCTTTGAAGAGGCCTTCCCGGCCTGGTATCAGTCCGTGCTGGACAGCTGGAAGCGATGACTCTCCTTCCCGGACGGGCCTTCCCGTTCCGGGAAACGCGCCTTTCGGCGGCAGGGAGCGCCCTGTCGCCGGGCGCTTTTTCAAAAAGCTCCGCCCCGCGCCCTGCGGTGAAAACGCGCCTTACGCAGGTTGCGCGCCGCGTGCGGGGCCGCCGGAGCTTTTCCTTTTTAAACCTCGGCCCGTCCCCCGGGCGAAGACGGTTAACCTGCGCCGCTTTCACGGCGAAACTCCCCGGGCTTCAGGGAGCGGAGACAAACGGCATGAGCGCCATTCTCAGCGTACGACAAGTCACGGAACAGGTACGGCAGGCGGTGGAAGGCCGCTTTCCGTATGTGTGGGTGAGGGGCGAGGTGACCAACCTCTCGCGGCCTTCGTCCGGGCACGTCTACTTTTCCCTGAAGGAAGGCGACTATCTGCTCAACTGCGTGTGGTTCCGGGGACAGCAGCGGGATGAGGCCTTCGACCCGCTCACCGGCGAAGTATGGGAGGACGGCCCGCGCCCCTGCCTCGCCCGAAGCATGGAAAACGGGCAGACCATAGTCTGCGCCGGGCGTCTCACAGTGTACGGCGCGCGCGGCCAGTACCAGATGATCGTCGACCTCGGGCAGGCGGAAGGGCTCGGGCTGTGGCATCAGGAATTTGAAGCCCTCAAGCGCAGGCTTGCCGCCGAAGGCCTGTTCGACCAGGAAAGAAAGCGCCCCATTCCACAGGAACCGCGCCGCGTGCTCGTTATTACCGCACCAGGAGGGGCCGCCATACGCGATTTCATCCGCATAAGCTCCACGCGCGGCCTCGGCGCGGAAATACGCATCCTGCCCGTGCCCGTGCAGGGCGAAGAAGCCCCGCCCTGCATCGTGGAGGCGCTGGAAAAAGCCGGAAAGGAAGCCTGGGCCGAGGTTGTGGCGCTCATCCGGGGCGGCGGCTCCGTGCAGGACTTATGGGCCTTCAATGATGAACGCGTGGCAAGGGCCGTGTATCGCTGCCCCATCCCCGTGCTTGCGGGCATAGGGCATGAAATCGACCACAGCATCACCGACTTCACGGCCGATTTTTCCGCCGCCACGCCCAGCCATGCGGCCCAGCTCCTCTGGCAGGAACGCCATGTTTTCGCCCAGCATGTGGACGGACTGGAAACGGCTCTTCAACAGGCCTTTTCCCGCAGGATCGGCATGCTTGCTCTGCGCCTTGACCATGCTTCCCGCGCGCTCCGCCTCCTCTCCCCTCAGGAGCGCCTGCGCCGCCAAGAAGAAAGTCTGCAAAACGTCACACGCCGTATGGGGGCAGCGGTCAAAGCAGTCCTGACGCGCAAAACCGCTCTGGCAGACGGCCTCGCCCTCCGAATTGCAGGCGCGGGAGAAGCACGGCTTCAGCGGGCGGAAAGAGAAACCGAACGCGCAGAGGAAAAACTTGCGCCCCTTCGCCGTACCCTGACACTTGCCGAGGAGCAGGCCCTTTCCCATCTGGAGCTCCGCCTGCAGGCCCTCGACCCCTTCGAGCCTCTCCGGCGCGGTTATGCCGTGGCCTGCGATGAAAAAGGCTCCATCATGCGCTCCACGGCCCAGACCGCACCCGGACGCGGCATTACCGTTCTTCTGGCCGACGGCCGCATCCTCGGCACCGTGACCGGCGTGGAACGTACGGCCGCGGAAGGCGGCAATTCCGACAACGCCGCAAGGTAACAAGGCCTTTCCCGCCCTTCCCCTTTTCAGGCAACACAGGAAACGATATGAAACGCCTCCTTTTTCTTCTCCTGGCCGTCCTCCTCATCCCCACCCTTGCCCGGGCCGCCACCTTTTCTGTGCCCGTGAAGGTAAGCCAGGGGCACGCCTTTCCCGTATCCGTCACGCACGACGCCCCCTTTGAGGCTTCCTTTCTCTGGAGGGGAGAAAAGCTCCTTGTCCGCGCTGAAGTCTCGGAAGGGGAGCCTTCCCTGTGGAAGGCCGAAGCCCTTCTCGCCATGCCCCTCGACGCCGGGGGGAAACACCGCGTCGTTCTCGAAGCAGGCGGAGAAAAAAAGGCTTTTCTCATTCAGGCCGCTCCCGTGGCGTGGCCGCAAAGCATCCTGAAAGTGGCCCCGAAATACGTCGCGCCCCCCCGCGAAGTACAGGAACAGATAGCCCGTGATGCAGCGCGCAGCAAAAAGGCCCTGGCCTCCCGCACGGAAAGGCAATGGACGCTGCCTCTGCACCGTCCCGTGCCCGGAGGCGTCACCAGCCCCTTCGGCGGGCGGAGGGTATTCAACGGCCAGCCCCGCGCCCCGCACAAGGGCACGGACATGCGAAGCCCCGAGGGCGCAAACGTGAAGGCCGCGGCGGACGGCGTGGTTCTGCTCGCGGAAAAGCAGTATTTCGGCGGCAACAGCGTCTACATCGACCATGGTCAGGGTGTGGTCAGCACCTACGCCCACCTTTCCTCCTTTGACGTGAAGGCGGGAGAGAGGGTAAGAAAAGGGCAGGTCATAGGCCGCTCCGGTTCCACAGGCCGGGTCACGGGCCCGCATCTGCACTTCGGCCTGCTGGTGCAGGGTGTGGCCGTGGATGCCATGCCTCTTCTTCAAGATCCGCCGCAGCTCGTGGGCGGCCCTTCCCGCAGCATTTTCGATAACCAGCCCAAAGCCGCCAAGACCCGGAGCTCCCGATGAAAAAGAAAGAACCCACCTTTGAGGAACGCCTTGCCCGGCTTCAGGCCATAGTGACGACGCTGGAGGAAGGAGAAAGCCCTCTGGAAGAAAGCGTAGCCCTGTACAAGGAGGGGCTGGCCCATGCTGCCGCCTGCCGCAGGCAGCTGGAAAAGGCCCGTCACGACATACGGCTCTGCACCGAAGAAGGCACGGAGCCTTTTGAGCAGCCCACGGGGGAAGAAGCGTAACGCAATACCCCTCTGACTCCGCTTCACAGGCAAGACACTCTCAGGAAAAACGTATCGTTCAAGCTTCACCGGCTTGCGCACAGAAGCCTTCTTGCGTATCTTTTCCAAGGATGCGTATAAAAAAAGAACCGCAATTCACCGACAACGCCGTGCGCTGTCTCCGCACGAGCCTTCCGGCTTCTCCATCCTCCCCCAGGGGGAGGCATCCCAGGGGGATATATGCCCGCAGACCTTCGCAGCCGAGTAGAACAATACCTTTCCTCCGCCTTCCTTGCCGAAGATATTCCGCATCGCCTCTCCGAGGCCATGCGCTACAGCCTGCTGGCCGGGGGCAAACGTCTGCGCCCCGTGCTCTGCCTTTCCGTAGCACGGGCATGTGCAGGCCCCCGGGCCGAAGAGCTCACAAGCGCAATCCTGCCTTTTGCCGCCGGCCTGGAGATGATCCATACCTATTCGCTCATCCACGACGACCTGCCCGCCATGGACGACGACGATCTGCGCCGCGGTTGCCCCACCTGCCACAAGGCTTTCGATGAAGCTACCGCAATCCTCGCGGGCGACGCTCTGCTCACCAACGCCTTCAGCCACATGGCGCAGGCTTCCGTCCCGGCATCCCTTCTTCTGGAAGCCATGCGTCTCACGGCGGACGCCGCCGGGGCCGCGGGCATGGCGGGAGGGCAGATGCTGGATCTTCTCGGGGAGGGAAAACACCTTTCCTTGGAAGAACTGCGAGTGCTCAACGAAAAAAAAACCGGCGCGCTTTTGTTCAATGCCTGCGAATGCGGCGCCCTGCTTGCCGGGGCCGACCCGGAAAAGCGGGAGGCCGCGCGCCGTTACGGCAGCGAACTGGGCATTGCGTTTCAGATAACCGATGATATACTCGATGTTGTGGGAGACGAAGCCACGGTAGGCAAGGAAGTGCGGCACGATGAAAAAAGCGCCAAGGCCACCTGGCCCGCCCTCCTCGGACTGGAAAACGCGAGAGAAAGGGCGAAACAGCACTGCGCCGCCGCAGAAGCGGCCATAACGGGCGTCTTTTCCGGGCCCGATGCCGACTTCCTCCGCGACATTTCAAGAAAGCTTGTCAACCGTACCCATTAGTCCGCCAAGAGTTCCCATGAACGATACGCCCCTGCTCTCCAGCCTGCACCTTCCCGAGGATATTCCCGGGCTCTCCCTTTCGCTCAAGCTGGCGCTGGCGCAGGAACTGCGCGACACCATCATCCGCGTAGTCACCCAAAACGGCGGACATCTGGCCCCTTCCCTCGGGGTGGTGGAACTGACCATAGCCCTGCTCTCCTGCTTCGACGCCTCCCGCGACCCCATTGTGTGGGATGTGGGGCATCAGAGCTACCCGTGGAAGCTGCTCACCGGCCGCGCGGAGCGCTTCGACACCCTGCGCCGCTACGGCGGCATTTCCGGTTTTCCCAACCGGCAGGAAAGCCCTTACGACTATTTCGGCGTGGGCCACGCCTCCACCTCCATTTCCGCAGCCCTCGGCATGGCCACGGCGCGGGATCTCAGGGGAGGGAAGGAACATGTGGTGGCCGTCATAGGCGACGGCGCGCTCTCGGGAGGCATGGCTCTGGAAGCCCTGAATCAGGCGGGCGGCATGGGCAAGAGGCTCATCGTCATCCTGAACGACAACAAAATGTCCATTTCCGAAAATACCGGCGCCCTTTCCCGTTTTCTCAGCCGCAACCTTTCCCACAGCACGGTGATGCACATCAAGCAGCATGTGGCGCGCGTGCTCTCCCGCCTGCCCAAGGGCGAAAGCATCGTGGATATCATCAAAAAGGGCGAGCTCAGCTTCAAGTCCTTCTTCACTCCGGGAGTACTGTTCGAGGCCTTCCAGTTCAACTACATAGGCCCCATCAACGGGCACGATATCCTTCAGCTGGAAAAGCATCTTCAGGCGGCCAAGGAGCTGGACATGCCCGTACTTCTGCACATTCGCACGCGCAAGGGCAAGGGTTATTCCCCGGCGGAACACGACCCCGCCCACTTCCACGGTATTTCCGCCTCCGTGCCCGATGAGATAGGGACTCCCCCGCAGCCCAGCGGCTGGAAGCCCTCCGGCCCCGGCTTCAGCCAGGCTTTCGGCGACGCCCTCTGCCGCCTCGCGGCAAAAGATCCCCATCTTTTCGCCATCACCGCCGCCATGCCCGACGGAACGGGCCTTCAAGGATTTCATGAGCGATTCCCGGAGCGCTTTGCGGATGTAGGGATATGCGAGGAGCACGCCGTCACCTTTGCCGCAGGCCTCGCCTCTCGGGGCTTTCACCCCGTAGTGGCCATTTACTCCACCTTCATGCAGCGCGCCTACGACCAGATCATACACGACGTCTGCCTGCAGAATCTGCCCGTGACTCTCTGCCTGGACAGGGCCGGCCTCGTGGGAGAAGACGGCCCTACCCATCACGGGGCCTTCGACCTTTCGTGGCTGCGCAGCGTGCCCAATCTTTCCCTTGCCGCCCCGCGCGATGAAAATTCCCTGAGCGGGGCCCTCGCTCTCGCCGTATCCATGCAAAGCCCCGTGGCCCTCCGTTACCCGCGAGGCTCGGGAAGAAAGCTCGACCCCTCGCGCTACGCCCTGGCAGACAGGCTGGAGCAGACCGGTCCGGGCTATCCCCCGCCCGGCAGAGGGGAGCTTCTTCTGCGCGGCAATACGCGTGTGTGCATCATCGCCGCAGGACAGAGGGCCGTCCCCTGTGCGGAGGCCGCCCTGCTTGCGGCGGAAAAGACCGGCAACCTGGCCTCCGTGTTCGACGCATGCTGGGTCAAGCCTCTGCCGGAAGAACAGATTCTCGCTCTGGCCGGGGAAAACGACGCCCTGCTCCTTGTGGAGGAAAACAGTCTTCTGGGCGGTTTTTCCTCCGCCGTGCTGGAGCTCCTGGCCGATCACGACGCACTCGGCAAACTCAAAATACGCCGCCTGGGCCTGCCGGACCGTTTCCTCCCCCACGGCCCGCTGCGCCGCCTGCGCGCCGACGTGGGCCTCAATGTGCAGGGTATACTCGCGGCTCTGGAAGAACTTCTTCTCCCCCTCTCTTGAGCCGGCACGATGAAAAAACGCAAAAAAATCTTCTCACGCAAAAGCAGGAAACCTGGACTTTACAGCCTGGAGCTTGCCATATTATGTGCGCTCCTCATGGCGGCCGCCTATGTGGGGAACATGAACCGGCCCGCCCCCGCCGGCCAGGCGCCCGTCGCGCAACGCAAGGAAGCCCCTGTAAAGACCTCTCCTTCCGCTCAGGGGAAGGAAACGAAACAACGCGCTGAAGATACCTCCCGGGCATCCTCCGTGGCCGACGGGAAAACCTATCGCCTCTCCCGCGCATCCGACGGCGACAGTTTCGAGCTCAAAGACGAAAACAACCGCAAAGTCCGCGTGCGCCTCTACGGCATAGACGCGCCGGAAAGCAATCAGCGCTTCGGCAGAGAATCCCGCGAGCATCTTCAGAGCCTCATGAAGGGCAGGAATCTGCGCCTGAAGACCATGTATCTGGACAATTATCAGCGCTCCGTGGCGGTTGTCTACCTCAGCGACAAAGACGGCATCGATGAGCTTTCCATCAATCAGCGCCAGGTGCAGGCAGGCATGGCGTGGGTATACGATTATTTCTGCACCAGCGATTTCTGCAATACCTGGAAACTGGAAGAAGCCATGGCACAGAAGCAGAAGATAGGCCTGTGGAAAGACCCTTCCCCCACGCCTCCCTGGCAATGGCGGCGTTCCCACCCCAGACGCTGAGAATCGCAGCCATTTAAAAAGAAGGTAGGGCAAATCCGTATCCGGGACCGCAGGTCCCTCCCTTTGACCTTTTTGGACAAGAAGAAAGAAGGCAAAGAGCGCTTGACGCCTCTTGCACTTCCCGTCTATCCTTTCCGCATTTCCCACGATTACGCCTTGTTCGCCGCTTCCGGCGCGGGGCGGCACAACCCTCTTTCTCTCGAGGCGACCGTGAACCATATTGTCATTTCTGTCATCGGGCGCGACTGTCCGGGCGTGGTCTACGCTATCTCCAGCGCCCTGTCCAAGGAAAAATGCAACATCGAAGAACTGAGCCAGACCATCCTGAAAGGCCAGTTTGCCTCCATCTTCATCGTCTCCGCCCCTGAAGGCGTGAATGAAGAAGACATACAGCGCGTGGTGAGCCTCAACCTTGAATCCCGCAACATGGATCTCACCGTTTCCGCACGCACCTTTGAAACGGATACATTCTCAAGCTCGGAGGAAACGGAACCCTTCGTAGTCACGGTGAACGGCTCCGACCAACCGGAAATCATCGCCATGATTTCCGGCATATTCGCAGAACAGAAAGTGAACATTGAAAACCTCAAGGCTATCAGCGTAAGCGAAGACAGCGACGAATGTGTGCTTGTCTTTGAAGTGGCGCTTCCCCTCTCCATCAATCGCAACGCGTTCCGCCAGATGCTCCAGGCCAAGGCCCGCAACGCAGGGCTGTCCATCAGCATCCAGCATCAGGACATTTTTGAAGCCATACACCGCGTACCCATCGTCTAACCCGCATCACAGGTCTGCCCATGCTTACTGAACGCGAAGTGCTCAGCACTATCAATATGCTCCGCAACGAACATCTCGATGTTCGTACCGTCACCCTCGGCATCAGCCTTTTCGACTGCGTCAGCCACGATTTTGATGTATTTTCCTACAAAGTGCGCGCCAAGATCGCCAAATACGCCGCCCGCCTGGTGGAAACCTGCAACGAAGTGGGAGCGCGCTACGGCATCCCCGTGGTGAACAAGCGCATCAGCATCAGCCCCATGGCCGTGGTGGGCGCGGGCTTCAATGCCGAACAGATGGTGCGCGCCTGCCAGATGCTCGACGAAGCGGCCAAGGAAGCCGGCGTGGACTTTCTCGGCGGTTTCGGCGCGCTGGTGGAAAAGGGCATGACTCCTGGCGACCGCGCCCTCATCGACGCCCTGCCCGAAGCCCTCGCCACCACCGACCGCGTATGCTCCTCCATCAACGTGGCCTCCTCCAAGGCGGGCATCAACATGGACGCCGTGGCCCTCATGGGCCGCCAGATCCTCAAAGTGGCCGACGCCACGAAGGAACGCGACGGCATAGGCTGCGCAAAACTCGTGGTATTCGCCAACATCCCGCAGGACGTGCCCTTCATGGCCGGGGCCTACCTCGGCATAGGCGAACCGGACGTAGTCATCAACGTGGGCGTTTCCGGCCCCGGCGTGGTGAAAAAGGCCATTGACCGCGCCAAGGACACGCACGAACACCTCACCCTGAGCGACGTGGCCGAAGTCATCAAGTCCACGGCCTACAAGGTGACCCGCGTGGGCGAACTCATCGGCAAGGAAGTGGCGGACCGCCTGAACCTGCCCTTCGGCGTGGCCGACCTTTCCCTCGCCCCCACCCCCGCCGTGGGCGATTCCGTCGGCGAAATCTTCCAGAGCGTGGGCCTTTCCTCCATCGGTGCGCCCGGCTCCACCGCCGTCCTCGCCATGCTCAACGACGCGGTGAAAAAGGGCGGCGTGTTCGCCTCCTCCCATGTGGGCGGCCTCTCCGGGGCCTTCATCCCCGTCTCCGAAGACTCCAGCATCGAAGCCGCCGCCAACTCCGGCGCGCTGACCATGGAAAAGCTGGAAGCCATGACCAGCGTCTGTTCCGTGGGCCTCGACATGATCGCCATTCCCGGCGACACTCCGGCCACCACCATTTCCGGCCTCATCGCCGATGAAATGGCCATAGGCATGATCAACACCAAGACCACGGCCGTGCGCGTCATCCCCGTGCCCGGCAAGGACGTGGGCGAAACCGCCATTTTCGGAGGCCTTCTCGGCCAGGCCAAGATCATCCCCCTGAACAAGGGCGACGCCTCGGCCTTCATCAACCTGGGCGGCCGTATCCCCGCGCCCATCCACAGCCTGAAGAACTAGGCCGCGTGTTGCGGCGTCAGCTCCGAGACAAAGGGAGAGCCCCGTACGGGGCTCTCCCTTTTATTGCCGTCTGTGCGGCCGACCGCTTTTCCCGTCGGAAATCAAACATCCTTTCTCAGATTTTTTCCCGCAGATACGTCCTCAGTTCAAAAACATAGCAAAGGCAGCCGAGCAGGGCAAAAACCTGGAGGGCGGCCATGGCGTAAAGAAGGCCCTGCCCTCCGCCGCCCAGCGCATCGGAAAGGAAGCCGGTGAGAAGCGGCCCCCATGCGCCGCCGAAAAGGAACATCATGGTGCCGAGCAGCCCCGTGATGCCGCCGCGGTACCTGTCTTCCACCACATCCTGCACTATGCTGAAATAGATGGGAATAGGCATCATGAGGATGATACTGTCCACCATGCCCAAAGCACAGAGAGCCGGAAGGGGCAATCTGCCCACAGCATAGTAAAACACAAGATTTACGCATAAAATCAGCAACATGCATGCAGCCCCCGCCCTGACCCTGCCATTCGGGGAACGCCTGCTCCAGAAATCGGCGAACATCCCCCCGAGGAAGGGGCCGCAGGCGCCTGCCAGCAGGAAGCAGGCGCTCAGAAGAGCCGCCATTGCAGGTTCCACCTCATAGGTACGCATAAGGAGCACCGGCAGCCAGGACTGCCAGGTATATTTAAGGACGCAGAAAAATCCGCCCGCACACGCAGTCATGATCAGCGTGCGACGCCGCAGAAGGACGGGTATCCCCTCAAAGTAGTTCTTCCCGGCAGGGGCCTGTGCGTCCGGCAGGCGGAGCACCACAAAAGCAAGCACAAGGGCCGGAAGGATGAAAAGAAAGAAGCTGCATCTCCAGTTGCCCGTGAGTGAAAGCACCGCGCCCCCGAGCAGCGTTCCCAGGGCCATGCCCAGAGGCGCGCCCATTTGAAAGATGCCGAGTACCTTGGAGCGCCGTTCTGCGGGATAATGCTGCGAAAGCCAGGCCGTCCCGCCGGAACCTGTACTGCCTTCGTTGACGCTGGCAAGAATACGGGCAAGACAAAGACAGAGAAAGCTTCCGGCAAGGGCCGTTCCCGCCATGGCCATGCTCCACAGCACGGCGCACAGGGCGATGAATTTCTTTCTCTTCCACACGTCATTGAAAACCGCGCCCGGAAAAACAACAAAAATGAGGGTAATGAGCAGGACGGAGTGGAGAAGCCCGAGCTGTGCGTCGGAAAACCCCATGTCCGTCTTCATGGCTTCCCCGACAACGGCAAGCACGGAACGATCCATAAAATTCAGGCTGTACAATGCCAGCAATGACGGGAGTATCCATCGGGAAGAAAAAGTTCTCATGGGCGTATCCTGTAGTATGGGCAAAAAGCCGTCCCGCGAAGCGCGGAGCTTTCTGCCGCGTCTGTTTTTCTGCAAGAAGAGAAAGCAATGCTTCATGGTAAGTTCACTCTGCCTGCAACGCTGCAAGCCGGGGAGGAGGAAGCTCCTCCGCCCGCCATCCGGGGGAGACAGAGCGTGATCGAGATATTTTCCTGAAAACCTGTATCCAGCGTCCGTAAGGCTTGGCAGGGCCCGGCACATTCGTGCTGCCCGCAAGGCCATGACCATTTTCCCCCCCCCCGACCGATGCAGAAATCATGCTTCTGGAGAGACTGCAAAAGCTCGAAATACACGCTTCGCAAAGGGGAATATGCCGCTCCGGCGGCATCCGTGACGGAATGACGGAACCATTCGACTATGCTGCATGATTACCGCCGAATGTTCATGAAGGGCAAAGCAATTATTTTTATAGCAACATCAGTTCCTTCGATTGCATAACGAACCCGACCTTGCGCTCCTTGAAAAAATCAATATAATACATTGAATTAATAAAATATAAAAAAGGAACAGAAGCATGATACCGGAAATCACCGGAGATTTTCTGCAGCAGCTGCGTGGCTTCTACCATGTCGCCACCTGCGGCAGCGTTTCCGAGGCCGCAAGCCGGATGAACCGCACGCAAAGCGCCGTGACCTACCAGATACAGCTTCTGGAAAAAGAACTGGGGCTCGTCCTTTTCCTGCGGATGAAGCACTCCATGGTGCTCACCGAGGAAGGAAAGCACCTTCTTACATGGACCTTGCGGATATTCGATACCATTTCCGGCATGCAGGAAGCCTTGCAGGAGAAAAAACAGCCCGGAAGCCTGCACATTGCCGGAGGCAGGCCCATGTTCCACTCTGAAGAGTTTGCCCGGACATTTCTGGAGTTTCACCGGGACTGGCCGAATGTTCATGTTTCGCTGAACAGCAGCCACCCGGCGCTTCTGCATTCCGGCATAAAGAACGGACAGAACGACTTCGGTCTCATAGGCATGGCCAACCGTTTCGATGATCTCGACTTCATCCCTCTTTTTCGCGCCCCCTTTCTGCTCGCCGTAGGCAGAGACCACCTTGACGACATTCCCGCTTCCGTCACTGCCGATACGCTGAAAACACTTCCCTATATTTCCTTTTCCGTAAATCTGCGGGAGCAACATTCACAATATCATTTTCTCCCCGTGAACATTCAGGAATACATGAA
>NZ_DYZA01000093.1 GCF_020741395.1 Mailhella massiliensis | reverse complement strand
ACCAAATTCTATATGCTGGGCCTGAAGTTTCTGACCATTTCCAGAAAACTTCTGGACAGCCTTAATCTGCGTACTGTCGCGCGCCCGCTTCTGGAGGAATTTCAGGAGCAGACCGGCGAAATGGTGTTTCTTTCTGTTCTGAGCGGCGGCAAGGTTGTCTATCTTGATAAGCTTCAGACGCCGGGGCATCTGGTTCTTGCAACGGAGGTGGGGTATTCCTTGCCTCCTCATGCCTGCACGAGCGGCAAGACTCTCATGGCATGGCGGTCGCAGAAGGAAGTTATGGATATTTATCCGACGGAAGTGCTGCCTCCTCATCGCAAGAACACCGTGATGACGAGAACCATGCTCCTGAAAGAACTGGAGGAGATCCGCGCCCAGGGCTACTGCATCGGAACAGAGCAGTATTTTCAGGGCATACGCGGGGTTGCCGCACCCATTCTGATAGACGGGCAGTCTGTTGCCAGTGTATGCATGGCAGGGCCCATTTCGTATATGACGATGGATCGCGTGAACAAGAAAATCGTCCCTCTTCTCATGAAGACCGTCAGCACCATCTCCACGCTGCTTGGACAGGATAATGTTCAGGAGTTGCTTTCTTAACGGTCTACAGTTTTAAGAGGAGAGTTCCTCATGCGCAGAACATTAACAATGGACGGCAATACCGCTGCCGCCCATGTCTCCTATTTTTTTACCGAAGTCGCTGCTATTTATCCGATTACACCATCTTCTCCCATGGCGGAACTGACAGATGCCTGGGCGGCGGCAGGGCGTAAGAATCTGTTCGGCTCCCCTGTGCGGATTGTGGAAATGCAGTCCGAAGGCGGCGCCGCCGGGGCTTTGCACGGCGCGTTGCAGTCTGGAGCTCTGGCGAGCACCTATACGGCATCGCAGGGCCTGCTGCTCATGATCCCCAACATGTACAAGATTGCCGGTGAACTGCTTCCGGCGGTGTTCCATGTAAGTGCCCGCTCTCTGGCTTCCAATTCTTTGAGTATCTTCGGAGATCATCAGGATGTCATGGCCACAAGGCAGACGGGGTTCGCGCTTCTGGCTTCCAGTTCCGTGCAGGATGTCATGTATCTTGGAGCCGTAGCGCATCTTGCCGCCATAGAATCCAGAATTCCCTTCCTGCACTTTTTCGACGGTTTCCGCACTTCCCATGAAATTCAGCGCATCCATGTGCTGGAAGAGGAAGAGCTGGCCGGTCTTCTCAATCGTGAGGCCGTGGACGCGTTCCGGCGCCGTGCGCTCAATCCCGATCATCCGCAGGTGCGGGGCATGACGCAGAACCCCGACATATTTTTCCAGCTTCGCGAGGCCGTGAACCCCTTTGTGGACGCACTGCCCGCCGTTGTGGAAAAATACATGAACAAAATAAACGAGCTCACCGGCAGCAACTATGCCTTCTTCAACTATCACGGCCATCCCGAAGCGGAAAGCATCATCGTGATCATGGGATCCGGCGCTTCGGTGGTGGAGGAAACCGTGGATGCGCTCAACGCCCGTGGGGAAAAGGTGGGTATGATCAATGTCCGCCTGTACCGGCCTTTCCTGCCCGAAAAGCTGCTGGAAGCGGTGCCTGCCTCGGTAAAGCGCATCGCCGTCATGGATCGTACCAAGGAACCCGGTTCGGTTGATCCGCTCTGCCTTGACGTCCGCAATGCCTGGTCGGGAAAGAAGGATGCCCCTCTGATCGTCGGCGGGCGTTACGGGCTTGCCTCCAAGGACTTCACGCCTTCCCATGTGCGGGCGGTTTTTGAGAATCTCGCTGCCGAAACGCCCAGAGACGGCTTTACGGTGGGCATTGTGGACGATGTGACCCATGCCTCCCTGCCTGCAGCCGATTTTCATCTGGAAACTCCGGGCCAGACGGCCTGCAAGTTCTGGGGCTTCGGTTCCGACGGCACAGTGGGTGCGAACAAGTCCGCCATTAAAATCATCGGCGATCATACCGATATGTACGCGCAGGCATACTTTGTGTACGACTCCCGCAAGTCCGGCGGCGTAACCATTTCCCATCTGCGCTTCGGCAAGAAGCCCATCCGTTCCTCCTATCTTGTGGATGCCGCGGATTTCATTGCCTGCCATAATCAGTCTTATGTGGGCAAGTACGATTTGCTTCGCGGCATCAAGGAAGGCGGCACCTTCCTTCTTAACTGCATGTGGTCTGACGAGGAGCTGGAACAGCACCTTCCTGCGGCCATGAAGCGCGTCATCGCCGGCAGGCATATTCGGTTTTATACCATCAACGCGGTCGATATTGCGTTGGAGATCGGTTTAAATACCAGAATAAACATGATCATGCAGTCGGCGTTCTTCAAGCTTGCCAACATTATCCCCGTGGAGGAAGCCTGCCGCTATCTGGATGACGCCATTGTCAAATCCTACGGGAAGAAGGGGCAGGCGGTTATCGATATGAACAAGGCTGCCGTGCGCCGGGGCATTGAGAACATCCACGAAGTGCAGGTGCCGGAACGCTGGCTCCATGCCGAAGAGGAGAACATTCCCGCAGGGGAGCGGCCTGCGTTCATTCACGACGTGGTGGATGTTATGAACCGCCAGGAAGGTGACGACCTTCCCGTGAGTGCTTTCAGGGGCATTGAAGACGGTTCCTGGCCCCTCGGCATCACGGCATGGGAAAAGCGCGGGGCTGCGGTAACCGTTCCCGTATGGAATCCCGATCGTTGCATCCAGTGCAACCTTTGTTCGTTTTCCTGCCCTCATGCGGCTATCCGTCCCAGGCTTCTGAATGAGGCCGAGGCCGGGGCTGCTCCGGCCATGCTGGAACGCAGGCCGTCCAGAAGCATGAAGGGCATGGAATTCCACCTTGCGGTTTCCGTGCTGGACTGCACGGGTTGCGGCGTATGCGTGAACGCCTGCCCTGCCAAGGAAAAGGCCCTGACCATGCACAAGCTGGAATCCGTGCTGCCTGAAGGGGCGGAGAAGTGGGAATATGCAGAAAAGCATATCAGCTATAAGAAACCTGCGGGAAAGCTGACCGTCAATACAAGCCAGTTCCTGCGCCCGTATCAGGAGTTTTCCGGGGCCTGTGCCGGCTGCGGCGAAACCCCGTATGCCAAGCTGGTGACGCAGCTTTTTGGCGATCGCATGATGATTTCCAATGCGGCGGGATGCTCCACGGTATGGTCTGCCGGTGCGCCTTCGGTTTCGTACACTACCGACAACCGGGGGCATGGCCCGGCCTGGGGGTTCTCTTTGTTTGAAGACAACGCCGAATACGGATTCGGCATGTCGCTTGGGGTCTCTCAGGTTCGCGCCACCCTTGCCGCCCGTATGAAGAACATGCTGGAGCACGGGGTTTCCCCGGAAGTTGCGGAAGCCATGCAGCAGTGGCTTGAGCACAAGGACGAAGGGGAAGGAACGCGGGAGCGTGCCGAAGCCCTGAAGGCCGCCCTGAGCAGAGCCTCCGGCGGCGCCGACGGGAAGGCATGCCTTGAGCTGCTCAGAGACAGCGACTATTTTGTCAAGCGTTCACACTGGATTTTCGGCGGCGACGGCTGGGCCTATGATATCGGTTACGGCGGGCTTGACCATGTTCTTGCCAGCGGCGCTGATGTCAATGTTCTTGTGTTCGATACGGAAGTGTATTCCAACACGGGCGGTCAGTCTTCCAAGGCTACGCCTCTGGGCGCGGTGGCCCAGTTCGCGGCCGCAGGCAAGGGAACAAGGAAAAAGGATCTCGGCCTGATGGCCATGAGTTACGGCAACGTGTATGTCGCTCAGATTTCTCTGGGCGCCAACCAGGCGCATACGCTCAGGGTGCTTCAGGAAGCGGAATCCTATCCTGGGCCGTCTCTTATCATTGCCTATGCCCCGTGCATCAATCACGGCATACGCAAGGGGCTGGCCTTTGGGCAGGAACAGGCGAAGCGGGCGGTACAGGCCGGTTACTGGTCTTTGTATCACTTCGATCCGCGCCGTGCCCAGATGGGAGAAAATCCTTTCGTACTGGACAGCGGTAAGCCTGTGGCGGACTTCAGAGAATTTCTGCTTTCCGAGGTGCGCTATTCCGCCTTGCAGAGGCAGTTCCCCGAACGTGCGGAAAAACTGTACGAGCTTGCCGATAAGGCGGCAGCTTCCAGAAGGGCCGTGTATACCAAAATGGCAGAGAGAATGTAGGTTGTTCTTGTGAAAGGCATCCGAGTCCTGACGTTGTGATTCCTACGGCGTATGCTGAGAAAAACAGACGGGAGCATGACATGAAACCATGTTCCCGTCTGTCTTTATTATGGCCTTCAGGCAGTTGAGGGGGCGGAAACGGCCGAAACAGAAAAACACCCGCTTAGCGGCTGGAACTCAAAACGGTTATACCTGAAAAAATACCTTTTCGATAAGGCGGAGTTGTTCAGGCTTCCGTTCCCATCGAAAAGGTGTTTT
>NZ_DYZA01000092.1 GCF_020741395.1 Mailhella massiliensis | reverse complement strand
CGCCGCCCGGCCCTTCGTTTGCGGAAAAACCGCGTTTTTTCCGCGAAACGACAGGCCGTATGGTTTGAAATGCACAGCATTTCAAACGGAAATTGCTCTAGTGAGGAGAATGCCTATGTGTCTTGCCGTTCCCGTATGCGTGGTGGACGTGCCGGAAGAGGGGAAGGCCCGCGTGCGGGTGGGCAGGGGGGAAACTTATATGGATATCTCCACCATACTTCTGCCCGAGGCCCCGCGCCCGGGGGATTATGTCATTGTGCATGCAGGCTTTGCCCTGCGCTCCCTCGATGCCGCCGAAGCCGAGGAATCGCTCAGGATTTTCCGGCAGATTGCGGAACTCGGCGTGAACGAGGGCCTTTCGCCGGAAGCTTTGTAGCGTGACAGGGGCTTTGCAGGGGGCCGACCGGCATCCCTCCGGAGGGCGTGTCACCGCTTTTTGCCCCTTGCCGTGGGGGCGGCTTTTTACCGGGACACAGGTCGAGCCTTTCTTCGGGTCTCCGCCATGCCCGATGTTTTTTTGAAGCGCTTCCCCACGCCTGCCCGGCGCAGTTTTTTTCGGGCTTTCCCTTTGCGCCGGGAAATTTCTGCCGATGCGGAGGCCGGGAATGTCGGAGGGCCTGGAGCAGGGGCTCCGGCACGCGGAAGGGCGGACTGTCCCTCCCGGGCAGATTCTTCCTGAAGGAAGGGCGTTTTCCGCCGCCGCTATTGGAAAAGGCGGAAGGGTGCGGTAAGCACGCCGCCCACGATATCGAAGAAGGTGGAGCCTATGTTGCTCACCGTGCCCGTGACTGCGCCGATGAGCTTGTAGGTGACTTTCGGCTTGAACAGGTTGCCCTTGATGGTGATGGGCATTTCCGGGATGCCGACAAGGGTGACGGTGGCCCTTGCGTCGATGCTTTCTTCCGCGAGATTGACCGTGCCCGAGCCCGAGACCGTGGTCAGGGAGCTTTTGATGAGAAAGTCCCGGCAGGTGGCCACGCCTTTGACGAGGGAGGCGGACATGGACATGGTGTTGAAGTCCGTCCGCGAGCTCTTGCCGCGTGCCTCCTGCGGAGGCGAGATAATGGCCCCGTCCTTCACGGCGAAGGAGATTTTCCCGTCCAGGGCTTTTTTCCAGTCCTGCCAGTTTGTCTGCCGGGAGCGCAGATCAGCCTCTGCGGAGCCGTTGCCGCTGATCTGCGTTTTCTGCCCCCTGTCGCGGCTGAGCAGGAGCATGTTCACATTGCGGCAGCGCATGTTCAGCCCGAGATCCATGGCGCTTCCGTCCCGGACGAGCACGGCCTGAAAAGAGCCCGAAGCGCTCCCCCCGCCGGGGAAAACAGCCGTGACGGGGACGGCAAGGGCGCCGTTCTTCTGGGAAACGGGCAGTTCCACATGGGAAAGGGTGGTGGAATAGGCGCGTACTTTGTCCAGGGAGAGCCTGAGGTCCATATCCCTGTCCTTCAGGAAGGCAAAGGGCAGGGGGGTGGAGACTTGTGCGGAGGAGGCGCTCTTTTCCCCCTGATGTTGCAGGTAATCATCCAGATTCAGCGAAGGGATGCGAAGCTCCCCGCTGAGCGTGGGCCTGCCCGTGAAGGTCTGCTGAAGGCTGCCGGAGACGCGCGTATCGTCCACGGAGGCGGAAAGCTCGCTGAAATCCGCCCGGTTCGCATTGACGGATATCCGGGCTGAGGCTTCCGCCTTACGGAGCGTTTTTTTGCCGGAAAGGGGGGGGAGGGGCAGGCCGAAAGCTGCGGCACATTCCCTGAGCGAGCCTGTGGAGAAGGAAAGCTTGCCCGTGGCCGAGGTCTTCGCCGGAAAGTTCGAGAGGGCAAGATCGCCGCTTACGGTGAAGAAGGGGTGGCGGAGCGTGGCCCCTTCCACGGAGACGGTGTTTTTTTCAAGGTTGAAGCTGCCCTTGCCGGAGAGGCTGACATTCATGTCCTGCGCAAGCAGGGGGGAAAGGGATTTGCCCAGAGCGGCCTGAAGGCTGACGTTCTGGCCGCGCATGGCCACGGGCAGCCCGAAGCTGGTGCTGAAGGACAGGGCGGCCTGGGAGGCGTCCGCCGTGACGGACCATGCGCCGGTCGCCAGCTTGACATGCCATTTGCCGCGAAAATCCATGGCAGGAGGCATGGCCGTGAGGTTTTTACCGGGAGCGGCCTTGGCCTGCGCGTCCACCTCCAGAGATTGCCAGGGCAGGGAGGCGCCGTTTTTCAGCGTGAAGCGTCCCTGTTCCAGCGTGCCTTTGATGCTGCCGCCGAGGCTGCTCAGCATGGTGACGCCGGAGCCGGGATGGAAAGTGAGGTCCGTCGAGCCCTTTTTGAGCAGGCCGCTCACGGCGGGAAAGCCCGCCATATCCCTGGTGAGCCCTTCCATGGACACGCGGGAGAGCTCTGCCGTGACGCGGATATCGTCCTGAAGGTAGACCTTGGAATCTCCCTTGCCGCCGTACACGTCGCCCACGGCAATGACGAGCATGGTGCCGTGCTCCGGCGCGGGCACCACATGCACGTCGGCCCTGCCCGCATGAAGCTTGAGGATGGAGGCTTCATCCGCGCTTATGTGTATGTCGTAGCCTACATGGATATCGGGGGAAGGAGCGTTTTCCTCTTGTTCCTCCGGGGCCTGCTGGTCCAGGGGCAGCACGGGCGGCGGCAGGTGCGACATATCGGGGAAGGTTCCCGACAGTTCCGGGAAAATGCGGTTGAGATCGGCCTTTTTCGCATGGGCACTGATGAGTATTTCAGGCTTGAGAAACTCTTTGCAGCTTCCTTCCCCTTCGAGCTCTATGCCCTGCACTACGGCCTTGAGGTGCGGAACAACGATGCCCGAGGGGGTGAGATGCATGTCTTCAAAGGAGCCCGCGATACTGTCCAGGGCATGCTGAAGGCCGGGATTCATGAGCCGGCCGAAGCCGAACCAGCGGGTAAGGCTGAAGTGATGGATATCGGCCCGGCCCCGGAACAGCGGGGAGCCTTCGGCAAGGCCGGAGAGCTTTCCGTACAGCGTAACGCAATCGTCGCCCATGCGGGCGTCGGCCTGTTCAATATCGAGCGGTTCCCAAAGGCCGGGCAGGGAAAAGCGCGCGTCAAGCCCGATGGGCACGGGATGCCCGTTCATGGTAAGCGTGGCCGAGGCCTTTGCCGTGCCCTGAGCGCTGTACTTTCCTTCTTCAGGCGAGGCGGTTAACTCTGCCGAGAAGTCGAGAAGGAGCGGCTCGGCCATGGGAAAATAACGGTAGGGGGCGGAAATTTCCCTCCCCAGCACGGCATCCAGCGCACCGAGCTGCGTTTCGGAAGAGAACTGCACGCTTGCGCTCCATGCATGGTGCAGCCCCCGGTGCAGGGAGGGGACGGCAAGGCGGGAACGACGGGCCGACAGTTCAAGCCCGGAGGGAAGGGAGCAGTGCAGGTTGTCCACATGTACTTCGAGGTGGCCGGGCAGAAGACCCGGAAGGCGGGAGCTGACCTCTATGCCCGAGAGGACAAGGCTGCTTTTCCCGTCCGTGCCTGTGACTCGGCAGACGCCGTTTTCCATGAAGACGCTCAGGCCGATGATGCTTCGGGGGAGCCTTGGCAGGGTGAAGGAGCCGGAAGGCCCCGGAGTTTTTTCGCCTTCCCTGCCGGAGTGGGCCAGAAGGTCGGCCGAAATGTCGAGGGTGGGGTTTTCCAGCCGGAGGGAACGTATCACGGGCTTCAGGCGGAGCAGGGAAAAATAGCTTATCTGAATATGGGCGCGCCGGATGTGCAGTTCCATGC
>NZ_DYZA01000091.1 GCF_020741395.1 Mailhella massiliensis | reverse complement strand
GGTGATTTTTGCATCTCTATAAAGACGTTCCACTACAGATCCGCTCATGTAACCCTCGCCTCCCGCAATCTGCATGGCCTCTGCGGTACACTGCACGGCACTTTCCGAAGCGAAGAGCTTTGCCGCCGAAGATGCGGTGCCGATCGAACAGCCTTTGTCGAGCAGTTCCGCCGCGTGTATGGTCAGCTGGCGGGAGGCTTCGATCCGTGTGTACATATCGGCTGCTTTCCAGCGCAGGCCTTGGAATTCGGCCAGGAGCGAGCCGAACTGTTTTCTTCTTGTGAGGCGGTGAAGGCTTTCCTCCAGGGCTCTTTGCGCTATGCCCGTGGCTTGGGCGGCAATGCCTATGCGCCCTATGGAAAGTGCTTTCATGGCAATGGCAAACCCTTCGTTTTCTTTACCTATTCTCCTGTTTTCCGGGAGTATGAGGTCGCGCAGCAGTAGTTCTCCAGTCCATGCTCCGCGTATTCCCAGCTTTTTCTGAGGCGGAGGCAGGAAGAGTCCCTTATCCTGATGGGAAACAAGGAAGGCGCTGATGCCGCCCGGCCCGGGGCCGCCTGTTCTGGCAAACACAATGTAGGTGTGGGCCCGGCCTGCGTTGGTGATGTAGATTTTACCGCCGTTGAGCACATAGCCTCCGCGCGCGCGAACAGCGGTGGTATGCAGCGCTCCGACATCGGTTCCTGCTTCGCGCTCGGTAAGGGCAAACGCTCCGAGGTTCCTGCCTTCCAGCAACGGGCGGAGAAAGGCTTCCTTCTGCTCGGAAGTTCCGAAAGCCCAGATGGGGTAGCAGGCCAGGGCAACGTGCGTGGCGTAGCATACGGCAGTAGAGGCGCAGGCTCTGGCAAGTATTTCCACTCCTTCAATGTATTCCCGGTAGGTGGAGCCTGCTCCTCCGGCTTCTTTGGGGTAGGGCAGTCCCATAAGGCCGGCCCGCGCAAGTGCAGCCAGAGCTTCTTCGGGAAAGCGCGCCTCTTCATCTGTTTTTTGAGCCAGAGGTTCGACAATTCCGGCCGCAATGTCCTTGAATCGTTGCAGTAGTGAGGCCTGGGAATTCATGCCGATTTCCTTTTTCGGGCAGAGGTTCAGCGGCGCTTGTTCAGGAAGGCTTCCATGGCCTTTTTCTGTTCCGAGGTGGTGAAACACAGACCAAAGGCCTGGGATTCATAGGCCAGGCCGGCTTCCAGCCCGGTATTCATGCCGTTGCGGATGCAGCGCTTTATCTGCTGTGTGGCGCAGGCGCTTTGTTCAGCTATGGCCCGGGCAAGGGCGAGGGTTCCCTCGCGCAGCTGATCGTGAGGCAGAACCTGGTCGACAAGGCCGAGGGAAAAGGCTTCGTCGGCATGGATGACGCTTCCCGTATAGAGGAGCCGGGCCGCCCGGCCTCTGCCTATGAGGCGCGGCAGGCGCTGTGTCCCTCCGAATCCCGGTGTGATGCCGAGGGTAACTTCCGGCTGCCCGAAGCGGGCGCGCTCTGAGGCAACGCGTATGTCGCAGGCCAGAGCCAGTTCGCATCCTCCGCCCAGCGCGAAGCCCTGAACCATGGCGATAACGGGCTGCGGCATATGTTCGATGAGGGAGAAAACCTTTTGCCCGTAGGCTGCAAAGGCACGGCCTTCTTCGGCAGTCATGGCCTGCATGGCGCCTATGTCCGCACCGGCGACAAAGGCTCTGTCTCCTGCACCGGTGAGGACGACAACCCGGGTGTCCTTGTCTTTTTCAAGAAGGATAAGAGCCTCTTCCAGTTCGGTGAGCAGTTCCAGATTGAGGGCGTTGAGCTGTGAAGGCCGGTTCAGCGTCAACGTCGCCAGAGGATGGTTCTGTTCCAGAATCAGAGAGTTCCACATGAGATGTTCCTGAACGGCCGATGTTGGCCGGAATGGATGTGCGGGAATCAAGCCGGAAGCCTTCCCCATTCCGGGCATGCCCGGAATGGGGAAGAAGGCCTGAGGCGGGCTTACTTCACGACAAGCGTATCTTCATCGATACCGCAGAGGCGGCGGGCCAGGGACTTCTTGAAATCCAGATCAGCCTGCCTGCCGATCATGATTCTCTGGGCCTGGGGGGAGCCTGCGCCGTGGAGGGATTCCGTGAGGTAGCCCACGGCAACGGAACCTATGGTCATGGCTTCAATGAGCCGGAGCATGCGCTGGCGGTCTTCCACAGAGTAGGAGGCGTCTCCGGCAAGCAGTTTCCGGCACCAGTCACCCGTTTCCTCCGAGGCGAAATCCTCCTGAGAGGGCATGGTCACCATGAGGCCTCCGGCAATGTCCTGGGCGAGGCGGGCGATTTCGTACGGGAAGCGGGTGACGTTCTGCTTGCACACGTTGGCCAGCAGCATATCTATCTGATAGTTCCCGGCCCGTGTGGGCGCGCCCTGGCTGGAGCAGGCTATGCCGCAGGAGTACAGCGTTTCGTTGAGGTGCACCATTTCAATGAGCTTATCCTTGATATGGGAAGCTCTGGCGCAGCCGTTGTATTCCGCAATGGCCTGTGAGGCACCGATGAGCACATCGCCGTTGCCGGGCTTGCAGCCGCCGTAGGACTGGCGATGATACCCGGCGAACCGCTCCACCAGCATGCCGGAGAAGTCCGTTTCACCCAGCATGTAGACGTTTTCCCAGGGAATGAAGGAATGATCGAAAATGATGATGGCTTCCTGCCCGCCGTAGTTGATGTTCCCTGCGTCGGTTTTGTAGGGTTCGAGCTTTCTCGTGTCACAGGACTGGCGGCCGTAAATATAAAGCAGGCTGGAGTCGTCGGCGGGAATGGAAAAGGCAACGGCGTAGTCGCTGTCTTCCTGCCGCATGGTCTGGGTGGGCATGACCAGTATCTGATGGGAATTGAGTGCACCGGTCTGGTGCACCTTCGCCCCGGAGACGACAATGCCGTCTTCACGGCGTTCCACCACATGCATGAACATGTCCGGATCCTGCTGGGCATGGGGGGCAAGGGAGCGGTTTCCTTTGGGATCAGTCATGGCGCCGTCAACAGTCCAGTCGTTTTCCTGCCACTGCTCAATGAAGCGGATGAAGCGTTGATGGTACTTCGTGCCGTATTTTTCATCTATTTCAAAGGTGGTGCTGAACACTGCGTTCATAGCGTCCATGCCCACGCAGCGCTGGAAGCAGGAACCCGTCAGGCGGCCGCAGAGGCGCTGCATCTTCACCTTGTCGACAAGGTCTTCCGTGGACTGATGCAGGTGGCAGAACCGATTGATTTTTTTCCCGGTCAGACTGGACGTGACCACCATGAGATCCTGATATTCCGGCAGTTCCGCAAGGCGGTACGTCATGGCGCAGCAGTTGATGGAAGGCCTGATCAGCGGGTCGTCCACCGGAGATTCGATTTTTTTGCCGAAGGCGTAAACCCGGCGGGGGCGTAAGTTACGAAGAGAATCGATGTATTCCTGAGCGGTCATCATGGGGCGTTCCTCCGAGGGAAAGACCGGGAGGCGCGGAACACCGTTCCGCGCCGTTCCCTGCTACTTTCCGCAGACCTTGTAGACGGCGCAGCAGTCTTCATTGCCGTAACCGGCGTCGTGGGCCTTGTTGTAGATATCGAACACGGTTTCAATGAGCTGAAGCTTCAGTCCCTTCTGGCGGGCCATTTCACAGCCGAGGCGCACATCCTTGCGTTCCAGGTCGAGGCCGAA
>NZ_DYZA01000090.1 GCF_020741395.1 Mailhella massiliensis | reverse complement strand
CGTTTTGTTGCTTTTTTGCACAAAAAAAGAAAATTCCTTGGTAAAAGTGCTGCAAAAGATCTGCAAAAGAAGCCTCTTCCCCACCTGTCCGCTTTCTGATATGATACAGTATTCTTTATAAGTTCAGTATGTTATCTTATCACCCAAGCCGCTTCCCCCTCCTTCAGGCGTACGGCATCCCCCGTTTTTTTTCTGGCACGTTTCTTGCAATCTCCTTCCTACAAAAGCCTGCCCATTTTCGAGGTTTCCATGTCACTCCAAGGTCTCGCACTCTCCCGGCGTTTTTTTGAGTCCGCCCTTCCGCTGCTTAAAGAACACATCCCCGATATCATGGCTCGTTCTGCAGCAGGGCTTGTGGGAGAAGGTTCGGAATGTCTCGGGTTGGACGACGGTATTTCCCGCGATCACGACTGGGGACCGGCATTCTGCCTGTGGGTGAACGATGAGCTGCTTCACTCGGAACTTGACCGCATAGAGCACGCGCTTTCCGCCCTGCCTTCCGTATTTGAAGGTTATCCTACCCGCCTGAGCGCCGAAAAACGCATGGGCCGCGTGGGCCCCCTGCCCGTCAAGGCTTTCTACCGGCGCTTTCTCGGCATGGACCATGTGCCGGGCACCTGGAAGGAATGGCTCTCCATTCCCGAATATCACCTCTGCTCCTGTACCAACGGCGCCGTATTCATGGATGAGGGAGGCGAGTTTTCCGCTATTCGAGAAGAACTTCTCAAGCATTACCCCGAAGACGTACGACGAAAGAAAATAGCCTCACGCTGCATGATCATGGCCCAGGCAGGGCAATACAATCTGCCCCGCTGTCTCCAGCGCGGCGATTTCGTGGCGGCCATGCTGGCTGCGGCCCGTTTTTCCGAAGCGGCCCTGTCCATGGCCTTTCTGCTCAGCCGCCGCTATATGCCCTTCTACAAATGGGCGGGCCGGGCGGCGGAAAGCCTGCCCGTGCTCGGCAGAAACACCGTAAAAACCCTGCGCGTCCTTTCGCAGGCACAATGGAGCCACGAGGATCAGGGCGTAGCCGCCGTACAGGCCATTGAAGAACTCTGCGCCCTGACGGCAAAGGAACTGGAAGTCCAGGGGCTCTGCCCCAATCAGGGCAACTGGCTGTGGGCCGCCGGACCTGTGGTGCAGATGGGCATCCGGGAGCCGGAACTTCGCCGCCGCAACGTGATGGAGGACTGATGGAACGCTTCCGCAACGCCTTCAACATGGCAAAAAGCCTCCCCGATGCGCAGGCTGAGCCTGCGCTCAGGGAGCTTCTCAAGGAATATCCCGCCCTGCCCGCAGCCGAGGAAGGCGGCCTGCGCTACGCGCTGGGCCTCGCCCTCTTCCATCAGGACAGAAGTGAAGAAGCACGCGAAGAATTTTCCCGTGCCTGCCGCCTGCTGGAAGAAAGTCCCGGGGCGAGCCTTGCCCTGGCCGTGACGGCGCTTGCCCGCGCGGAGCTGGCCTGCCATGACGTTGCCCGGAGCGTGGAGACGGGACGCAGGGCTCTGGAACTTCTGCGCCGCTATCTTCCCGCAGATGACCCGCGCATGGCTCCCTCCCTTTTCGCCCTTTCCTTCGGGGAATACATGGCCCGCAATCTGGACAGGGCGGAGGCTCTCAACCTTCAGGCCAAAGCGCTGTGGGAAAAAGAGCGCGGCCCGGAAAGTCTTGAAATTTCCACATGCCTGAATAATCTCGGACGTATTTATGAAGAAGCAGGCCGCAGCGAAGAGGGCGTGGCCCATCATCGCGCGGCGCTCGCCATACGGCGCAAGCTTCTGGGAGATCACCCGGAAACCGCCTTTTCCATGGGTAACCTGGGCACAGCCCTGGCCGCCGCCAGTCACTGGAAGGAAGCTGCAGACATGTTGGAGGAAGCCCTTGCCTGCTACGCCCGATGCGGCCATACCGAAGGTCAGGACATTGAGGGGTACCGCTACAACCTGAACATCTGCAAGAGGGCTCTTTCCCAGGAAAAGCCCCGTATCTGAGGAGTCTGCCATGAATGAAGAAAAGGAACGCCTGATCGAAAAAATCGTCGAACGCGAGCTCGACATGTTCCTGTCCACGCCCAATGAGGGCGGTACCAGCGTCTGTCAGACGCGGCCGAATTCCTTCCGCGTCATGCGCTGGATGAACCACTGTACCCACGATATCGCCACGCTGGAGTCCTATCTGAACGACCTGGAAGAAGCTGCCGTAGCCGGCCGCAACTTCATGATTGAAAAATACGCCCGCATGGACGACCGCCTGCCCCCGCTTTCCACAAGTCCCCTGCTGGATGAAATCACCGACATGGAAATACACTTCCTCCAGGAAGCTGCCCGCCGCTATCCCCATGCCATCAATGTAAACTGCGACAGCATGTTCCGCCGTTACTTCCGCTGCGAACTGGAAACGCTTTCCGACCGTACCCTCACTCTGTACGCCGAAGAAATGAGGCGCGCCGTACAGGAAGGCCGCAACACCGCCGTGGAACGCTACGACAACCTGTGGCGGAAACTGGGCGAAGTCTCCTTGGAAGCCTATGAAAAAAAGCTGGCCGCCCGTCAGTGAATCTTGAGCAGGGTTCCGCTTGCGTCGCGCGGCGCAGGAGGAACAGACATGGGCGGAAAGGTTCCGCGCCGTGCCGTGACAACCGCGCTTCTTTTATCAAAGAAAAGGGCTCGGCCCTTTTCCATCGGAGTGTATCATGATCTTCGACTTCCGGCTCCGCCCTCCCTACAAGGGTTTCAAGAACCTCGGCATCTTCAGCCCCGTCTGCAATGAGGCCGCCCCCCAGAAGTATCACGGTATTCCCAGCGAAGCCGCAGAAAAAAAAGACCTCGACCTGTTCTGGAAGGAAATGGAAGAAGCCGGCATTTCCGCAGGCGTCATCATCGGCCGTCAGGTTCCCAACGACGCGGCTTCCGTGCCCAACGACGATATCCTCGCCATGGCCAGGGAATTTCCCGGCAAGATCATCCCCTTCGGCAGCCTGGATATCACCCACGGCGTATCCGCAACCATGGACGAGCTGGAGCGCTGCCTTGAAGGCGGCATCAAGGGCGTAGCCATGGAACCCGCCTACGCCATTCCTCCCCGCAAGGCCGACGCCAACGTGCTCTACCCCCTCTACGCCCGCTGCGAAAAGGCCGGTATTCCCATGGTGCTTACCCTGAGCTTCTTCCAGGGGACACTGGAATATTCCGATCCCGCCACTGTGCAGCATGTAGCCAACGATTTCCCGAACCTTCAGATCGTGGTGGCACACGGCTGTTACCCCTGGATACCCATGATCTTCCAGGTAGCCATTACCAACAAGAACGTGTGGCTTCTGCCCGATATCTACATGCTGAACCCCACGGCTCCCGGCAACCAGATGTTCGGCGACGCCATGAAATGGCTCGACGGTGAACGCATCCTCTACGGTTCCGCCTGGCCCTGCTACAACATGAAGCAGGCCATACAGGACTTGGAACGCTTCAACTTCTCCCCCGAGCACAAGGAAAAATTCTTCTATAAGAATGCAGAAAAGCTGCTCGGTATGAAGCTCGTTTAAGCCTTTCCTCTTCGTATCCTCTCCCAAAGCGCCGGTGAAACTTTCTCCGGCGCTTTTTTACCCCCCCCCCGGAATCTCGACGGCAAAAGCCAGCCCCGATCTTTGCAGAGCTTGAATCTCCATGGCTCGAGAACGAGAGACGGTACGCGACATTCCTATGCCTTGCCCCTTATTTCCGCGATGCCCTTGACATGTACAGAGAAGCATTCTATATATGAAATATATTTCATAATAAAAACACGGGAAGGAACATGCGCCCACAGAAAATACGCATCATCACCCACAAGCCCGCGTGGACACGTTTTCTTCCAGAAGGAGGCATGGCCGGCATGACGGAAATGACATTGAGCCTCGACATGCTTGAATCCATGCGCCTGGTGGATGCCGAGGGCCTCCCTCAGGAAGAGGCTGCAAAAGCCATGGGCATATCCGCTCCCACACTCTGCCGCCTTCTGGGGGAAGCCCGACGACGCGTGGCCACAGCTCTGCGCGACGGTCTTCCTCTCCTCTGTGAAGGCGGCAATGTACGGCTGAGCGTCGTCCCGGGACGAGAATGCCGGGGCCGAGGACACAGCGAACATACCTGTCGGGGCCGGGGGGTAGGACGCATGGGACGATGCCGCGGCAAAGCTCTCCCCAAGGAGGACATATGACGGGCAACATCACCATAGGGATTCTGAAGCTGCTGGGCAGGGGATTGAGTATGAAAAGCACAGGCTCCGCTTTTGCCTCGGCAGGCAAAAACATGAGAGGCAGAGGGAAAGGCATGGGCGGAAAAAAGGGAGCTTCCCTGACGGAAGAAGCCCTCGATTTTCTTCTGAAAGACCCCCATGAAGGCAAAAGGCAGTCCTCCGGTACCCCGGCGCTCTCCTTATTCGAAAAAGGCATGACGGGCCAAAACGGCCCACAGGAAAGGCAGGACTCCGCAGCAGCAAGGGAAGAAGCCCGCGCCGCGCTTATGCGCCATATAGTCAGCTTTACTGACGGACGCGTGCGCCTGCGCCACAAAGCCTTCAGGGACGCATCCCTCCATTCCCCCCTCACAGACGCCCTGGCGAAGAGCGGCCCATGGAAAAGCATACGGTTCAACGCCGCTACTGGTTCGGCCCTGCTTTGCTACGACCCCCAGATGAGCAGGGAAGCCTTTCTAGATGCAGCGCTGCCTCTCGGGGCCTTTCTGACTGCCTACTGACCGCAAACGGCTGGATACTACCGGCCTTTATCCGGCTCTTATTATGAAATATATTTCAAAAAAAAGAGGAGGACCCCATGCAACGGATGATGAAAAGGCGGCAGACAGGTTTCGGAACCAACCGGGAAAGAGGAAATACCGATTGCGGCCAAGGCATGGACTGCGGCCGCAGGCAGAGTGAAGGAGGTCGGTACGGACGGGAGGAAGGTCCAGGACGGAAAAGAAGATACCGCTTCCGCTCGTGCTCCGGCAACGGCAGGTAATTATGCAGGCTTGGCGGGGTCAACGCCAGTTCAGGGCATGATACGGCTACCGCAACGCCCAGGCATGAGTCGCCCGGAGCCCGCGGCCGTTCCCGCCTCGATTGCATAGCATCATGAAAGATGGATTTCCCATCGCCGGAATACGGCATCAAAGTCAGAACCGCCCCTTCAAGGGGCGGTTTGATTTGACCCTATACGTACGGGTCTGTTACCCGGCTGCCCTTCAAAGGGCTCTGCCTCGACTTTTGCCGAAGAGTTATTTTCTGTTGCCCGTAACCGAGCTGACGGGCCTTTCCACCAAGCGGTACTGATCGGTCATTTTGTCTCGTTCTTCCTGCTCCCGCACATACTTGATGATGGTCGCCTCATTGACTCCCACCGCGCCGACAACATAACCGGTGCACCGGAAACGACGATTGCCGGACTTGTAACGCAGATACGGAAAACTCTCGAATATCATCAGGGAACTCTTCCCTTTCAAATACCCCATTATCTGCGCCACGCCATACTTGGGTGGAATCTTGACGCATATATGGATACGGTCCACACACGCATTTGTTTCCACTATCTCTATTCCTTTGTACTCACACAGTTTTCTCAGAATTTCTCCTAGTTCTGCGATACCTGCCGTATATCAGCTCGCGTCTGAATTCCGGAGCAAAAACGATGGGATACTCGCAGTTCCAGCGGGTACGGTTTAAACTCTGGTCATTCATTATTAGGTTCCTTTGTGTATAAATCTCGAGTCGAGACAACTGACTATCTCTCAAAGGAACCCATTTTTTAACTTATTTAAGGGCTTCGCCTTTTTGGAACTCTCCGTCTAGCGGGGAGTTTTCGGCCTTAAAAAACATCTCTCCCCAGGGAACGACGTCCTCCGCATACAAGCCCTTGCCGGCTTTTCAGCAGCCGAGGCCCAGGGCTTCCAATGCACGGGAAAAAATCTCCTGAGGAGCAAGACTCGCGTCCAGCACACAGAAGCGCTCAGGCCAGCGCCGGGCCCGGGCGAGAAAGCCCTCGCGGATGCGCTGATGAAAAGCCCGCTCCTCGGCTTCAAAGCGCCCTTCACTTCTGCTCAGGCCCTCGCGGCCGTTGCGGGCAAGGGCACGCTCAAGCCCCGTCTCCACAGGCAGGTCAAGAAGAAGCGTCTTGTCCGGCCAGAGACCGCCGGTGGCGTAATCGTTGAGGCGCTGCAGCATCTCCACCTCCATTCCGCGCCCGTAGCCCTGATAGGCGATGGTGGAATCGGCGTAGCGGTCGCACAGAACCCATTCTCCGCGCGCGAGCGCAGGACGTATGGTTTCCGCCACATGCTGCGCCCTGTCGGCCAGAAAAAGAAAAAGTTCCGCCCTCTCCTCCACACGGCTCGAAACATCGAGCAGAAGGGGCCTGATGCGAGCGCCGAGCGCGCAACCTCCCGGCTCACGGGTGCGCACAAAAGGCACGCCGCGCCTTTCAAATTCTCCAGCAAGAAGCCCCAAAAGCGTGCTCTTGCCCGAACCTTCCACACCCTCTACAGTAACGAACACTGCCGTTCCTCCTGCTTCAATTCCGCTTTTCTCTCCTGCCTTGCCACTTTTACTTCTCCCGAAGCTTCCGGCGTGCGCACGGGCCGGCACAGGCTTCTGCCGAGCAGGCTCTGATAGGCGCTCCAGGCCATGCCGTTCTCCTCCCCGTCCTGCGGCAGCAGGCTCCGGCACTGGGCGAGCTTGGCGTCGATATTGTCGGCATGGTGCAGCACGAAGGCCTCCGGCGTACAGGGTTCCCGCACGGCTCCGAACTGTACTTCGCCGTGATGACTGGCGATAAGATGCTTGAAGTGCATGACAAGCTCAGGAGCAAGTCCCGCCTTTTTCAAAAAAGGCTCCAGCATGATCATTCCCTGCACGATATGCCCGAGAAGCTTGCCCTCATCGGTATATTCCGTGACCAGAAACCCGCCCATTTCCTCAAGCTTGCCTATATCATGCAAAAGAGCCGCGGCAAGCAGCGTCTGCCTGTCGAGCTCCGGGTAGTGCCCGGCCATAAGCATACACAGCCTCGCTACGGAAAGCATATGCTCCAGGAGCCCTCCGGCATAGGCGTGATGCACGGATTTCGCGGCCGGAGCCGTGAGAAGACGCGCGCGGATGTTCTTGTCGGAAAGCACGGAACGCATGAACTTCTTCCAGGGTTTATGGGTCAGCTCCGCCTCACACAAACTTTCTATATCGTCGAGCATATCCTTGGCAGGTCTCGGGCTGGAGGGCAGATAATCCTCCACGGGCAGGGCGGCGACTTCCTCCTCTTCGAGCACACGGAGATTATCCACCGTAAGCTGAAGCTGCTCCCGGTACAGGGAAACGCGCCCTTCCACGCTCACCATCTGCCCTGCCGAAAGCGCGGGCAGGGAAAGGCTGAGGGGGCTCCATATCTTGGCTTCCAGAGAGCCGCTCGCGTCCTTGAGCTCCAGCCTCCAGTAGGGCCCGTTGCGGGACTGCTGAAGAGTGGCCTGACTGATCAGGTAGCAGGAAGAAAGCTCATCTCCGGCGGACACGGCGCTGATATTCCGGTGTTCCCTCATGGTTACCTCAGAAGGATTTGACTTTTGATTCCCGTTCTATACAAAAAAGCATGGGAAGCGGAGCAGAAGCCCTCTCCCGCGACATATTCCTTTTTCTTTCCACTATATGGCGAGGCAAAGCTTGTCAAAGCCTTTCCCCGCCCTCACGGAGCCACCATGCGCATACTCATCAGCAACGACGACGGCATATACAGTTCCAACCTGCACCTGCTCCACGCTGCTCTTCTGCGTGCCGGGCACGACGTACGGGCCGTAGCCCCGGCAGAACAACATTCCGGCGCGGGCTGCTGCCTCACGGTGCACGGCCCCATCCTCACCCGGAAGGTCAGCCTTCCCCATGCCGAGGGAGGCCCTTTTGAAGGCATCGCCGTTTCCGGTACTCCGGCCGACTGCGTGATCCTTGCCCTTCGCGGCATCATGCCCGACTTCAAGCCGGATCTTGTGATTACCGGCATCAACTTCGGCCCCAACGCCGGGCAGGATGTGTTCTTTTCCGGTACCGTGGGCGCGGCCATACAGGCAGCCATGTACGGCATCCCGACCATGGCGGTTTCCCACTGCGCCTATTCGGGCCTGACGGCGGCCCATGCCGACCTTGCGGCGCGTATGGCCACGGCCCTGGACTGGAACAGCCTGCCTGTGCACCGAGTGTACAACCTCAACCTGCCCGACTGCCCGGCGGAAGAAATACGCGGCCTCAAAGTCTGCCCGCACAGCACCGACTGGGCCTGCCTGGACTCCTACGAACGCCGCTTTTCCCCGCGCGGCAGGGAATATTACTGGATGATCGACCCCTTCCAGCACTTCCAGCTGGAGGATGAAGGCACCGATAAAAGCTGGCTGCACCGGGGCTGGGCCACCCTTTCCCCCCTGAAAATCGACCTCAATGATAAAGACACCGCAAAAAAGCTGAACGAAAACAAGCTGTGGGAGGATATTATCTCATAATTAGGGAAAGAGCGCCTCTTTTACGGCGCTATCCCTTGCGAAAATTCCCCACTGCGGATACAAAAGAAACAAAGATGCAGAGAGGCGCCCGCTTGTTCATGCCTCTCATGATACCCGCTCCCCGGAGGGAACTTTATGCCTATTACCACTCCCAAAGAGATGTTTGCCCGCGCCTACAAAGAAGGCTATGCCATCGGCGCATTCAACGTCAACAACATGGAAATCATCCAGGGCATCATGCAGGCCGGCGCGGAAGAGCGTTCCCCGCTGATTCTGCAGGTTTCCGCCGGGGCCCGCAAGTATGCCGGTCAGGTCTACATCATGAAGCTGGTGGAAGCAGCCCTTGCTGAAGCCGATATCCCGGTGGTTGTGCATCTCGACCACGGCCCCGACTTCGAACTCTGCAAGGCCTGCATCGACGGCGGCTTCAGCTCCGTCATGATCGACGGCTCCCACCTGCCTTTTGAAGAAAACATCGCCGTAACCAAGCAGGTGGTGGACTATGCCCACGACCGCGGCGTATGGGTGGAAGCGGAACTTGGTCGCCTCGCCGGTGTGGAAGAGCACGTCAGCTCCGAAAGCAGCATCTATACCGACCCCGATCAGGCTGTGGAATTCGCCCAGCGCTCCGGTTGTGACTCCCTGGCCATTGCCATAGGCACAAGCCACGGCGCGTACAAGTTCAAAGGCGAAGCCAAGCTCGACTTTGAACGCCTCGACAAGATATCCTCCATGATGCCCGGCTATCCTCTGGTGCTGCACGGAGCCTCCAGTGTTCCGCAGGAATTCGTGGCCATGGCCAATGAGTACGGCGGCAAGCTCGGCGACGCCAAGGGCGTGCCCGAAGAAATGCTGCGCCAGGCTGCGAAGTCCGGCGTGTGCAAGATCAATATCGACTCCGACATACGCCTTGCCATGACGGCCAACATCCGCAAGTACATGGCCGAACACCCCGAAGCCTTTGACCCGCGTGCCTACCTCAAGCCTGCCCGCCAGGCCGTGAAGGATATGGTGCAGCGTAAAATCCGCAACGTGCTCGGCAGCTCCAACAAGATCTGACCCGTTTTCCCGCCTCCACAGGCAGACAGGGCGCGCCGCCTTCGGGCGGCCGCCCTCTTTTTCTGGTCTTTCTCTGCTGCATGCGTCCGGAGAGCCAGCGCGCTCATCCCGCCTTGCGGCATGCCGCGCTTTATGCGCAAAACTCTTCGCGTCTCATCTCCGCCCCTTCAATCAGCCTGAGACGTTGCCGCCGACAGGCGTCTCCCTTCCAGTAATACAAGACGAAAACAAGAGTCGTACTTGCACAGCCCTTTTCTATGTGCATGATATCGTTCTTTCATCATAAAAAACATCTTTTCGAGAACAGGAGCCCGAGCAGACATGCTCTTTCGAAAAGGTCTTTTTGGGTATAACTGCTTTGTGATCCACCCACAGAAAAATGGTTTATCGTGTCGGACGCTTTACGCCTTCAACGCCCTCAAGCATGAAAGAGGCGGCGGAACATGGTTCGCCGCCTCTTTCATGGAGATATGCAGTCCCGGCCTACGGCACAAGAGGCGCGACGTTCAGGCCCGTTTCCACAGGCAAGCCGAACATGAGGTTGGCATTGGCCACAGCCTGACCGGAAGCTCCCCGGCAGAGATTATCTATAGCGGAAGTGACGATGAGCCTGCCGGTGCGCTGATCCACCGTGACGGCAATGTCGCAGAACATGGTACCGCGAACATTGCGCGTTTCGGGAAGTTTCCCGGCCGGAAGCACGCGCACCCACGGGCTGTTCTTCCAGAAATCCTCATACAGGGCCTGCACGTCGGCCTGAGAAAGAGCGCTGGTCAGCTTTGTATAGATGGTGGCGAGTATGCCCCGGCTGATGGGCAGAAGATGGGGATTGAAAGACACCGTCACGGGCGTCCCGGCGGCCAGAGAAAGCTCCTGTTCTATTTCCGGCGTATGCCTGTGCTTGCCGCCGATATTGTAGGGCCGGAAGGAGTCAGCCACCTCGCAGTAGAGGGAACTGACGACGGCCTTGCGCCCGGCGCCCGTGGTGCCGGATTTGGCGTCGATGATGATATCATCCGTCCTGATGATGCCGTTTTTGAGCGCCGCATACAGGCCGAGGATAGAAGAGGTGGGGTAGCAGCCCGGATTGGCCACCAGACGGGCTCCGGCGATTTCGGAGGCATAGAGCTCCGGCAGGCCGTATACCGCCTTCGCTATATATTCCCTGCGGGTGTGGGGCTTGTACCATGCCTCGTATACCTCCGCATCGCGCAGGCGAAAATCCGCCGAAAGATCGACAACCTTCACGCCCGCGTCGTAAAGTTCCGCGCCGATTTCCATGGCCACGCCGTGAGGTACAGCGAGAAAGACCACGTCACATTCACGCGCAAGAAACGCGGCGTCGGGCTCCACCAGCGTCACCTCCGAGCCGGGAAGCCCCTGAAGAAAGGGATACACGGCGTCAAGGCGCTTTCCCGCGTCCTGTCTGGACGTGGCAACCGTCAGCCTGATGGAAGGATGGGAAGCCAGAATACGGGACAGTTCCATCCCGGTATAGCCCGTTACGCCGACCAGTCCGGCTCGCAGCATGGCAGTACTCCAGAAAAAGGCCGGAGTTTCTCCGGCCTGTTGAGTTGGGATATTTCAGGAACGAGCCACAAACTTCATGCGCAGTTCGTAGAGCACGTCCCGTATGAGCTTGCTTTCCTCGGGGGTGAGGCCGTTGCGCGTCTTGTCATCGAGCATGGTAAGCACGTCTATGGCATTGCGGGCCAGCACTTCATTGCAGGCCACGCTCCCGGTTTCGGGATTCGGCACCTCGCCCAGATGCACCAGAGCAGAAGAAGCGAGAGACAGCACAAAGGTGGAGAATGTCACTTCCGGCAGCATGGCCGGATCGGTCTTGTCGGACATGGGACCCCCGGAGGGAAAAGCGTTATTCCTGATAATTGGGCTTCGCGTTGACCTTGGTGGTATCCAGCGGATACATGTACACGGCGCAGCGGGTCTTCAGGCCGGAGGTGAGCCCGCCGTAGGCGTTGACGGCTACGACAAGATCCAGCTTGCCGTTATTGTCCACGTCGGCCACCGCCACCTCACACACCGTGCCGCTGATGCGGCGGGTCTTCCAGAGAAGCTCCATACCCATGCCGTTCCACAGCATGGCATGTATCTCACCCTGAGGATAGGTGCGGTAGTTGGTGAACAGCTTGCCCGCAGTGGTAACGGGTTTGTTGCTGATGAGTTCATAGCGGCCGTCGCGGTCGAGATCCACCACGGGCATGCGCATGGGCACATAATAGAGCACCAGATCGGTACCGTCGCTGGAGGAGGTGGTGCTGCCTATACCTCTGTCGCCCACGATATAGACGGAGCTGCCGCCGTAAGTATCTTCCGTACCGGCAAGACGGTTGCCGCGGGCATCGAAGGTAAGCAGTGTTTCGTTTTCCGCAATAAGCGCCAGATGATCGCCCTGACGGCCTCTGTCGGCAGGAATCCAGGAGAAATTGAACAGCGTGGCCTCCTTGGGCAGGTTGGACAGCTTACCGCTGCGAACCACGTCGTCCCCCTTGATGTGGACTTGATAAATAGGCCCGCGCACCACTTTGCTGCGATCGCCGTCCTGCATGACAAGCACGGATTCATACAGAGGAGGGATCTTGACCACGTTCAGGTAACGGTCGATGCTCTTCACCACCACCTTGAACTTACCGTTGACGAACTGAAGTACCTGGGAATAGGGAGTGTAGCCGTTTTCCTCAAAGCCGGTGAGGATAATGTAGTCCGTACCGTTCTGGCTGTAGTGACGCACAAGCACGGGCCTCATGGAAGAGGGGAAGCGGTATTCGCCCACCTCCACAAGCTTGTTGCCGTTCTTCCAGGTATAGGCATTCAGGGTGCTGGGGCTGAGCAGAAGCACTTCATTTCTGCCGTCACCGTTGATATCGGCCACTTCCATGCCGAGACATTCAAAGTTGATCATCTGGCTGCGGATCTGGGCGCGTGCGGATTCCGTGCCCTGATAGCGCAGGGCAGGATTGAGATAAGTGTCGCCCTCCACACGGCCATGACTTTCATTCACCACAAAGGCACTGTTCGGCGCGCCGGGGGCACCTGCGGGGGCGCCTGCCGAGCCGGAGGCTGTGCGGGTGACGTCGGTGCGGCCGAACACTTCAACATTGATGCTGTCCGCCACGGCCTGAAGACCACCGATAAGGGCGTTCACGGAGCTGGTGGATGATTCCTTCCACACCTTGCCGTTCGGGGAAAGCACGCTCACATCAAGGCTGGCCTGATCGCCCATGACGGTGATGCCGCCCCAGACCACATAGTCAGCCCCGAATTTCCGGCCCATGGCTTCTGCGGCGCTTTTGGAACCGGGCGTTTTTTCCTTCAACGCGGAATCCTGGCGCTCCACGGGCTCGAACTTCCCCTGGAGGTAGAGCCGCGACGTAAGCATGGACGGCACGGCCTGCCCGAGATAGGAATATCCCTTGGCACCGGAGACCGAGAAGGGCGACACTACATAGGTGGCCGCGAAGGCGGGCACTTGCGTCATGAGAAGCAGAAGGGTAAATGCCCAAAGAGCGGGCAGAAAACGTCTGGACATAGAAAACTCCTTGAAGGATTTGCAAGGCACTCTACACTTTCTCGCCCCAAACAGCAACATCACGGCCCCTCCCTTTTTTGTAACAATTCCCGCTTTGGAGTTATTTTGGAACCCACGACCACCGCACGCCGCTCTTTCCGTTTTGCATGCGCTCAGGAAGAAATCCCTGTCGCCGAAGAAATGCTCCGCCTTCAGGGATTCCGCTTTGAGGAAGACCCGTTCTTCGCCCCTGCGAGGCGCCTGTGGGAAGAGCCTTTCCCCCTGGGCAGCAGCCTGGCCGGTTTCTTCGGGCTTATCTATATCCAGGATCGGGCCTCCATGCTGCCGCCCGTGGCTCTCAACCCGCCGAAGGGCGCCCTGGTTCTCGACATGTGCGCAAGCCCCGGCAGCAAGACCAGCCAGCTTGCCTGGCTGGTGGGGCCTCACGGCATGGTGCTCGGCAACGAGCCTTCCCCCGTGCGTCTCGCCAACCTGCGCCGCAACCTTCACGTCATGGGCCTCACCCAGACCGTGACCTGCTGCAGAAGCGGAGAAAAGCTTCCCCTGCCCGACGCCTCATGGGACTACATTCAGCTCGATCCGCCCTGCTCCGGCTGGGGAACGGTGGAAAAGAATCCCCGTGTCATGGATATCTGGAAAGACGATAAAGTAGCCCCGCTCATCCGCCTGCAGAGGGAACTTCTGCGCGAGGCAGCCCGGCTGCTGCGTCCCGGCGGCGTCATGGTCTATTCCACCTGCACTACGGATGTTGAAGAAAACGAAAAGCAGGTGCTCTTCGCCGGAAAGGAGCTCGGCCTCACGCTGGAAGCTCTGGACGATATGCCGGGCTTCGACCTCCAGGCCCCGCAGGGCTGTGAAGGCGTATGGTGCCTGAATCCCAAAAAGGGCGACACTCAGGGCTTTTTTGTGGCAAGGCTGCGCAAGCCGGGCGTTGCGGAAGATCCTCTCCCGCAGACGGATCGCCCCGTGCTCGCCGAAGTAGCGAGCGAAGAAGAGCTCCGCGCCCAGGGCCTGGACGTACGCCGCGTGCATGCGGAAATAGGGCGTTTCGGCCAGAGCCTGCACGCCCTGCCCATTCCCGCCCTCTCCCTTCTGCCGGAAGATCTGCACTGGCAGGGGCTGTACATGGGAAAAACCGGCAGAAACGGGGAGCTGCGCCTCTCCCCGCGCGTGCGCATCGAAGGCCCGGGCCCGCATCTTGACCTCGAAGGGACTGAAGGGCTGAAGCTTATTTTAGGGTTGCTCAAGGGCCAGAGCCTGCAGGCCCCCTCTTCCGTCCCGGCGGATGCGCGCGCTGTGCTTCTGCGCTGGAACTCCCTGCCCCTCGGCAGGCTCAATGTGAAGAACAAAAGGCTCATCTGGTCGGAACGCTAAGCTGCGGGAAGCGCAGGGGCAGACAGAGGCGCGCCGTGCATGATATTCAGCCCGGCACAGCGCCCTGTACCGGCCGCTCACCGAGTCCGGAGTTCCCGCTTCTCCACGCAAAGTGCGGAGCGGCCGTTCTTCCGCGCTCCAAGGAGCACGAAAGCGGCGGGCGCGTTTTCCCTGGTAAAGACGAATTGCAGTTTTTCCGCATGCAGGCGCTTGGGCAGGGCGGCCAGAAGTTCCGCCGTGCGCTCCGCACCGCTCACCACCGCAAGCTGACCTCCGTTTTCCAGCAGGGCGTCGGCGGCCAGAAAAAAATCCCGGAACGTCTGTTCCGTGCCGAAAAGCGCGGCACGACGCAAAGGAGAGGGCGGCAGGCGGCCTTCCCCTTCCCTCCTCCACGGGGGGTTGCACATCACCAGAGGAAAAAGGCGCTTTCCCCCGCCTTCCGGCGCAAAGGCCTCCCTTACCCTGTCCAGGACGGAGCGGGCGGCCACGTCGCCTTCCACCACGAAAAAGCGCCCCTCAAGGCCGAGGCGGCAGGCATTGCGGCGGGCGGCCTCCGCAAGAGCGGGCATGATCTCCACGCCCACGGCGCGCCACAGAAGGCGCTCCCGCAATACGGCCATGGCCGCCACCCCGCATCCGGTGCCGAGCTCGGCGAAAACGGCATCTTCCCTCCGGAGAAGTTTCTGTGCGAAAGAAGCCAGAAGCAACGCGTCGGTGCTGAAACGAAAGCTTCCCTCCGGCTGCTCCAGTCCGGCGGGAAAGCCCGCCGCATCCGCAGTATTTTTCATCATTTCCCCATACTCCCCGCCTGCGTCCGCATTGCACCCCGAGGCCGTTCCCGCTATAACGGGGCAGAAACATTCACGGCCCGGCTCAGTCCGGCCGGCTTTTCATCCTTTCCCGCCGCGAGTCACCCATGTTCCGAGCCGACCTGCACATACATTCCCGTTTTTCCCGCGCCACCAGTTCCCGTCTTACCCTGCCTCATCTCGCCGCCTGGGCCGGAGTCAAGGGCATCGACGTGCTTGCCACGGGCGACTTCACGCACCCCGCATGGCGTGAGGAACTGCGCGAACAGCTGGAAAAGGACGAAGAAAGCGGCCTCTTCCGCCTGAAAAAATCTCTGAACAGCGACGACGTACGCCGCGAAATCCCGCACCTCGCGGGCCTTGCCCCGTGCGAGCCGAAATTCATGCTTGAGGCGGAAATCAGTTCCATTTACAAGAAAAACGGCGCAGTACGCAAGATACACAGCCTTGTGTATGTGCCGGATTTCGAATCCGCGGACAGACTCTGTGAAAAGCTGGAAGCCATAGGCAACCTGAAATCCGACGGCAGGCCCATCCTAGGCCTCGATGTGAAGGATCTGCTCTCCATGGTGCTGGATATTCCCCGCGCCTTCATGATCCCCGCCCATATCTGGACGCCGTGGTTCGCGCTCTTCGGCTCCAAGTCCGGATTCGACAGCCTGGAAGAATGTTTTGAAGACCTGACGCCCCATATTTTCGCAGCGGAAACCGGCCTCTCCTCCGACCCGGACATGAACCGCTGCTGGAGCCACCTCGACCACCTGCTCATGGTCTCCAGTTCCGACGCGCACTCCGGGGAAAACCTCGCCCGTGAAGCCACGCTTTTTGAAGGCCCGGCGACCTACGACGGCATCTTCGACGCCCTCCAACAGAAAGCAGGGGAAACCCGCTATGCGGGTACGCTGGAATTCTTCCCTGAAGAAGGCAAGTACCATCTCGACGGGCACCGAGCCTGCGGCGTCGTGCTGGAGCCTGCCGAATGTATGAAGCTGAACAATATCTGCCCGGTCTGCGGCAAGCCCCTCACCGTGGGGGTGCTGCACCGCGTGCTTGCCCTGGCCGACCGAAGCGCCCCTCCCTGCCCGGGCAAGGATTTCCAGTCCCTCATTCCGCTGCCGGAAATTCTGGGGGAAATCCTGCACTGCGGCTCAAAGACCAGAAAGGCGCAGGAAAAATACGCCGGTCTTCTGGAGCGCTTCGGCTCGGAAATGGCTATTCTGCAGGAAGTTCCCGAGAGCGACCTGCGCCATGCCTGGCCGGAACTCGGCGAAGCCGTCGCCCGCATGCGCGCAGGAAAAGTCATACGCCACGCGGGCTACGACGGGGAATACGGCGTCATCCGCCTGTTCGAGGAAGATGAGAATACCCCTTCGCTGCTGGAACGCGTCCCTGCCGCTCGGCGCAAAAACGCGGCGCGGGAAAACTCCGCCTCCGCAAAGGCTGAACGGCAAAAAGGGCGGGAAGCTCCCCTCCCTCACCCGGAAAAAGCCTCTTCCCGGGAAAATACCTTTTCCGCGGATTCCTTCAGCCCGATGCAGAAGGAGGCGCTTCTTGCAGGCCCCGGCCCCGTGCTCGTGCTGGCCGGCCCGGGCTCAGGTAAAACGCGCACCCTTGTAGGCCGTATGGTGAACCTTCTGCGCTCCGGCACACCCGCCTCGGACATTGTAGCCGTGACGTTCACGAGGCGCGCGGCGGAAGAGATGCGCGCAAGGCTGGCCGCGGCGCTCGGCAACGACGCGCAGGAAGGCGAAGCCGCCCTGCCGGAAACGGATACCCTGCACGCCCTGGCCCTGAAGCGCTGGGTAGGAGAAGCGCCGGCGGTGCTTTCCGAAGAAGGCGCGCGCAAGGCCTTTGCTGAGGCCAACCCCGGCCTGGAGAAAAAAGAGGCGGACAGACTCTACGACCGCCTGGAAATGGCCCGCGAAACTCTAACCATGGAGGAAGAACTTGCTCGTCCGGCGGAAAATTACCGCCGATGGAAAAAGGAACGCAACCTCGCGGACTATACCGATCTGCCGGAAGCCTGGCTTTTTGAGCTCAAAAGCAGAAATTACGGGGCGGCCAAGCCCTGGAAACATATTCTTGTGGATGAGGTACAGGACCTTTCTCCCCTGCAGAAGGAGCTCGTGCAGGCCCTCACCCCTGCCGACGGTTCGGGCTTCTTCGGTATAGGCGACCCGGACCAGTCCATTTACGGTTTCCGAGGAGCAGATGCCGGCATTGAAAACGCCCTGCGCGAGCGCTGGCCGCAGCTTCGCGTGCTCGGCCTCACTGAAAGCCACCGCTCCGCGGCGGCCATTCTGGAAGCCGGGCACGACGCGCTGGACGGCAGGGGAGCCTGCGGCGAACTTACGTCCGTGACCGGAGCCTCCGCCACCCTGCAATGGATGACCGCGCCGAACGCGGAACGCGAAGCTGCCTGGATAGCCGACCGCATCGCCTACCTCCTCGGCGGCACCTCCCACCAGCAGGCCGACCTGCATGAACAGCTTTCGGGCTGCCACCTGGAAGCCGGTTCGTGCAGCCCCGGAGAAATCGCCGTGCTCTGCCGCCTGAAGGCCCTCATCCCCCCCATACGCGCGGCCCTGGAAAAAAGGGGCATCCCCTGCGCCGCACCTGAGGCGGAAGCCTTCTGGAACGATGAGCGCGTGGACCTCATGCTCCAGGCTGCGGCACGCTTTCTACAGCGCAGAGAACATTCCCGCAGGGAAGCCGCCTTCCTCGACGCCGGGCGCTTCCCCCTTCTGGCAGCCATGGCTCCGGCTGCCCCCGCCCCCGCCACCTCTGAGGACGGCCCGCTCAATGACGTACCGGAAGAAACCTGGGCCGCAGGGCCGGAGGCGGTGCTTGCCGCCCGCCCCGCATGTTTCGATCCGCTGTTCAAGGATTCCACGGCGTTCCGCAGCCTCCGCCTCGCATGGAAGGAACACGGAAACTGGAAAAAACTGCTGTCCTTCGTGTCCTTCCGGCGTGATATCGACACTGTGCGCTCACAGGCGGAATATGTACAGATTATGACCCTGCACGCTTCCAAGGGGCTGGAATTCAAGGCTGTCTTCATTCCCGGCGCAGAAGACGGGCTTCTGCCCTTCTCCGGTGTGGGCGCGCTGCTCGGCAAGAAGGACGATTTCACACCTCCCCCTGTGGAAGAAGAACAGCGCCTCCTCTATGTGGGCATCACCAGAGCATCCGAGGCGGTATTCCTTTCCTCGGCCGCCCGCCGTACCCTGTACGGGCATACGCTCTCACTCCCCCCCTCGCCCCTGCTGCCCCTTGCCCGTTTCCACGCCGTCAAGCTGACAAAGCATACGAAAACCACGGCAAGCCAGCTCAGCCTGTTCTGAAGTTCCTGCGGTATGGCACGCAGTCCCTCAGGCAAAAGATGCCTTGCCATGACGCGACGGGCGCCATATCCCGGATGAACGTATCCATAACGAAAAAGGCCGCTTCCCCACGGGGAAACGGCCTTTTTCTCTGAGACAGGCAAAAAACGTCACTTTACGGGCCGCTCCGCAGGCTTTTTGAACACGATAACCGGGCAGTTCTGGCAGATATCTGCACCGGGAAAAGGCTGGCCCGAACGCGTGAGGGAAACACCGCCCGTTTTCTCCACGCGCTCCTTCATGCGGGAAAACACGGCTTCCATGTGAGATCCGGGAATCATGACATTAATTTCTCCGCGCTCCATTTTGCCGGAATTATAGCTTCCCGCGCAGGCAAGAGTCATGTTGGCCTGCCCGTGAAGGAAACTGAAGGCGGTGCCTCCGCATACCGCGGAATTGATGCTGAGAGAAGGCCGGAAAGGGTGCACGTCGGAAACGGCTATCCAATCGTCCACAAGGTGATACGCCTGCATGTTGTCGCAGCAGAAATGCACCACGTCGGGCACGCCTTCCTGCATTCGCAGGGGGGAAAAGGCCACGGCCAGAGGAGCGCGCTTCATGCAGGGCTTGCTCTCCACAAAACGGCGCACCTGCGCCTCGTCCTTGCCGAAACGCAGAAGGTCGCGCACCACGCCCTCGCTTACGGGATCCACACCGAACACGCAGCGCGCGTCGGTGCACCAGAGCTTTTTCATGTCCAGAAGGACGATAAGCCCTTCCATGCGCGCGCCAAGCTCCGCCTGACAGAAGGTCAGCGGCCGGACAGGCTCTACATGCAGCCCCCTGCCGCGAAAAGCTTCCAGCTCCTCCGCCTCGAAAAAGAACCGTATGCCCACCGGCTCATGCATGAGGCGAAGCTCCCGCATGAGAAACGCGTGCATATCCGCATAGTCCGCCATGTTTCCTCCCGTACGGCGCGCCTCGCACGCTCCGCCCTTTTCGCGTCAAAAACCCGCCTCCCGCACGCATACGGAAAGCGGGCTCTCTCCCGCGCCCTTCCCGGGAACTGAGGAAGGGCGCAATGCCTTGAAGATCCGTCAGTTCTGCTCTTCCAGAGCGCGGACTTCCACCTGCTTTTCCTCGTTGAAGCCCAGAGCGAATTTCCTGCCGTATCTCAGAAGAAAATCACCGTCGGCAATGAAGGTCACGTCTTCCACCTGCACGCTTTCGTCTTCGTCCCCGTCCATCTCTTCCATGGCGAGGCCCAGCACGATACGGGAACGGCAGCCCCCGCCCAGGGTATATTCGCGCAGGCGCACGCAGGTGCCTTCATCTTCGTCTTCCAGCATGGAGCGGAGTTTAGCCAGTATTTCTTCGTTGACAGTCACAGTAAACATCATCTCATCTCCCGTACGGGCAGGTTCCCGGCTCCTTAAAAGCGCCGCTATCCGAGCGAGGAAAGCGCCGTGAGCACGACCTGCCTGTCGTCGTTGAAGCTCAGCTCAAAGGCCTTGCCGTATTTCATGAGGAAATCGTTGTCGGCAATGAAGGGAACATCCTCCACGACAACCTTTTCGTCCTCGTCCTCATCCATTTCATCCATGCCCAGCCCGAGCACGATCTTGCAATGTCATCCGCCGCCGACTTTGTATTCGCGCAGACGCACACAGGTATCTTCATCCTCGTCTTCCAGCATGGCGCGGAGCTTTTCCAGCATCTCTTCGCCTATATTCACGGTAAACATGGTCGTTTCCTCTTTTTTTTATACAATGACAGTGGAAAGGCCGTGCCCTGCAAAACGCTCCCGCACATGCTGAAGCGCTTCCGGCGTGTACTGACCGACTGCCGGGAAAGGCAGGGAAAGCGCCGCATACTTGTTGCGGCCGAAGGCGTGACACGGCATGATCTCTATTTCACTGCGCCCGAATTTCCCGAAGAAGTCCGCCATGGCGGCGATGTTTTCCTCGGAATCGTTGAGGCCGGGCATGAGCGGCATACGGATGCGCACTTCCCTGCCGGAGAGAAGCGCGGCTTCCATGTTGCGCAGGATAAGGGCGTTGTCCTGGCCGGTGAGCTCCCTGTGCCGCACAGGATCCATGTGCTTCACGTCGAAAAGGAAAAGATCCGCCATGGCAAGGGCCTTGCGGAAACGCTCTTCCGGGCAGAATCCGCAGGTATCTACCGTGACATGCCAGCCTTCCATGACGGAAGCTTCCACCAAGTCCAGGAAGAACTGCCCGGCCGCCGTAGGCTCGCCGCCGCCGAAGGTGACGCCGCCGCCGGAATTTTCATAAAAAAGCGCATCCTTACGCAGTACGGCCAGCACCTCTTCCACGCTCATGAGCCTGCCGCTCATTTCTCTCGCCTTCGTGGGGCATACGGCGGCACAGGCCCCGCAGGAGAGGCAGCGGCTTCTATCCAGTCCCGATATGCCTTCCTCCTGCACGGCCGCCCCGGCAGGGCAGGAGGCCACGCATGCCCCGCACCCCGTGCACAGATTGCGGAAAAAAAGCAGCTCTGGGACGAAGCTCTGGGATTCGGGATTGCTGCACCAGAGACAGTGCAGAGGGCAGCCTTTCAGAAACACGGTGGTTCTGATGCCGGGGCCGTCCTTGGTGGACATACGCTGAATATTATACACGGTTCCCTGGCTCATGGCCTTCCTCCCCTGAAGACGGCTGCCGTTTTTATGCCGGAATACCCGGCAGGTCAGTATTTCCCGGCCGGGGCGCAGGGCGCCCCGGCCTTTCTGTGCACCCCGAGAGCGCTTTTATGACTAGCTCGCGTATTCCGTGCGCTTGATGATCTCGTTCTGCACACCGCGGTCAAGACGGGTGAAGTAGGCGCTGAAGCCGGCCACGCGGACCACGAGATCCTTGTATTCCTGCGGATTGTCCTGTGCGTGCTGCAGGGTGTCGGAGCTCACGCAGTTGAACTGTATGTGCGAGCCGCCGTAATCGCAGTAGGTCTTGATGAGGGCAATGAGGTTGCGCGCGCCCTGCGGGCCTTCCAGCGCAGAAGGCAGGAACTTCACATTGAAATGGTTGGCCCCGTAGCGCACGGTGTCAATGGCTTCCGCACCGGACTTGATGAGCGCGGTGATGCCCTCATGGTCGGTGCCGGGCATGGCGGACACGCTGCCGTCGGTGAGGGCGACGCCCGCCTTGCGGCCCGTGGGCAGGGCGCCCATGAGCGAACCGAAATAGTTGTGGTACGACAGGGAATAGGCGTCCAGAGGAGTCCTGTAACCGAAGCAGTCCGGGCCCACGGAGCTGTGGATTTCGTCCACGTCATGGTAGAAACGCTGCACGAAAGCTTCGATTTCGGGGTAGTCGTTGCCGTGCTTGGGCGCTTCAAAGCACATTTTGCGGATATCCTCATAGCCTTCAAAGTTGGCCTTGAGCGCTTCCAGAAGCTGATCCATGGTGATCTTTTTCGTATCGAAGACAAGATGCTTGATAGCCAGAAGCGCGTTGGCCGCGTCCACACCGGCAGTCATGATGGGGTTCACCTG
>NZ_DYZA01000089.1 GCF_020741395.1 Mailhella massiliensis | reverse complement strand
CACCTGCACTGACGGGGAGCAGGCAACGCGGTACGGCGAGCTCCCGCCCCCCGGGGCAAAAGCCACGCTTCCGCGACGTTCTCCCTGCGAGGGGGATTCAGCATCGGAAGCGAGTCAGGGCTTTGCCTTTTGCGCCCTCCCCCAGCGTGAGCCTGCCCGATGAGGGGGCCCGGGGGGAATCATTCCCCCCGGCGGGGTACGGGGCAGAGCCCCGCCCGCCTTTCCCGCCTTTCCCGCCTTTCCCGCCTTTCCCGCAAACCTGGGAGAAGGTAAAAAAAAGCTCCTTCCTGTGGGAAGGAGCCTTTTGTTTACCCTGAGTCAGGCCGTCAGATGAGCCAGTTCATGGGGATGATGGAGAGCTTGGGGAAGACGGTGAGCAGGAGCAGCATCACGATTTCCACAAACAGGAAGGGCAGGAGGTTCTTGACGAGGGCGGGGAGCTTGAGGTTGCCGATACCGCACACGACGTAGAGAACCGTGCCGACGGGGGGCGTGATGACGCCGATGCCGAGGTTGAGGATGAAGATAAGGCCGAAGTGATAAGGATCGATACCGGCATCCAGAATCAACGGATAGAACACAGGGGCAAAGATCAGGACGTTGGGAGTGAGGTCCATGACCATGCCGATGAGGAACAGGAAGGCGTTGATGAGCAGGAGCAGGATGATGGGAGAATCCTTGAACGGCGAGAACAGGGAAATGATCTGCTGCGGGATATCGGCCAGGGTGATGAAGTAGCCTATGGCGGTGGCGGTGGCCACGATCATCATCACGGCGGCGGTGGTACGGGCGGAAGAAGCGCTGACCCGGAGAAGATCCTTGAGGCCGATTTCACGGTACCAGAGCAGGCACACGAGTATGGCGTACACTGCGGCGAAGGCGCCGCCTTCGGTAGGCGTGAACACGCCGAAGCGGATACCGCCGAGCAGGAGCACGGGCATCATGAAGGCGGGGGTGGCGTCGATGAGGATCTTCTTCTTTTCCTCACGGGTGAACTTGATGGTTTCATGGTAGCCGTCGATACGGACGATGAAGAACCACATGATCATGAGGGCGAGGCCGATGAAGAGGCCGGGGAAGAGGCCGATCATGAACAGCTTGGTGATGGACAGGCCGCTCACGCAGGAGCCGAGGATGATGAAGTTGGTGCTCGGGGGGATGATGGGCCCGAGGATAGCGCCGGAGGAGATGATGGCGCCCGCACGGCCGGGCTTGTAGCCGACCTGCTTCATCATGGGCAGGAGCAGGCCGCCGAGGGCCGCAGCTTCACCCACGGAGCTGCCCATGAGGCCGGCGAAGATGACGGAAGCCACGATAGCGGCGTAGCCGAGGCCGCCGCGCACGCCGCCGATAAGCAGCTGGGCGAACTGCACGACGCGCTTGGACAGGCCGCCTGCGGCCATGATCTCACCGGCGAACACGAAGAAGGGGATAGCCATGAGGGGGTAGTTGTTCGCGCCGTCGAGCATGCAGGAAGCGATAGTCATCGGGTCCCACATGTCGGCGTGGAACATGAGCACCATGGCGCAGAGCACGAGCACCATGGCAATCGGAATACCGAAGCACAGGAAGAGGAAGAGAGACCCGAGAAAAAGAAACAGTTCCATACTCTCTCCTTTTTAGTGCTGAAGCTCAGACAGGTCGATGCCCTCGGTCTTCTTGAATTCGGAAGCCGGGGTGCGGAGGATGGCGACAAGGTCGCGCAGCTGAAGCACTATGGCGGCGGCGGCCATGATGGGCAGCGTCGCATTGATGATCGCCATGTTGACGTAAGTGGCAATAGCGTAGGTATCGAGGGTCATCAGCACATAGGAAACCCCGCCCTGAAGGAGCACGAGCAGCGCGGAGATGGAAAGCAGAATGGCGATGATGCTCACGATCTTGCGGCAGTTGCCCTGGAGCATGTCCACCACCATTTCCACGGCGATGTGCTTCTTGCGGTAGAAGGCCTCGATGGCGCCGAAGAAGGTGATGTAGATGAACAGAAAGCGCGCCCATTCTTCGCTCGGCGGATAGCCGGAGTTGAAGCAGTAGCGCAGGACGGCGTTCAGGAACACCAGGCCTATCATGCCCAGAAAGATACAGGCGCAGAAGATCTGGAAGGCGACGGCGCCGGCCTGGTTGGCCTTATTCCTGGCGGCGGAGGGAGTTTCACTCATATAAAACCTCGGAAGAAACAGCCAGAGATTCAGGAAAAAAGGAGAGCCCGCCGGAGGGGGGCTCTCCTTCATCATCCGGGACTACTTGAAGCTGGCAGCCTTGTCGAAGACGGCCTGCGCGTTGGGAACGTAGGTCTTGTCATTGGAAGAATCGGTGAACATGGTCCAGGTGCGCTTTGCGGCGGCGGCCATGTGATCCTTCATAGCCTGGGTGGGTTCGGACACGGTGCCGCCGTGATCTTCGATTTCCTTGACGGCGGCCTTGTCCATATCCTGCACGAGCTTCCACACGTCTTCAGCGGCGAGGCGGGCGGCTTCGTTGAACCATGCCTTGTCCTGATCAGGCAGGGACTGATAGAGCTTTTCGTTGATGAAGAGGCTGTGGATCACGAGGATGTGGCCGGTCAGAGTGATCTGCGGGCACTTTTCGTAGACCTTGGTGGAGGTGATATCGGAGAGGGGGCTGTCGCCGCCGTCGATAACGCCCTGGTCCACGGAGCTCATGACTTCAGCAAAGGGCATGGCCTGGCCGTTGATGCCGCATTCCTTGGCGAAGGTGGTGTAGAGGGTGATGTTGGGCACGCGGAGCTTGAGGCCCTTGATATCGTCGATGCTCTTCACCGGGTTCTTGGTGTAGAAGTGGCGGAAGCCGAGGGGGAACATGTTGAGGGTGCGGAGGCCGGACTTTTCGGTGAAGCCTTCGTTGAGCAGCTCGAAAATGCCGCCGTTGATGGCCTTGTAGGCATGTTCATAGCTGTCGTAGAGCATGGGAGTTTCCATCATGGCCATGGCGGGATGGAAAGCGGCGACCTGGGTACCGGTGGCGCACATTTCGATGGTGCCGCGGCGGGTATCGGCGATGTACTTGTCTTCCTTGCCGAGGGAACTGTTGGGATAGACCTTGACCTTATACTTGCCGTTGGAGAGCTTTTCCAGATATTCGCCGAACTTGTGCATACCGATGGTTTCGGGCTCGCCCTCAGCCTTCATGCCGGCGATTTTAATGGTTTTGGCGGCCTGGGCCGTGCCCACCATGGCGGTAGCGCCGAGCATCAGCCCCATGATCAGGGAAAGAGCAACAAAGCGTTTCATAAGTCCTCCTCAGAACTTGTTCCGTATGCCGCTGCGGCATATTCCTGTTGACGCCTCCCCAAAATCCGCAGGGAGACGACCTTGCGCAGGCAAAAGTTCTTTTGTCTGCGAAGATATTTTCTTCATACGCCAATTTCAACTCTTATGCAAGAGAGTCCCGCTTCTTTTCCGGCTGTTATCGGGCATGCCCGCCCTGTTTCCAGTAAAGCATAAGGGGAAGAGCTTGCAGGAAAAGACCCCTCCTTTACGCGTGAGGCGCATTGCGGAAGGCGAAACTTGCAGAAAGATCATGCCCATATGCTTTTTTTATTCCGCATTATCGCCGGCCTGCCCGTGCGGGGCGGCGGCGGAACCTTCAAAGCGTATCACCGGCAGAGGCTGGACATTCTTCCTGCCGGGGCGGCAGAGCTTCATCATGGCGTTGAGGTAATCGCGTCTCCTGTCGAGGTAGAAGGCGAGAGGCTGGGAGAAGTTGCGGCCCACCAGCCCGTCCACGAAAAGCTGGCTTATGTCTCGCTCCCGGAGCAGCACGAGCTGGGAGCGGGCGAACACGGTGCGGTCGGCCTGGCTCATGCCGCGTACCATGCGGCGGAAGGCATCCTGGGCGCGGGGCTGGTAGAACCAGAAATACATGAGGTCGAGGGCGTTGATGATGAGCGCAAGCTCCAGCTTCCTCGCCTCGCCTTCCATGCGGCCTTCGGAGCGGGCCAGCTTGATGAGTATGTCTTCTTCGGGGAAGAGCAGCTCAAGGCGCGTGTAGCAGGAAAAGACGCGGGCCACCTTGCCCTCGTAGTCCCAGCGGCGCATGCGGCGGTTGTTCTGGCTGTCGGCGTAGCCTTCTATGACGGCGGCCACAGTGTCCGAAGCAAGCTTGGAGATGATTGCCGCGCTCGGCACGGTGTAGAAGAGCGGGTCGGCCACGCCGCACAGAAGCAGTATGGCCACGAAGGCCTGATTGTACCAGGAGGAGACGGGAATGGCGAGGGCGCTTCGGAAAAGGTTGCCTATGGCCGCCTCGCGCGGGAAGCCGCGGTAGATGTTGTGGGCGCAAATGTATATGGCGTTCACGAAGTTGAGCACGGTGAAGACTATGCCCGGGTACTCGCGCACGCTGAGCCCGCACATGTCCTCCAGGAGCCAGACGCGCACGACGACTTCCAGAAGGGCCACGGAAATGCCGGTGTACATGAGCGAATCGCAGATGCGGCTGATGCTCACATGGTCCTTCCAGCGCAGGAGCGTGTTGCGCGTGGTGCCGTTGCCGGCCACCACCATCTGTATGATGTTGCGTATGCCGGTGATGCCGAACCAGATGAAGGTGCCGAACCAGGCGAGGAACCACCAGTCCTGCGTGTAGAGGAAGGAGGCCACGGAAGGGATGAAGCCCGCCATGACCTTGATCCAGTTGGTTACGGTGGTGCTGAGATAGGAGGAACCGGGCTTGTCCTCCTTCGGCGGCGCCTTCTCTTCCATGAGGCCGTTGGCACGGGGCCTGTTGATGCCGCCAAGGCTCACCACGTTGCCCGGCCGCATGACCTGGCTGTTGTCGTCGGGAAGCCATGCCCTGTTCCTGGCCTGCCGGAAATGCCGAAAGCCCGGCACGCGGCGCACGGCTCGGGTGAAGCCGGACACGTTTTCCTTGTCGTCCTCGTAGCTTATGCGCTCTTCGATGCGGGTATATACCGGGATCTCGCCCATGTAGGCGGAATTCTCGCGCAGGGTTTTCTTGGCGCGCTTGGGCAGGGTCTCGGTATACACGAAGCCCATGCCGAAGGAGCGGTTGCCGCTGTTCCTGACGGAGTTCGAGCCTATGCGGCTCTTCAGGGGGTTCTTGCGGTAGTATTCCCACAGGATGGGGATATTGCTCTGGATACTGCGGAACTTCGCCGCCCTCTCCTTCTCCCCGGCCGCTTCGAGACTGTCGAGGATTTCGTGCACGATCTGCTTGATGCGGGGGCCGCGGCCCTCGTTGAGCACGCGCTGGAGCTCGTTGACGGCAGGCAGGTCGTTGAGAAGGCCCTCGTGCCAGTCTTTAAGGTTGAAAAGCTCAAGGTGCGTAATGCAGCAGTCGCAGTCGTAGAGAAGCTCCAGCACGTCGCGCACATTGAGCCCGGCAAGGTTCAGGATGAGGCGGTAGCCGGTGTGCATGGAGGTGAGAAGCTCCACCATCTCGGAAGGGGAGCGCGTGAGCATGGCGGGCACGCCTTCCTTCTCCCTGCCTATCTCGGGCAGGTCGCTCCCTTCGAGCCATGCGGAAGCCACGGCCGTGCCCGTGAGGCTGTCGAGCTCCAGAAGCTCCTTTGCCGCCGCGCCCTCCGTATCCTCGCCGGAGGATATGCGCGCGCGAAGATTCTCCGCCCTCAGGCGCATGAAGGGCAGCACATGGTTGTGGATACATTCGGCAAGATGCTCGAAGGAGGGCTGGCCGAGGCCCACGCAGGCCATGAACCTTTCAGGCTTGAGGGCGGGGATTTCCACCTTCCAGGCCTTTTCCAGGCCGGGACGCCTCTGCGCGTTCCAGCGCTCCAGGGCCTCCAGCGTCCTTTCCCTGCGCCAGGCCACGGCGTCGTGCCCCTCCCTGATGAGGCCCTGCATCTTTTCCGTCTCCAGAAATTCCAGAAAGTCCGCCGCAGCGCTGAAGCCGCGCGGGACCCACACCATGCTGACGTAACGCCCCCGGAAGGGGCAGCGGAATTCCAGCCCCACGCGCACATGGATGCCCATGATGGCCGCCGCGTCCAGGATTTCCTTGGCCGCCGCATAGTCGATGTAGTGGGAATACACCACGGTGAGGTAACGCAGGCCCTTGATCCACGCATCCATGATGAGATGCGTGGGCGTCTTGCGGCCGCGGGAATGGGCGTCGTAGACATGGTCGTCGAAGGAAAGCTGGTTCCACTCCTCCGGCATTTCCGGCAGGTGATAGCGCGCAAGCATCTTGCGCACCACGCGGGGCGTGCCCTGGGCGGCCTTGCGGAAGTCGTGGGCCAGCTTGAGCTGCGTGAGCGGGGAATCCTGCGCGCGCACAAGATCCTTCATGATCTGCAGAAGCACGCGCGCGGTATTGCGCCGGAGCATGGAATGGGCGCTGCTCATGACCTCGTCGTACAGGGCCTGAAGCGCCATGAGCCTGTCGTCGGCCTGGCCCACTTCCAGGTTGGTGAGCAGGTTGATGACGGCGTAGGCCACACGGGACACGCGGGAAATGACCAGGCCCTTGATGCCGTGCGGATGGAGGTTCGCGTCGAACACGCGGCTCTGGGCCTTGTCCGGACACTCCAGGATCCTGTTCACCATGGTCAGGATTTCCCGATCCTGCCTGTCGAAATAAAGTTCCGGCGACATGCTCTTTTGCCTCGCAGGGAAAAAACGCTCTCCGGCGGGACCGGGCAGCGGAAATAAGGAAAGAACTGCGCTTTGTTACGCCAATGTTACGATGATAAGGACGTGAGTGTAGTTTTATTACGCCAATATGTCAATAGAGTTTTTTTTCACATTATCCTTTTCCCGAAAAAAAGGACTTTCCGCTTGCCGAAAGGACGTCCTCGCCCTATACTCCGGGCACTTCCCCCGGGGATCGCCATGAACAAAGCAGACAGCCGAAAGAAAAGCCTTCTGGAGTACCTCAACAAGCGCGGCTATGCCACCATTGAGGAACTGGCCCAGCATTTTTCCGTCACCCCGCAGACCATGCGGCGCGATATCAACCAGCTTGCGGAAGAAGGCAGCGTACAGCGCTTCCACGGCGGGGTGGGCATGCCCCTCGGCACGGAGAACATCATCTACCATCAGAGAAAGCTCCTGTTCACGGAGGAGAAAAGGCGCATTGCGGAACTCGTGGCGGCCCACATTCCCGACGGCGCCTCGCTGTGCCTCAACATAGGCACCACCACCGAAGCCGTGGCCTGCGCCCTTTCAGCGCACAAGAACCTGCGCGTGCTCACCAACAATCTCAATGTGGCGCGCATCTGCGCGGCCAACCCCGACTTTGAAGTCATCATCGCCTGCGGCACGGTGCGCTCCCACGACCTCGGCGTCACCGGGGCGGAAACGGAGCAGTTCATACGGGAATTCCGCATGGATTTCGGCATCATCGGCATTTCCGGCATCGACGGGGAAGGGAATCTGCTCGATTACGACTACAAGGAAGTTTCCGTGGCCCGCACCATACTCGCCCATTCCCGGCGGGTTTTCCTCGCCTGCGACAATTCCAAGTTCGGCCGCCCGGCCATGGCCAGGGTGGGGCATCTGAGCCAGCTGGAAGCCGTCTTTTCCAACGCCCCCCTGCCCGCCCCATGGCAGGACCTCATCCGGGAATCGGGAGCGGGGCTTTACCTTGCCTGAGGCCGCCATGTCCGCGCATCCCCGCCGCCAGGTCGTCATATTCGCGCTGCTCACCGCCGCATGCGTGGCCTCGGACGCCATGCTCTACGTCATCCTGCCCGTGCGCTGGATGGAGGCCGGGCTCTCCTCCCTGTGGGAGGTGGGCGTCCTTCTCTCCCTGAACCGCCTCGCGCGCCTTCCGCTCAACCCGGTGATAGGATTCGCCTACTCAAGGCTCAGCGTGAAGACCTGCGCCGTGTTCGCAGCGCTCCTTTCCCTGCTCATACCCCTGGGCTACGTCCACGCCTCCACCTTTGCGGCCTGGGCGGCGCTGCGCGTGCTGTGGGGGCTTGCCTGGTCGCTGCTCAAGCTCGGCGGGCTTTTCACGGTGATGGACGTGGCGGGCGAGCACGACAGGGGCTATCTCATCGGCCTGTACACGGGCACCTACCGCCTGGGGAACCTGGTGGGCATGCTGGGCGGCGGCCTCATGGCCGATATGGCGGGCCTTCGCCCCACCCTGCTCGCGGGCGCGGCCGTGGCGGCCCTCGCCCTGCCCATGGCGCTTTTCCTCCTGCGCCGCATCCCGCCGGAAAAAAGAAGGAGCGCCCCGGGCGCGGAAAAGGCCGGGGAAAAAGGCGGCCTGCACCTGCTCACGCGGGAACTTTTCTGGGTGCTTCTCACCTGCCTCTTCGTCACGCTCATCATCGAGGGCTTCTTCATGTCCACCCTGAGCGCGCTTCTGGAACATCACTTCGGCGCGGGCGTCACGCTCTGCGGCTTTCTGCTCGGCTGCGCCACGCTGGCAGGCTTCATGCAGTCCCTGCGCTGGGGCTGGGATCCGGCCCTCTCCCCGCTGGCGGGCCGCATTTCCGACGGGCCCCTCGGACGCACGCGCATGTTCGCCGCGGGCTGCTTCGCCGCCGCCCTGCTCTTTTTCCTCACCACGCTGAAGCTCCCGCTCCTGCCGTGGCTTCTCCTCATCGTGGGCATTGAGCTTTGCTGTACTGCCATGACCACCCTCTCCGACGCGCTCGCCACGGACGTGGCCTCCCGCTCGCAGCCGGTCTTCGTCATCACCGCCTACACGCTCGCCATAGACCTCGGCGCGGCGCTCGGCCCGCTCGGCGGCTTTGCCGTCATCGCCCGCTGGGGCATGGACGCGGCCTATCTTGCCGCCGCGCTTCTGCTCCTGCTTTTCGCCCTGAGGTGGGCCTTCCGCCCGCCGGTCAGGGAACATCCCGCTCCATGAGCGCAAGGGTGAGGAAGGACGCCCCGTATTCCCGGAACATGCCGAGGGCGTCGGCATGGCGGAGCCTTGAGGGCACGCGGTTCAGGCTCGCCTCGCGCACATATTCCCAGGGCCTGCCGAGACGCGCCACGTTGTTTTCCCGGCTCCACGCCGCGCGCCCGTAGGGAAGGTACACATTGAGCCAGCGCCGCACCGAGGGAAGCGGCGCCGGGCCGCGCAGGCCCACCGGGTCCAGGGTGATGAGAGCGTCCACCCGCACCTTTGGGCAGGAAGGCACGATATCCCGCGCCAGGGAGCTCGCGCCCCAGCTGTGGCCTATGAGCACCGCGCGGCGGCGAAGCGCGCCGTAGCGGCGCAGAAGACGCCGCGCCCCCGCGTGCTCGTCGTGCTCGCGGTAATAAATATCGAAGCCCGGCCCGAGCCGCGCCTTCACATCGCCCAGAAGCGCGTAGGCCCTGCCGAGGAAACCGTCGGTAAAGCCGCCCATGATGAGGCAGAAATCGCCAAGTTCGTTGTCCGGCGCGTCGTCCAGAGCGGAAAAAAAGCGCGCCTCCTCCTGCGCGCATCGCACGGAAAGGCCGAAGGAACGCAAAAGACGCGAAGGATTTCTGTTCCAGCGGTAGGAAAACACTATGGCCATGGGGCTTCTCCTTGTTTCAGGGACAGCCTAACCTGCCGGAACGCTTCCGGCAAGGCGGCAGCATGCCTTTCTCATAAGGACATGGCCGCAGCCGGGCAAAGGGTGCCGGAATATGCCCCTTTCCCGCAACGGGCCTTTGCGCCCGAAGCCGGAGGCATGCCGCCGGCTTCGGGAACAGGGCAGTTCCGGCGCACGGGCCTCAGCCGGGAAAAACGGGTCCGAAAAAAGCCGGAGCCTAGAGCCCCTCTATGCGGGGCAGACGCTCGCGCACCTTCCACACGGGGATGCAGCCGAAAAGCAGCCAGCGCGTCTCGCGCCAGGCGTCCACGCGGGTCAGCACGGGGATGCCCAGGAAAAAACAGCGGCGGCGCTTTTCAAGATACGTCCTTGCCATGGCCCAGAGCTCGGGATTGTCGCGGCGCATGAAGGCATGGATGCCCATGGCTGCCGCCTCCATGGCTTTGGCCTTTTTGTGGGAGGTATTCCCCTCCCATGCCCGGTAGCGGAGCAGCGGCTCCTGAAGTATGGCGAACTGCGTCACCGGCATGAGGCGGGCGAACAGGGCGTAGTCCTCCGCCGGGCTGAAGAGCGCCTCATAGCGTATCCCGTGCTCGTCGAGCACTGAGCGGCGTATCATGCAGGAAGGATGGCTCAGGTTGCAGTGGATCATGAGCATTTTCTTGACTTCCACATCATCCGCAGGCCGGGGCTTCACCTGCCCGTCCATCAAGTTCTGCACCAGGGAACCGAGCAGCCCCACCTCGGGGTGCGCATCCAGAAAGGCGACCTGTCTGGCGAAGCGTTCAGGGAGCGATATGTCGTCGTGGTCCATGACGGCGAGATATTCGCCCTGCGCCATGTCGAGCAGGCGGTTGCGCGAACCGGAAATGCCGAGGTTCTTCCCGTTCACGGCGTAGACGATGCGCGGGTCGGAAAAAGATTTCACCACCTCTTCCACGGCGGGGTCGGCAGAGGCGTCGTTGAGGATGAGGAACTCGAAATCCGTAAACGTCTGCGAAAGTATGCGCTCCATAGCTTCGCGAAGATGCTCGGGCCGGGTGTTGTATACGGGCATGAGAACGGAAACGCGGGGCATGTTCAACCTCAATGAATGTTTTTGAAACGGGCGGAAATACCGTACAGGCAAAATCCCTCACGGCCTTTGCCTCGCCGGGCGGGAAACAACGCGCCCGGGCCGCCGGGAGCGGAGGCGCTGCTTTGCCGACGGGCAAAAAACGCCGGTTCCCCCGAAAGGCAGGGACAACAACAAGGCCCATGCGCTTTTCCCTTCCGCTCGGCAATATATCGTTTCCCGTTCCCGGCGTCGAGAGTCCTTCCCGGGCTGCCTGAGGGGGGGGCAGAAGCGCCGGCTCCTGCTATATTCTCTTTCGGAGCTTCCTGCGCGCATACAAAAGAACAATACGCTTCACATCCCGGAAGCTCACCTTTTCCGAAGGCGTGACTCCCAGAATTTTCCTTAGTTTACTCTTGAGGTACAGAGCCATGAAGCGGCGCACGTCCTTGAAGTGCACATTCTGCGCAAATGCATCCCATCCTCCCTGCTTCTCGATATATTTCTCCACGATTCCGGAAGGATGGAAAAGCTCAAAAAGCTGCTCCGTGCCCGCCTCGGGGAACAGGAGCAGGCCGGAGCTCATCTTTTTCCGGATACGCCTGTAGTTTTGTTCCCATTCCTCCCGGGAATGCACGGTCCGGGAAGACTCCGCGTTCTGCCACCAGCGGTAGATGCTCGTCACCTTCGGGATCTCGCTGACGCCGGCAAGCATGGCCGCGCGCTGAAGATAATCCCAGTCTTCCGTAGTGGTGAGGGATTCGTCGAACATGAGCCCGAGTTTCCGGAACAGGTCGGCAGGGAAGGCGAGGCCCAGAAGGGGGCATTGGTTGCTGTCCATCTGCCCCGGCCAGGAGAAGGGCCTGCAATACACATTCTCCGGCCTTCCGCAGGCCCGGAGATTTCCTGCCGGCTCGCCCCTGTCCAGCTTCATCCAGCGCTGGCGGGCCGCATAGGCGTGCAGCACCGTGCCCGGATGCTCTCCGGCGGCGCGGTGGAATTCCTCCACCCAGTGGTCGAACACGATATCGTCGTCGTCCAGCACGGCGACATACTCGCCCCGGGAGTGGGCAAAGCCGAAGTTCAGCGGCGCGGCCCTGCCTCCGTAGTCCAGCCTGAGGAAACGGACGCGCCTTTTCAGCTCCTCCGGCTGCTCGGCGATCACGCCCCTTATCTCCTCGGCCTGGGCGTCGCTGAGCCTGTGGCCGACGAGAAGCAGCTCAAAATCCCCGTCCGTCTGCGCCGAAAGGCAGAGAAACACCTCCCGAAGCTCCTGTATGCGCCGCCCCTGCGTCCGTGTGAGCACGGAAAGAAAAACCTTTTCCCCGCCCTTCTGCGCTTCCTGCACCATGGGCAGGTATTTTTCCGCAAAGAGCCCTTCCCGCGCGTCCTTCTCCATGTCTTCCAGGAGCTGCAGCACCTTGCCGATATTAGTGTCTCTGCCGAACACGGCTTTCCACGCCGTGCTGTCGATATGCCGTCCGCTCATTGCTCCGCCCTTGTCCTCTTACAGGGTATATCTGTTCGGGGAGTAGTAGCCCCCAAGAAACGTGGCCACCTTGCCCTGAGGATCGAGCTGAGGCGGAAGCCCGCCGCTCTCCCTGAGTTCCAGGAACTTCCGGCAGACACGCCGCTCATCGTCGGAGCCGTGCCGCCAGGCTTTCAGAAGCTTCTCCACGCGTTTGTCGTTCGACCATTTGTAGGCCATGAAAAGCGCCGCTTCCTTGCTGTAGTACTGCTCCGCAGGCGTGGGACGCCAGGCGCAGTCTGCGGAAAGGCGCTTGGCATGAAAAACCATGGCCCCGGGCCGATAGATGATGGTGAAGCCTTCCAGCCGCGCCCGCCAGGAAAAATCGACGTCGTCGCAGTAGAGGAAGAACAGGTCGGCGTCGAAGCCGTGGAGCGCGCGGAAAAGGGAGGCGGGAAATACCGCGCAGGCCATGGTCGCCCAGCCGGTCTCCCCGGTTGCGGGGTCGTATTCCTTGTGATGTTCGACGGGAACCTGGCGCGCTTCGACGATGCCCACCCCCGGATCGGCAAAGGGGGCCATGATTTCCTCGAAGAACAGGGGCGTCAGGATCACGTCGGGATTCATGACCATCATAAAGTCGGCGCCGCAATCGTTTCCCAGAATATTATGCCCCCGGGAAGTGCCGCTGTTGAAGCCGAAGAAGCGGTATTCCAGGGAAAGATGCCTGAGACGCCCGTTCAGGGCGGCGATTTCGCCGGGGGTGAAGAGCGGCGCTTCGGAGGCGTCGCCGTAGCGGACCGCGATGCTGCCGATATCGGCGCGCCCGCCCTTCCCCGCCGCATGGTCCAGCGATTCCAGGGAGCGTATCAGGTCGGTCTTTTCGTTATGATACAAGACGGTCTGTACCTGCAGGGAGCGCATGTCTCCTCCTGTGTGCGTACGGAAAACGGGCCTTCTCAGGCCTGCCGGTTCCTCAGATACCATTCCACGGTTTTCACGATGCCGGAATCGAAGTTCTCCTCGGGTTTCCAGCCGAGTTCGGCGACGATTTTGGCGGGGTCTATGGCGTAGCGCCTGTCGTGCCCCGGCCGGTCGGCCACAAAGGTCATGAGCTCTTCGTACTTCGCGCCGTTTCTGCGGGGCCGCAGCTCATCCAGGACGGAGCACACACGGCGCAGGATCTGGAGGTTGTCGCGTTCGTTGTGCCCGCCTATGTTGTAGCTCTCCCCGCTTCTGCCCTTGTGGAAGATGAGGTCCACGGCCTTGCAGTGATCGAGCACATAGAGCCAGTCGCGGATGTTCGACCCGTTGCCGTACACGGGGATGGGCTGCTCCGCAAGGCACCGGGAAATAATCACCGGAATGAACTTTTCATGGTGTTGCTTGGGGCCGTAGTTGTTGGAGCAGTTGGAGGTCGTCACGTTCATGCCGTAGGTGTGACGGTAGGCGCGCACGATGAAATCCGAACCGGCCTTGCTCGCCGAATAGGGAGAATTGGGCGCATAGGGCGTAGTTTCGGCAAAATACCCGCTTTCCCCCAGCGCGCCGTACACCTCGTCGGTGGAAATATGATGGAAGCGCGCATTCTCATAGCCCGGCTTTACCTTGCCGGGGCCGTCCATCCAGCGGCGGCGCGCGGCTTCAATGAGCGTGAAGGTGCCCATGAAGTTCGTTTCCATGAAGGCGCGCGGGCCCTTGATGGAATTGTCCACATGGCTTTCCGCCGCAAAATGTATGACGCCCTTGATATCGTACTCCGCAAAGAGCCGCTCCACCAGCGCCGCGTCGCAGATATCGCCCCGCACGAAGCTGTAGCCCGGCATGGACTCGCATTCCTTCAGGTTGTCGAGATTGCCCGCGTAGGTGAGTTTGTCGAGATTGATGATTTGATAATCAGGGTACTTCTTGCAGAAGTACGGCACGAAGTTGGAGCCGATGAACCCGGCGCCGCCGGTAACAAGGATGGATATCATATTCCTGAACCTGAATTTGCCTGTTCCGTAAAAAGTTTTTGCACGAAAGGAGGCGCGCCTCCTACCCTCCCCTCTCCATACTCTTCATGCAGCGCCTCAGCCCGTCCCGCCAGTGGGGAATGGAAATGCCGAACTCTTGCTTGATCTTCGTTTTGTTGAGCACGCTGTAAGCCGGGCGCACGGCGCGGGTGGGGTATTCCGTGCTTTCTATGGGGCGCACCCGGCAGGCAAGGTTCGATTCCTCCATGACGGCGCAGGCAAAATCATACCAGCTCGTTACCCCCTCGTTGCTGAAGTGGTACACGTCCTTCATGCCGGGCCTGATCTTGGGCAGCATGGCCGTGATCGCAGAGGCAAGGTCGGCCGCATAGGTGGGAGTCCCGGCCTGATCGAACACCACGCCTACGCTCTCCTTCTCCGCGCCCAGGCGGCGCATGGTCTTCACGAAATTCGCGCCGAAGGGGGAATAGAGCCACGAAGTGCGGACGACCGCCGCCGTTTCCGCCTCGCGGAGCACGGCCTCCTCTCCGGCGAGCTTGGTTCTGCCGTACACGGAAAGAGGCGCCGGGCAGTCCTCTTCCCTGTAGGGGCGGCAGGATTCGCCGCTGAACACATAATCCGTGGAAATCTGGATGATGCGGCGGCCGTAGAGGGCAAGATGGCGGGGGCCGAGGGCGTTCGTCTTCTCTGCCGTTTCCGCGTCGTCCTCGGCTCTGTCCACCGCGGTGTATGCCGCGCAGTTGATCACGAAATCAAAGTCCCGGGCGGCAAAGAACGCCTTCACCGCCGCTTCGTTTGCGATATCGAGATCCTCATGCCCCACATACACGGCCCCGTCCTTGAGGATGAGCCGGAGTTCCCGCCCGAGCTGGCCGTTGGCGCCCGTGACTAAAAGCATGTTTCAAACTCCGCAAAATACGGGTGTTGTCTGTCCTTTTCCGACGTGAGGGCCTTTGCCGTGTCGATGCGCCAGTCTATGGCGAGGGTCGGGTCGTCGAAGCGGATGCCTCCCTCAGACTCTTTGCAGTAGAAGTTGTCGCACTTGTAGGCGAAGACCGCGGTCTCGCTGAGCACGGAAAAGCCGTGGGCAAATCCGCGCGGGATCATGAGCTGACGCTTGTTTTCCGCCGAAAGCTCCACGGCCACATGCTGCCCGTAGGTGGGGGAGGCGCGGCGAAGGTCCACGGCCACGTCGAGCACCGTTCCTTCCAGCACGCGCACCAG
>NZ_DYZA01000088.1 GCF_020741395.1 Mailhella massiliensis | reverse complement strand
GGAGTTTTCCGAAATAATCGCGCATGGCTGATACCTTTCCCGTTATATATGTTCTTCCACCAGGCCGCACAGGATATGGCCGAGGGTAATGTGCATTTCCTGGATATGGTTGGTTTCCCGGGAGGGCACGGCGATGCAGATATCGGCAAGCTCCTTCATCTTCCCGCCGCCTTCGCCGGTGAAGGCCACGGTCGTCACGCCCATGGCGCGGGCCAGTTCAAAGGCAAGCAGCACGTTTTTGCTGTTGCCGCTGGTGGAAAGGCCGATGAGTACGTCGCCTTTCTGCCCCAGGCCCTCAAGCTGGCGGCGGAAGATATCGTCGTAGCCGTAGTCGTTGCCTATGGCGGTGATGTTGGAGGTGTCCACCGTGAGGGAGAGCGCAGCCATGGCGCGGCGCTCCTTTTTGTAGCGGCCCACGAGTTCGGCGGCCAGGTGCTGGGCCTGGGCCGCGGAGCCGCCGTTGCCGCAGAACAAGATCTTGTTTCCGTTTTTCAGGGCAGTGGTGCAGGTCCGGACGATTTTTTCCACATCTCCCGCCGAATCCTTGAGCTTTTCCATGCTGCTTATAATGGAGGAAAGTTCGTTTATGATGCTCTGCTGCATAGTGCCTCCAGCAAGGATGCGTTGTTTTCCACCTGATGCCACACCATTTCCGGCGTCAGTTTTTCAAGGCATCGGCAGTTGTCGAAATCCCGGGAGCAGCGGGTCTGCCAGCTGCGCGTCAGCCATTCGCACGGCGTACAGAAGGGAGCGCGCAGATTGAGGTTTTCCGCATAGCCGTAAAATTCCGGGTCCGTGGGCCCGAAAAAAACCAGGGAAGGGCGGCCGCACAGGACATGACGCAGATGCATGCCGCCCCCTTCCGAACAGATATGAAGCCGCGACTCCTGCAAAAGGCGCGCAAACTGCGGAAAGGTGGTTTTCCCGCGAAGGTCCGCATCGACGGAAAGGGCGCTTTCCTGTTCATGCCCCACCTGAACAAGCGTCATCTCGGGGAAACGACGGCGCAGAAGGGCGAGAAGGGCGTTGTAGCTTGCCGTGCTCCACAGCTTGGTGGAAGAGGGGCAGTCGCCCGTCCCCCGGTGTACGGTGATGAAGGGCCGCCCGGCAGGAAGCTCCGGCAGGGGAGCGTCGACAGGCGCTGCCGGGCGCGGAGGTTCCGTTGCTTCAAGCCCTCCCGCGAGGAAGGGCAGGGAACGCCGCCGGCAGCCGTGCAGCCTTCCGAAGGCGAGGATGGGGCCCATGAAATTTTCCTGCATCCTGAACCAGAGAGGTTCGCGCTTCTGCATTTCTTCCAGCGATTCCAGCCAGGCCCTGAGCCGGGGGGAGGCGGTACTGTCCAGCCGTGCGCGGTTTACGGAGACGACGGAGGGGATGAGCAGGCAGTACAGCACAAGGTCGCAGTCTTCATCCGGCATTTCCGTGCCGATCCTGCGGGCCGGGATGCCGCTTCCGGTTATGCCCGCGTCAAAGACCTCCGGGTAGTTTGTGCATATGTCGAGCTGCATGGGGCCGCATTGCCGGAAAAACTCGCGGATGAAATGCGCGTTGACGATAGTGTCGCCCAGGCCTCCGTCCAGAAGAAAGGCGATTTTCGGCAGGGGGCCGGACGCGTTTTTTCCCCTGTCCTTTCCGGCGCTGAACACATGCATGAGGCCCCACAGCCCTATCTGCCACGACGCGCGCACAGGCTGCCCGGCCCAGTGGCGCCGGCAGTGTTCCACATAGTTGTGGGCATGGTCGAAAAAGTCGAAGGAGCGTTTCACTGCGGCTGACCCTTGATGCGGCTGACCAGAGAGGTGGTGGAATAGCCTTCCATGCGTTCCAGCGCCACGGCTTTTCCGCCGCAGCTCTCCACGAAGCGGCCTTCGGGCCAGCGGTCGAGGGAATAGCCCTCCTTCAGGATCACGTCCGGCCTGATCGCCTCCACGAGGGGCAGGGCGGTATCCTCGTTGAAAAGGACGACGAAATCGACCATTTCCAGCGAGGCCAGCAGGAGGGAGCGGCTTTTTTCATCCTGAACGGGGCGGCTTTCGCCTTTCAGCCTTCTGACGGAAGCGTCGGTGTTCAGCCCGACAATGAACAGGTCGCAGTATTCCCTGGCCTGCATGAAGGAAGAAAGATGCCCGTAGTGGAGAAGGTCGAAACAGCCGTTGGTGAAGCCGACCTTTTTGCCCGCCGCCCGGGCTTCGGAGGCAACGGCCTGCGCCTCTTCGCGGGAGATGATTTTCCGCTTCACCTTCCAGGCCGGGCCGTTGGAGGAACTTTCGCGCCGGGAGAGGGCGCTTTTCAGCTCCGCTCCCGTCACGGTGGCGGTGCCCACCTTGCCCACGACAATGCCTGCGGCCGTGTTGGCCAGCTTCATGGCGTCCTTTACCTCGGCGCCTGCGGCGAGGGCCGCGCCCAGCACGGAAAGGCAGGTATCGCCCGCGCCGGAAACGTCGCAGACTTCCTTTCCTTCCGTGGAAATATGCAGGAGCGTGTCGGGCTTTGCGGAAGACACGAAGGCCATGCCGTGCTCGCTCAGCGTGATGATGAGGTTTTCCATGTGGAACTTCGAGAACAGCATGCCTGCCGCGCGCAGAAGCTCGTCTTCAAAATCCTCGGCTTCCGGCCGGCAGGTGATGCCGGTGGCGAGGGAAAGTTCCTTGAGGTTGGGCTTGACGAGGAACGCGCCGGCATATCTGGCATAGTCGTTGCCCTTGGGGTCGACAAGAACCTTTTTGCCGTTTTCCCGGGCGAGGGAGATGATGCGGCGGCAGTTTTCCGGGGCGAGCACGCCTTTCAGGTAGTCGGAAAGGAGGATGACGTCGGCCTGGGCCATGAGCGTTTCAAGCGTCTGCTCCGTCTGCGGGTCGGCAAAAAGGTCGATGGAGAACTTTTTTTCCGAATCGATGCGGATGATATGATTATTTCCGGCAATGATGCGCGTCTTCTCAATGGTGGGCACGCCCCGGGAATGGAGAAAAAGCGTGCGGTCGGCAAGGCGGCCGAGCGTTTCGCGCACGAAACGGCCTGCCTCGTCCTCGCCGAGGACGCATACGGCGTTCACACGGCAGCCGAGAGCGGCACAGTTGGCGACCACATTCCCCGCCCCGCCGAGCATCTTTTTTTCACCGAGGGAGTTGAAGACCGGCACGGGCGCTTCGGGGGAGATGCGGTTGATATCGCCGTAGACGAAGTGATCGAGCATCATGTCGCCGATGCAGAGAATATTCACCTGGGGGAACAAGTCGATATAGGAAGATAACATCATAGGGAATTCCTTTTATTTGTCACAAGTTCCATGGTCTTTGTCATGTACTGCCCCATGATGCAGCGCAGTTCCGGGTTCTGTATGCCCATGTTCATGAGAAAATTCGCGAAGCTGTGGCGCAGGTCGGCAAGGCGCAGGTCCGGGCGGCCGAGCCTTTCCCGCAGGCGGCGCCAGGTATAGTGCAGAGAGGAGATCGGGGTGCCGTGGGAAGAGGGAAAAAGCCACGGACAGTTGTCTTTCCTTTCCAGGGAGCGGATGAAGCGCCGGGCTTCCCTGTTGAGGGGGATGAGCCTGTCGCGGCCGGTGAAGGTGCGGCTCGTGGAAAGCACGCCCCGGGCAAGATCCACGTCTTCCCATCGGGCATACAGGATTTCCGACTTCCTGGCCCCGGTGAGCAGCATGAGGCGTATGGCCCGGGCGCCCGGGCTGTCGGGCTGCTCGTCCAGCAGACGCATGAGTTTCAGCGCCTCTTCCATGGAGAGAAGCGCGGGGCGGCGCGGCGCTTTCTTCACGCACGCGGCATGCCTGAACGTCTCATCGCTTTCCAGGATATGCCAGCGCACGGCGCAGTTGAGCATGTACTTGACCAGCCAGAAAATACGGCAGCAGGAAGAGGAGGACAGGCCGGAGGCTTCCAGGCGGGAAAGCCAGCCCCTGAGCGTGCCCTCGGTAATTTCCCCGAGCGGAAGGCCGCCCAGGTAAGGCAGTACATGCAGCTTCAGATAACGCTGATCCGTCTTCCAGCTGCGCTTGTGCTCACGGGCAAAGGGCAGATACCGCTCCGCAGCGAAGCCTTCAAAGGTCGGAGAGCTCTCCGGCCGGTCAGGGGGAAAACCGGTTGTTCTGTTCGTTGCCATGAGCCGCCTCGACTGCCCGAAAGGTGTACCTTTCGGACAGAGATAAAATAATGCTGTCAGTCGTGATTCGTGTAGCAAATAACTTAAAAAAAAGCCAGTAGAAATTAGATTCCTCTCACCATGGGGAGCGTATCGCGCAAGCATGTTTTTGCAGGGAGCGCAGGCGGCGGGGTATCGTTGGCTTTTTCTGCGGCGGACACGGGCTTGCTCCGCTAAAGGCGGGGGGATTTTCGCTCTGCCGCTGCGTCGAAGGGCACGGTTTTTTTTGAAAAGGAAAGGCGCGACAGTCCGGGATTTGCCGGGCCGTTTTGCGTGAACTGCGGCTGGAATAATAACTGACAGAATATTTAGGCCCGTCGTTCAGCATGTGCCCTCAGCCTCAAAAGGGAGACGCCGTTTTTCTCACGGCTTTTTGGGGCCGGGAGCGGGCAGCGCGGGGCCTTCCCCTGCGTTCATGGCGGAGGGGGAAGCTCTGGGACGGAGGGCGGATCTTGCGGGGCAGTTCCGACCGGGAGCGGGGCGGGAAGGGGCGTTCATGGGTAGGGAACTTTCTTCTTCGGCGAAAGGGGGCTTGTTCCCGAGCTTCATGGCGGCGCAAGGGTAAAAAAGAGGCGCGAAGATGCGTTCAAGACTCCCACTGAAGGATGGGCGGCGCTTGCTGAACCTCCTTGAAAAGGCGTCAAAGGGCGCCTTGCCCATGAATGAACCGGTGTCCGAATTTCAGGAGCGATTGCCGAAAGACATTTTCAAGGCCGCAAAGGAAGCTGATGGAGCATTTCGCTCCAGAAAATTAGCGGCTGCTGGAAAGGATATTCAACACTATTGGGATGCCGGACACGGGCACATGTCCAATGAAGAGATAGAAGATCTTGTTGAGTCTCTCACTACCGGTAAGGACAGGTTCTATGTGCGCGCCAATAAACCCTATGCTGGAAACGTAGCCAACTTGGGGAATATGACTGGTGGAAGAGGCGCTTTGCGTCCTTCTGAAGAGTTCACCTATCTCCACCAAGTGAATCCCATAAGCAATAAACGGCTCCTCAA
>NZ_DYZA01000087.1 GCF_020741395.1 Mailhella massiliensis | reverse complement strand
CCCGCGTGCCTTTCCTGCCTTTTCTGCCTTTTCTGCCTTCAGCGTTACTGCGAGGGGGAGCCCCAGAGGGCTTTCCAATCGGAGAGGAGTTTGAGGGCGTCCATGGGGGTCATGGCGTCGGGGTTGAGGGCGCGCAGGGCGTCGAGGAGGGGGTGGTCTTCGTGTACGGGGGCAGGAGCGGTCGCAGGGGGTACGGGGCGGGGTTGGAGTCCGGGGAGTATGGCGGTTTCGAGTTTAGCGACGCGGGCCTTACCGCGGGCGGCCTCGAGTTGGGCGAGGATATCGCGGGCGCGCTGGACCACGGAAGCAGGGACGCCTGCGAGGCGTGCGACCTCTATGCCGTAGCTTTTATCGGCGGGGCCGGGGATGAGTCGGCGGAGGAAGACGATATCGCCGTTCCATTCGCGTATAGCGATATTCATATTGCACACGCCGGGGAGCGTTTGGGCGAGGCCGGTGAGTTCGTGGTAATGGGTAGCGAAGAGGGTACGGATGCTTCCTCCTGCGCGGCGGGAGAGTTCTTCGACCACGGCCCAGGCGAGGGCGAGGCCGTCGAAGGTGCTGGTACCGCGGCCTATTTCATCGAGTATGACGAGGCTGCGCCTGCCTGCCTGGCGGAGGATACGGGCGGTTTCCATCATTTCGACCATGAAGGTGCTCTGGCCCTGGGCGAGGTTGTCGGAAGCGCCCACGCGGGAGAAGATGCGGTCGACGAGGCCGATACGGGCTTCGGAAGCGGGCACGAAGGAGCCCATCTGGGCCATGAGGACGATGAGGGCGGTTTGCCTGAGCACGGTGGACTTGCCCGCCATATTGGGTCCGGTGATGAGGATGAGGCGGCGTTTTTCATCCATGACGAGGTCGTTGGGGATGAAGGCGGAGCGGCCGACCACGGCTTCCACGGCGGGGTGCCGGCCCTGGTGGATGGAGAGGTGCTGGCCTTCGCAGAGTTCGGGTTTTGTCCAGCCGTTTTTTTCGGCGGCGTGGGCCAGGCCCTGCCAGAAATCGAGCCTTGCGAGGGCGGAAGCGGACTCGGCAAGGCGCGGGCGGCTTTCGGCCACGGTGGCGCGCAGTTCCTGATAGAGGCGGTATTCGAGGCTTTTGCGTCTTTCGGCGGCGGTGAGCATTTTCTCTTCCAGCTCCTGAAGGGCCGGGGTAGTGAACCTGTCGCTGTTCACCAGGCTCTGGCGGCGCTGGAAATATTCCGGAATGGGGGAAGTCTGCTGGGCCCGGGAGAGTTCGAAGTAGTAGCCGAAGACATGGTTATAGCCGAGCTTGAGTTTGGGCATGGAGTTTTTCTGCTGCTCTTCGCCCAGAAGTTCCTGAAGGCGCGACTCGCCGTGTTCCGCAAGGTCGAGCAGTTCGTCGAGTTCGGCGTTGTAGCCCGGGCGGAAGAGTCCGCCCTCGGTGATCTGAGGGGGGAGATCGTCCTTCAGGGCGCGGGTAAGCAGGGCGGCAATGTCTTCCATGCCGACCCATTTCTTCACGATGAGGCGCAGGGCCTCGGGCAGGGTTTCTCCGCGGCGCTCGTCCTCGGTGGAGAAGCGGCCCTTTTCGGGCAGCAGGAGCGCGTCGCGCACGGCGGGCAGGGCGCGCAGGCTTTCCCTGAGGGCGGCGAAATCGCGCGGCTGGCAGCGGTTCAGGGCGATACGGGTGGAGAGGCGCTCCATGTCGTACACGTTTTTCAGGGCCTCGCGCAGGGCCTTGCGGATATCCTTGCGGGCCAGGAAGAATTCCACGGCCTCCTGGGTGCGGAGAATGGGGTCGAGCCTGCGCCAGGGGCAGCGCATACGCTCTTCGAGGAGGCGGCCGCCCATGGGGGTGCAGGTATGATCCATGACGGCCCAGAGCGTGCCTGCGCCGCGCTTTCCGTCCAGGCGTGAGAAGAGCTCGAGATTACGCTCGGTGACTTCGTCGAGAATGAGGTAGCGGCCCTTTTCCAGGGGGCGGAAGGGGGCGAGCTGGGCCGGGTCCTGCTTCTGCATGCTCTCAAGGTAGGCGATGAGCGCGCCGCAGGCCTGCATGAGCTGGGGGCTTTTTTCCAGGCCCAGGGCGGCGGCTTCCTGCACATGCTGGGCGGCGAGCACTCTTTCCTTTGCCTGGGGCAGCTCGAAATGGCTGCGGGCGGGCAGGCGCACCACCTGTATGCCGGGAGTGGAAGTGAAGGACAGGGGCACTTCGTCCTTATCGGGCACGAGAAGCTCGCGCGGGGCCATTTTGAGCACCCACTGCCGCAGCTCCTCCTTATGGGGGGATTGCAGTCCCGTCCACGCGCCGGTGGAGACGTCGAGCCAGGCGAAGGCCCCGGCCCCGGCAGCCTCATCCCAGAGAAAGGCCCCGAGATAGGTGTGCGCCTTGGCCTCGAGGTTGGCGTCTTCCAGGACGGTGCCGCCCGTCACCACGCGGGTGACGGCCCGCTTCACCAGGCCTTTAGCCTGCTTCGGGTCTTCCACCTGGTCGCAGACGGCGATTTTGAAGCCCTTTTCCACCAGCTGGCTGATGTAGGATTCCGCCGCATGCCAGGGCACGCCGCACATGGGCACGCCGCCCTCGTCGCGGCTGCGGCTCGTGAGGGCGAGCTGAAGTTCCCGCGCTGCAGTTTCGGCGTCTTCAAAGAAAAGTTCGTAGAAATCCCCCATGCGGTAAAAAAGCAGGGCGTCGGGATATTCCTTTTTGATTTCCAGATACTGCCGGTACATGGGCGTAAGCCTGGGTGCGTTGTCGCTCATACCTACCCTGACAAGGCGCACGGCAGAAGCCGGGCGGAAAAAAGAAAGGACCTTTCGCAAAGGCGCACGCCCGGACGAAAGGCCCCGAACAACGAGATGAAACGGCGCGGCATGCGCCGGAAAAAGCCTATTCCGCTTCTTCTGATTCCAGTTCCTTGACGGCGGCTTCAAGCTGCGCCTTTTCCGCGATGAGCTTTTCCTTCTCGGCCGTCACCTTCTCCAGCTGCTTCTGCAGGGAGCCGGCGCGGCGGCGGGCGGCGGAAAGGCGGCCGGAAAGGGTGACTCTGTCCCACATGAGCATAATGAGCACCACGGCAGCGCCTATGGCGAAGCTGATGAGCAGAAGCGCGTAGCGCGGCAGGGGGGCGGAAGTCATGGCCGGGGCGAACATGGGATCGAACTTCAGCGTCACCATGTCGGAGAAGGAGGCCTGATTCTGCACGAAAAGCATCATGACCAGGAAGAACAGGAACACCAGAAAGAATACCTTGATATAGCGCATGGGGTCTCCTTTGGCGGCACGCGCGCGGAAAAAGGTTCAGACGGAACAGGCCGACAGCGCGGCAAATACCGGGGCCAGCCGGCGGCGGGTTTCCTCAAGGGCTTCGGGTATGACTCTCACATCGCCGAGCACGGCGATGAAGTTGGAATCGCCGCTCCAGCGGGGCACGACGTGCATGTGGAGGTGCTCGCCGAGGCCCGCGCCTGCGGCGGCCCCCAGGTTCAGCCCCACATTGATGCCCTGCGGGCGGCACGTCTCCCGCAGGACGCGGCAGCAAAGCTGCGCCACCTCCATGAGTTCGGAGGCTTCTTCCGCCGTCAGATCCGTCACGTCGCCCACATGGCGATAAGGCAGCACCATGAGGTGGCCCGAAGCGTACGGATAGCGGTTGAGCATGACGAAGACATGGGCGGCGCGGTAGACGATGAGGCGCTCTTCATCTTCCGCAGGGTTTTCCGGCGCGCAGAGCACGCATCCGTCATGAGGTTTCGGCCCGAGAATATACTGCATTCTCCAAGGCGCCCACAGATTCTTCATAAAAACAGTCTCCTTTGCGCACAGTAGCACAGCCGCAGGGTTGCGGCAAGAGGCCACGGGCGGCTTTTACCGGCAGAAAGAGGCGAAAAAGGCGCTTTCACGGAGCTGTTGCGGCGCGCCCCCTTTCCGAAGGCGCGTAAGCTCCCCCTGTGCGCGGGAGAACCTTTGCCGGAAAAAGGCCGGAAGGTTCCGGCCCCGGGAACTAGAAGGTAAGGCGCAGGCCGAGGGAGATCTGATGCATGCGCAGGGAATCGGCCTTCAGGTTGTAGCCGCCGTAGCCCGTTTCGCCGTCGCCGGTGAAGAGGTAGCGGTAGCCGAGGTCGGCGGAGATGTTGGGCGTGAAGAAGTAGGAGCAGCCGAAGCCCACCTGGGCGGCGAGGTTCACATCGGTATCGGAGGAGCCGTAGTGATATTTGCCCACATTCACCCCGCCGCGCGTGTTGGCGAAGACGAGGCCGACGCCCGCGCCCACATAGGGAGTGAAGTCCATGATATTGGTGATATCCCAGTAGCCGTTGAGCATGAGGGTCTGGAGGCGGGATTCCGCATCGCCTATGCCCATGCTCTTATCCACGCGGCTGTTGTAGCCGTATTCGAGTTCCGCGCGCACGGGGACGCCGTGCATCACGCTGAAGTCATAGCCTCCGGCAACGGAAAAGCCGGCGATGCCGCGCGTACTGTCCTTGGAAGCGGAATAGCCGGGCACGCTCGCCTTCCAGTCGGTGCTCTGGTAGCCGGTGACGAACTTGGGGGCGACGTAAATGCCGCTTTCTGCGGCCTTCGCGGCGCAGGGCAGCGCAAGAAGCAGGGCGAGAGCGGCGGCAATGCAAGATTTCTTCATGGAAAACCCCTTGGTTGACATGTTCATTGTTGTCCGTGCGGGAAGGCGGCCCCGGCCG
>NZ_DYZA01000086.1 GCF_020741395.1 Mailhella massiliensis | reverse complement strand
CCGTCCAGCGCGAGGCCGAGCACCGGTTCATTCAGGCTGTGTTCCGCCATGACGGCGCAGACGTGCGCCGCATGATGCTGGAGCGTGACTTGTCGGAGGCCGTATTGTTGCGAGAATCTTTCCGCAAGGCGGCTTGAGAGGTAATCGGGGTGCAGGTCGCGCACCACAAGGCAGGGCTCCACTTCCAGAAGGTTTTGCAGGTGGCGCAGCGTCTCCTCAAAAAAGGCGAGGTTTTCCGTCAGGCTCACGTTGCCGATGTGCTGGCTTACAAAAGCCTCTTCCCCCCGGGTGAGGCAGAATGTGTGCTTGAGCTCGGCCCCGGCGGCGAATACGCAGTCCTTTGCCCTGCGGGAGGCTCTCGGAGGAAGTTTCTGCGGGGAGGGGACAAAGCCCCGTGCTCTTCGCACCATGAGTTCCGGAACGGGAGAAAGGCCGTGTCCTCCCGGCTGTTCTTCGGCGGGAAACACCACGGAATCATCCACGCGCACAAGGATATCCCGGTCGTGAAAAAGAAAAAGGTCGGCCATGGAGCCGAGGCGCTTTTTTGCCTCTCGGTTGCCGAGGCATATCGGCGCGCCGTGCGGGTTGCCCGAAGTCATGACCAGGGCTTGCGGGACGTCTTCCTTTTTTCCTCCTGCCCATTCAGGATGGAAGAGAAGGTAATGGAGCGGTGTGGAAGGCAACATGAGGCCGATGCTTGCGGTATCTGGCGCGAGAATGTCGGGCAGAAGTCCGGCATTTTTTTCTTCGGAGGAGGCCTTTTTGCGCGGGCAGATGACGATGGGGCGCGCGGGGGAGGTGAGCAGTACGCGCGCGTCTTCGCTTATGCGGGCGAAACGGGAGGCACTTTCCTCATCCGCCACCATGACGGCAAGGGCCTTGTGCGGCCTTGCCTTACGGCGGCGGAGTTCGGCGACGGCCTGAGCGTTCTGCGCATCGCAGGCGAGGTGGAATCCCCCGAGGCCCCGTATGGCGGCGATACGTCCCTCTTTCAGCGCGATAAGGAGGGCCGGTATGGCGGCATTGCCCATGCACGCGTTTCCGGTAAGGCCGTAGCGTTCCTTTCTTTCTGCGTGCATGGGGAAGGGGGTGTGTTCCGGCCATGGAGCGGCCGGGGAGTTGTCCGCCGTCTCCAGCCAGAGCATAGGGCCGCAGTCCGGACAGGCGTTGGGCTGGGCGTGGAAGCGCCGGTCGAGAGGGTTGTGGTATTCTTCAGCGCAGGGCGCGCACAGGGGGAAGCAGGCCATGCTGGTTGCCGGCCTGTCGTAGGGGATGGAGCGCGTGATGGTGTAGCGCGGCCCGCAGTTCGTGCAGTTGGTGAAGGCGTAGCCGAAGCGGCGGTTTCCCGGGGTTGCCATGTCGGCAAGACATTCTTCGCAGGGGGCCACGTCGGGGCTGACCAGTACGCTGTGGCCCCGGTGTCCTCCGCCCGAGCTTTGTTCAATATGGAAGGCTTCTTCGTCCGGCAGGGGTGCTGCCTCGCTCCGCGAGAGGGATGCGATACGCGCAAGGGGCGGCAGATGCTCGGGAAATCGCGCGAAGGCGGCAAGCGGCTCCTCATCCCCCTGCACCTCGATGCGCACTCCTTCGGGAGTGTTGCCCACAAAGCCCGTGAGGTGAAGCTTCACGGCTTCCCTGTAGATGAAAGGCCGAAAACCCACTCCTTGAACCTGTCCGGTGAGAATATATATGTGCCTTGCCTTCATGCTTCCTCCGGCCGGAAGTATAGCCCCCGTTGCCGCTAAAGGAAAGCTCCGGCCCTTCCCGGCAGGGGCGGGGCCGCTTTTTCCCTTGAGAATGAGTCGGCAATAACATAGGATCATGGCTCTGGAATCCGCCGGGAGAGGATACTCCGCAAAAAACGGAGCGGCGGATTCCGCCGGGGAACTTCCCTATCGAAGTTTGCTCCTATGGCGGAGGCTGTCCGGCCGTCCGGCCTGCGGTCCCGGAATTTCCGCGTGTAAAGGAACGGAATATGTCAGAATTTATGTTGCAGGAACGCACTCTCGGCCAAATGCTGGACGAAACCGTCAGGCGTTTTCCTGATCGTGAGGCCCTTGTGTATGTAGGGCACGATTACCGGCAGACCTGGAGCGAGTTTGCCGATACTGTGGACAGGCTGGGACGGGGCCTGATGGCGCTGGGCGTCAAGCCCGGCGAGAAAATAGCCCTCTGGGCCACCAATGTGCCGAACTGGGTGTCGCTCATGTTCGCGGCCTCCCGCATCGGGGCCACGCTTCTGGCGGTGAACACCAATTACCGCGACAGTGAGCTTGAATATCTTATCCGTCAGTCCGAATGTGAAAATTTCTTCTGCATCGACGGATTTCTTGATTACGACTATGTGTCGGCCCTGTACCGGGTCATTCCCAATCTCAAGGATCAGCACGAGGGAGAGCTGCACTGCGAAAAGTTCCCCTATCTGCGCCGCGTCATGAGCCTGAAGGATATTCCGCATCCGGGCGTCCTGCCTCTTTCTGCGATCCTGAACCGGGCCGAAGAAATCTCCGATGAGGAATACGAGGCCCGCAAGGCGGGGGTGAAGCCCTACGATGTGGTGAATATGCAGTACACTTCCGGAACCACCGGTTTTCCCAAGGGCGTTATGCTCACCCACGTGGGCATAGGCAACAACGGTTGGTGCGTGGGCGAGCGCGAAGAGCTCACGGAAGAGGATCGTGTCATCATTCCCTTGCCGCTTTTCCACTGTCTGGGCTGTGTGGTGGGCGTCCTGGCCTGTGTGAGCCACGGTTCCACTATGGTCATTACGGAGACCTTTTCTCCTGAAAGGGTCATGGCAGCCATTCAGGATGAAAAATGCACCGGTGTGTACGGCGTGCCGTCCACCTATATCTCCATGCTTGGCCACCGCCGCTTCAGCCAGTACGATTTTTCGAGCCTGCGCTTCGGACTCATGAGCGGCTCGGTATGCCCGGAACCGCTCATCCGGCAGGTCATGGAAGCCATGAACCTGAAGGCCGTGGTCATCCCCTACGGCCTTACCGAGTGCTCCCCCGTCATTACCATGACGGGCATCACGGAAAGCGACGATCACCGTTGTCGCTCCGTAGGGAGAGTCCTGGGCGGTATAGAAGTGGAATTGCGCGATCCGGTAACGAAGAAGCCCGTGCCCGGCGGCACACAGGGGGAAATCTGCTGCCGGGGCTACAATGTGATGAAGGGCTATTTCAATATGCCCGAAGCCACGGCGGAAACTATCGACAAGAACGGCTGGCTGCATACCGGCGATCTCGGCGTGATGGACGAGGAGGGTTACCTTCGCATCACAGGCCGCATTAAGGATATGATCGTGCGCGGCGGCGAAAATATCTACCCTCGCGAAATCGAGGAATTTCTGCTGGAAATGGAGTCCGTTCGCGACGTGCAGGTGCTCGGTATTCCCTCCCGCCGCTACGGCGAGGATGTGGCGGCCTTCCTTATCCCCTGTGAAGGATGCAGTGTAAGGCCGGAGGATGTGCGCGACTTCTGCCGCGGGCGCGTAGCCTGGCACAAAATTCCGCGCTATGTTGCCGTGGTGGAGGAGTTCCCCAAAACGGCCAACGGCAAGGTGCAGAAATACAAGCTGCGCGAAATGGCCGCGGAGCTGTTCCCCAATGTCAAGTAAGCCGCTCATCGCGTATGTGGCGGCGAAGGGCTTCGAGCAGGATCTTCTGGAAGAACTTGCCCTTCACCATGTGCACGTTGTCGAGGTGAAGGGCAATCTTGTGCTTGCCGAAGGCCTGTTTCCTTCCGCATGGGCGCAGAACATCTGGCTTGAGCCTTTTTTCCAGCCTATTGCCTCTGTGGGCGAGGCCGTGCGCGTGCTCAAATCCATACAGAGGAACTGGAAGCTGCACCCCGTGGACTTCCACCGTCGCGCCGCACTCATCGAGGCGCAGCTTCCTCCGGTGAAGGCAAGGCCGCTCGTATTCGGGCAGAAGGCCCCGTCCTCTCCTCTGGGAGCGTGGACGCTGTGGGATCACGACACGCTGCTTGTTTCCGCAAAGTGTTCTTCTGCCTTTCCCGACGGAGAAGTGCGCTTTGAGGAAGACCGCGTGAACCCGCCGAGCCGTGCCTATCTCAAGCTGTGGGAGACCTTCACGCTTTTTGACTGCTTTCCGCAGGCGGGCGAGCTCTGTGTGGATCTGGGCTCTGCGCCCGGAGGCTGGACGTGGGTTCTCGCAAGCTTGGGCGCGAAGGTGTTCAGCATCGACAAGTCGCCCATAGAAAAGCGCGTGGCGGCCATGAAGGGCGTGGATCATTGTCTGGGCAGCGGCTTCGGTCTGGAGCCGCAGACGGCAGGCTATGTGGACTGGCTTTTTTCCGACATGGCCTGTTACCCGGAGAGGCTTCTCGGCACGGTGAAACAATGGCTGGAAGCCGGGGCCGCAGGGAATTTCGTGTGCACCATCAAGCTCCAGGGAGCGACCGATCATGCTGTGGTGCAGGCCTTCCGCGACATTCCCGGTTCGCGAGTCGTGCATCTTTCGTGCAACAAGCACGAACTGACATGGGTGAATACTAAGGCCCGTCGGGAAGGCGGCAAGTAGTTTCCCAAGGCTTGCGGCGCTTGTGTTTTCGGCTTTGGGGCATGATGGAGAAGGGATGAGTCGAAAGGCTTTTTCATAAAAATCTTCTCAGGTTAGCAGAGCTAAGCTTGACATGCGGGGATTCTCATTCTACTGAAAAGTGACTCAGTGAAAGAGTCAAAAAATTCTTGGGAGAGTGAAACCATGACGAAAGCTGAACTGGTCGAGAAGATCTACGCCAAGAGCGGCCTTGAGACGAAAGTAAAATCGGAAGCAGCGCTGGACGCTGTGATTTCCGCCATCTCCGAGTGCCTCGCTTCCGGCGATTCCATCACCTTGATGGGCTTTGGCAGCTTCAAGGTTGTCAAGCGCGCGCCGCGTACCGGGCGTAACCCTCGCACCAATGAGAAGATTGAAATCCCCGCCTGCTCCGTTGTGAAGTTCCTTCCCGGTAAGGCGCTCAAGGATGCTATCAAGTAACTCTGCCCGAAAGGGGTTATGGAACAGGCTGCCCGCGTACATGCGGGCAGCCTGTTTTTTTAGGCACGTCATTTCATGGAAAAAGTAGTGCGGAGGCGGAAGCGGAGGGAATCCCTGAAATAAGGGAAAAAAGGATGCGTTTTCGCCGTGTGAGAACAGAACAGGTAACCAATCCTCCATTTCTTTATTTCAGCTGTTCGGCAGAAAGCAGGGCATGGCGGGGTATGTTGTCTTGGAAAAGGCGGTAGTTGCAGCCGCAGATCACGGACTGGCCGTTGGCGGCGGCAGCACCTGGAGCGCTCTTTTCGTGCCTGGCGAAAACGGCGCGGAGGAAGATCCGCGGAAGGAGAGTGGATGCATGGGGCGGGCAATGTTTTTCCAGCGTCGTTTTTCCGCAACAGTGTGCCGGCCGTTGCTTTTGCATGGCCTGCGTTTTACCGATGGGGAGTAGTCGGTTACGCCGGTGAAGAGTCTTTCTTCAGTCCAAGCTGTTCTATGGCGTGCAGAATATGGATACGCATTGCATTACGCGCGCCTTCCGCGTTTCTGTTTTTCATAAAGTTCATCAGCATCCTGTGATCGGAAATCGTGTCTTCCTCAACAAGGTCTTTCTTTGCCGAGAGCGTCACGCCCTTATTGATTGCCTCCTGAATGACGGGCATGAGTTCATTCATGAAGGCATTGTGCGTGGCTTTTGCAATGGAACGGTGAAAAGCCTGCTCTTCAAGCGTTCTGTCCTTATGTGCCCGTATGAGTTGTTCGATGTTTTCGCCAAGGGCCATAATACGCTGCAGTTCGCTCTCCGTTGCGCGCAAGGTGGCATAGTATGCCGCTTCGGGCTCAAAAATCAGCCGCATTTCATACAGATCATCGGCGTTGACTTTTGCGGAAGCCAGGGGCGAAAGCTCCGCCATCGGATGCGCGGCAAAATCCTCTCTGACAAAGGTGCCTTTTCCTCTCCGGATTTCCACAATATTGCCGGCCGCCAGAATCCTGACGGCTTCTCTCAATGTGGTTCTACTGACGCCGAGCTCTTCAGACAAATCATTTTCATTCGGCAGCTTGTCTCCCGCGGCAAACCTTTTCTCTATGGTAATCATGGAGAAAATGGCATCGGCGACAGTATCGGAAAGTCTTTTTTCTTCCATGGCACCTTTCTCCGGTATGAAAACAGGGAATCCGGCCTGCACATGCAGGCTGTCGCCTCGGCGAAGGCGCGTCGTTCGCAACTGTCTGAATTTTATGGCAGCAAAGAACTAATTATGTAGTTTATAACAATAAAAGAGAGCTCTTTTACTGTCAAGCCGCAGCGCTTTCCGCATGATTTGTTCAGGCGCTATTATGCCGCATCCACGGCAATGCCCATCCGTGTCATGTCGTGTCGTTGCCGGGGAAAAGAGAAAGCCGCGCGGTCCGAAAGGGGCCGTACGGCTTTGCCGGAAGTTGTGCGTGTTTTATGGACGGGAAGTCAAAGGAAAAACATTACGGCATCGGGAAAGCGTCGCGGTACACGCGGGCGCTCTCCATGTTTTCTCGCATCCCGGGCGGAGCGCCATGGGAAGATAGCATGGCGTTGCAGATGAGGCCGCCTGTCTGCAAACCTCATTCCAGTACGGCTCCGCGGCAGCCTGAGGACACCAGTTTTGCATATCGTGCCAGGTATCCCTGCGTGACTTTCGGCGCAAACGGTGCGGACTGCTCCCTACGCCTTTCCCACTCTTCCCGGGAGACCAGGACCTCTATCCTGTGCCCGGGAATATCTATTTCGATGAGGTCTCCTTCCTCCACCAGAGCGATGTTCCCTCCCGCTGCCGCTTCCGGCGAGACATGCCCAATGGCCGCCCCGCGGGTTGCGCCGGAAAACCTGCCGTCGGTGATAAGTGCGACGCTGTCTCCCAGGCCGCTTCCCATGAGGGCTGATGTGGGATTGAGCATTTCCCGCATACCGGGCCCGCCCTTCGGCCCTTCATAGCGGATGACGACGACTTCGCCGGCATGGATATCCCCCGCGTATATGGCGGCAAGGGCGGCCTCTTCGCCGTTGAATACCCGGGCCCGTCCTCTGTGCTGCATCATGTTTGCCGCGACGGCGGCACGCTTGACGACGCATCCTTCCGGCGCGAGATTCCCTTTGAGGACGGCTATTCCTCCCGTCGCGCTGTAGGGATTGTCGATACTCCTGATGATATCATGGTCTTTGACTTCGCCTTCCGCCGCGAGTTCGCCGATAGTCTTTCCGCTGCATGTCGCAGAGTCCGTATGCAAGAGGCCGGCCCGGGCGAGTTCGTGCATGACGGCCGGTATGCCGCCCGCCCTGTGCAGGTCTTCCATATAGTGGCGCCCTGAGGGGGCGAGACGGCAGAGCGTCGGCGTTGTTTCCGATATCCCGTTCGCAGTTTCCAGATCCAGGGCCAGGCCGCACTCATGCGCCACTGCGGGAAGATGAAGCAGCGTGTTGGTTGAGCCGCCCAGGGCCATGTCCACCGTCAGCGCATTGAGAAAAGCCTGCCTGGTCATGATATCCCTCGGCCTGACGTTACGTCTGACCAGTTCCATGATACGCCTGCCGGCTTCTTTCGCCAGGCGGAGCCTTTGCGCATAGACGGCGGGAGTCGTGCCGTTGCCGCTCAGGGCCATGCCCAGAACCTCGGTGAGGCAGTTCATGGTGTTGGCGGTAAACATGCCGGAGCAGCAGCCGCAGGTCGGGCAGGCGGCCTTTTCGCGGGCGGAAAGGGCGTCGGCCTGCATCCTGCCGCTCTTACAGGCGCTTACCGCTTCGGAGATATCGGAGTAGCTTATTTTCCTCCCTTCCTCCTCTCCCGCGAGCATGGGGCCGCCGCTGATGAAGAGAGAGGGAAGGTTGAGCCGTGCCGCCGCCATCAGTAAGCCGGGAACATTCTTATCGCAGTTGGGGATGAATATCAGCCCGTCAAAAGGATGCGCCGTGGCCATGGCTTCCGTGGAATCGGCAATGAGCTCCCGCGTCACCAGGGAAAACTTCATGCCGTCATGCCCCATGGCAATACCGTCACAGACGGCAATGGCGGGAAAAACAAAGGGGATGCCGCCGGCCTGCGCCACGCCCTGCTTTACCGCTTCCGTGATCGTATCAAGATGCATGTGCCCGGGAACAATGTCGTTGCGGGAACTGACGATGCCGATGAACGGGTGCTCCAGATCCTTTTCCGTTATTCCCAGGGCATAGAGCAGCGCTCTCTGCGGAGCGGCGGATATCCCTTTTTTGATGATATCGCTTCTCATGCTCGCCTCCTTTGTTTGTTGTGGCGCTCATCGTAGTGCCGTACGATGTATTATGTCAATATAGTTGTCTGCTCTCTATGGCGTGAGGGTCCCTCCGGGTATCGTTCGAGCGCTTCTGTCCGGGAATATGCCGTCTTTGCTGAAAAAAGCGCCGGCGGGGGAAACGCCGGCGCGAAGACGGGCATGCGAGGCCGCCCGAACCCGTTGCAGGAGCGGCTATCGCCCTATTTTCTTTTTCATTCCTTCCACGGAAAGGTGTTCCAGTTTATGGATGCGTATGAGGTAGAGGAGCCCTGCCGCACTGAGGCCGAAAATGAGCGCTATCCAGAAGCCCAGCACTCCCAGGGGCTCTGACGTGAGAATGTCGGTCATACACAGTACCCAGCCAAGGGGCAGGCTTATGATCCAGTAGGCGATGAAGGATATGCAGAAAATGGCCTGCGTGTCGTTCCAGCCGCGCAGGGCGCAGAGCGTGTTGGTCTGCACGCCGTCGGGGAACTGATAGAACACTTCGCAGATGAGGAGCAGGCTGGCCATTTGAATGACGGCGGCATCGTCGTTATACAGGGCGGCGACGGGGTACCGGATCAGATAAATGAGCACAGCCAGCACGCAGGCCATGGCAATGGTGATGGTGAGCGCGGTGAGCCGAACGCGTCTGGCCCCGGCAATGTCGCCCGCGCCGAGCAGTGTGCCTATGCGGATAGTAGAGGCCGCACCTATGGAAAAAGGGCACATCCATACGAAGGCGCTTACATTGATGGCTATCTGATGCCCGGCCACGGAGGTGACGCCGAGAGGCGAGATGATGAGGGCGATGAGCGCGAAGGCTGCCGTTTCGTTGAGCATGGCAAAGGCCCCCGGAAGGCCGATGCGCACCATGCGCCTCAAAATGGCGGGGGAGGGCTTTTCCACGGCAAGGGCCGCCCTGTCGGTATGCCGCACGAAGAACATCATGGACGCGGCCATGAACCAGAAGAGAATGGCCGTGGCCAGGCCGCAGCCTGCGGCGCCCATGGCGGGCAGGCCGAACTTGCCGAACACGAAGATGATGTTGAGCGGCACGTTGAGCGCCAGCCCCACGAAACCCGCCACCATGGCGGGGCGCGTCCTGCCGTGCCCTTCCAGAAAACAGCGCTGCACGACAAAGAGCATGAGCGCGGGCACGCCGAAGAGTACGGCGAAGAGGTATTCCGAGGTCTTTTTCGCCAGCAGAGGGTCCATCCTGCCCCAGAAGGTGATGGTAGAGCTTATGGTGAAGAAGATGCCCATGAGCAGGGCGGATATGGCGAGGGCCAGCCACAGGCCCTGACGCAGAAAATGCCTGCTCTTCATTCTGTTGCCCGCGCCGAGGGCCTGCGCCACAAGCGGCGTGATGGCCATGATGAGCCCCTGCCCGAACATGATGCCGGGAATCCAGAACGAGGTTGCCACGGCCACGGCGGCCATGTCCACGGAGCTGGAGCGTCCGGCCACGACGGTGTCGACAAAGGACATGGCTATCTGCGCTATCTGGCCGAGAAAAACGGGAACGGCGAGGAGGGCGAGATTGCGCGCCTCCTGCCGGCTGAAATGCCTGAACATGATGCTCCTCCCTGGGGGAGAGGAGGTCTTGCGGGGAAGAGAAGCGCGGCTCGGCATCGGCCGGCTTCCCTGTTTCGAACCTCATCCCTTCTGACAGGTCAATGGTTGAAGAGGGCGCACAAAGCACGGTTTGACGCGCGCCCGTGAAAAAGAACGGGGAAACGTATGCGCCCGGGAGTCCGCCTTGCCGGCCTCCGGCGTGGCGAGGCCCGCAGACCGCGGAAGCGCCCGGATATGCGGGCCGCTTTCTGCCTCCGCGCGGATACTGAGGGAAAGCGTTCCTGGCCGCGGGGGTGCTTTTATGCCGGATGCGGGGCGTACTCCCCGGCAGGCCCCGGTCTGCGGCATGGAAACTCCCTGCCGGACTTTTCCTTCGCCACGGCGGCGAGAAGTACCTCCTGCGCATGCAGGGCGGCAGTCCGGTGTTTAAACTCGAAAACCCGTCCGCCGCCGAAGCGGGAGACGGGATCGAGCCTTTGCCGGAAAGACCTTACTTGCCCAGCTTCTTGAGGAGGGTACGCACGGTGTCGGACAGTTCGGCGCCCTTGCCGACCCAGGCCTGGAGCTTGTCGTTGTCGATGCTCAGGGTACCGGGGTTGGTGTTGGGGTTGTAGTAGCCCAGAAATTCCAGCGGGCGGCCGTCGCGGCGGCTGTCGCTGTTGATGGCCACGATGCGGTAGAAGGGGCGCTTCTTGGAACCAGAGCGGGTCATTCTCACTTTAACGGACATATCTCACTCCTGATAGGGATAGGCAGCGGGGCTACCTTTTTTTGTTTTTGCGTTTCTGCTTGTCGCGTTTCTTCTTGGTAGCGGATTTCCCGCTGCCAGGTATTCCGGGCACGCCGCCGGGAAGGCCCGGCATGCCGCCCATTCCAGGCAGTCCGCCCATGCCGGGCAGACCACCCAAGCCCGGCATGCCGCCCATGCCGCCCAGGCGGTTCATCATGCCCTGGGGAATACGGGGCGTGCGCCTGCCGGGCTGCATCATGGACTGCATCATTTTTTTCATCTGCTCAAACTGGCGCAGGAGCATGTTCACATCCTGCACCTGCGTGCCGGAACCCTTCGCAATGCGGGCTCTGCGGCTGCCGTTGATGATATCGGGGTTGCGGCGCTCCTGACTGGTCATGGAGTTCAGGATAGCTTCCGTCTTGTTCAGCTCCTTTTCATGCCCGCTCATGTCCCCGAGCTTGCCGGCGAGGCCGCCGAGGCCGGGGATCATCTTCATAAGGGATTCCAGGGAACCGAGCTTGCGCATGTGGCGCATCTGGGTACGGAAGTCCTCCAGGTCGAATTTGGCCTTCTGCATCTTTCTGGCGAGGGCTTCGGCCTCTTCGGCTTCCATTTCGCTCTGCGCCTTCTCAAGCAGGGTGAGCACGTCGCCCATGCCGAGGATGCGGCCCGCAACGCGGTCGGGATGGAAGACTTCCATTTCGGAAAGCTTTTCACCCATACCGACAAATTTTACCGGTGCGCCCGTGACGGATTTGATGGAGAGAGCAGCGCCGCCTCTGGCGTCGCCGTCCATCTTGGTGAGGACCACACCCGTGATGCCGAGATGGTCGTTGAACGACTCGGCCACGGTAACGGCGTCCTGACCGGTCATGGCGTCGGCCACGAACAGGATTTCCTGCGGATGCACGGCCCCCTTGATGGAGACAAGCTCCTGCATCAGGGGCTCGTCCACATGGAGGCGGCCGGCCGTGTCGATAATGACTACGGTGCACTGCCGGGCCTTTGCATCTTCCACTGCCGCGCGGGCGATATCCACGGGGTTCATGTCCACGGTGGAATCGAAGCAGGGAATGTCGAGCTGCTTTGCCAGCGTGCGGAGCTGGTCGATAGCGGCGGGGCGGTACACGTCGGCGGGGACGAGGTAGGGACGCATTTTCTGCTTGCGCAGAAGCAGGGCCAGCTTGCCCGAAGACGTGGTTTTACCCGAGCCCTGAAGGCCGGTCATGAGGATGATCGCAGGCTGCGCGCCCTGAAGTTTCAAGCCGGTGTCTTCACCGCCGAGCAGCTTGACGAGCTCGTCGTGCACCACCTGTATGACCTGCTGCGCAGGAGTGACGCCCTTCATGACCTGCACGCCGAGCGCGGCCTCGCGCACGCGATCCACGAACTCCTTGACGATCTTGAAGTTCACGTCGGCTTCAAGAAGCGCGAGGCGTACTTCACGCAGAGCGTCCTGGATGTTGGATTCCGTGAGCTGGGCGCGGCCGCTGAGATTGCGGAATACGCCGGAGAGTCGGTCTGTCAGGCTTTCAAACATCGTCTTTCCTGTTCTTATGACTTGGAACTAAGAACCGTTACGCAACTTTCCTCCGCAAGTCAAGTTTAACTTGGGTAAAGCGCCGCCCATGTCCGCTTCACATGCTCTTGCCTCTTGCTCTTGAGGGCGGGGGCGGGTATCGTATGCCTTTCCCAGGAATGTTTTTCAGGAGCCGTCATGTCTGTCATCATGGGAACCGCCGGGCACATCGACCACGGCAAGACCTCGCTTATCAGGGCGCTTACGGGTATAGATTGCGACCGCCTCGGCGAAGAAAAGCGCCGCGGTATCACCATTGAACTGGGCTTTGCCTATGTCGACCTTCCGGGCGGCGAACGCATGGGCATTGTAGACATGCCCGGCCATGAGCGTTTCGTGCGCACCATGGTGGCCGGGGCCTCCGGCATCGACTTCGTGCTGCTCGTCATTTCCGCCGATGAGGGCGTCATGCCGCAGACGCGCGAGCACCTGGAAATATGCACGCTTTTAGGCGTGCGGCACGGCATTGTGGCGCTGACCAAAATCGACATGGTGGATGCCGAGATGCTGGAGCTTGCCACCGAGGACGTGCGGGACTTTTTACGGGGTACCTTTCTGGAAGGCGCGCCCATTTTCCCCGTCTCTTCCGTGTCCGGGGAGGGGCTTGACGCGCTTCGCGCCGCCATGGCCGAGCAGAGCCGCCGTCAGCCCCGCCGTCGTTCCGACCTGTTTCGGCTCCCGGTGGACCGTGTGTTCTCCCTCAAAGGGCATGGTACCGTCGTTACGGGTACTCTTGTTTCCGGTTCCGCCTCCTGCGGGGATGAGGTGGAGCTTCTGCCGAGCGGCAGGCGTTCCCACATCCGCAGCATACAGAGCCACGGCGAGGGGCAGGAAAGGGCCGAGGCCGGGCACCGCATTTCCCTGAACCTGCACGGCCTTTCTGTGGAAGACATAAGCCGCGGCGACGTGGTCACCCATGTGGGGGCCATGAAGAATTCCCGGCGCTGGATCGTGGAGCTCACCTGTCTAAAATCTTCCCCGCGCGGGCTTCGTCACAGGGGCGAGATCCATTTCCATCACAGTGCGCGGGAACTTGCGGCCCGCCTGTATTTTTACGACCGCGACCGCCTGGAACCCGGGGATACGGCCCTGGCGGAAGCGCATTTTTCCGAACCCGTGGCCGGCGTCTTCGCCGACCGCTGCATCGTGCGGGCCTTTTCGCCCCTGCGTACCGTGGCGGGCGGCTCCATCCTCTATCCTCTGGACACGGCCCCGCGCCGCAGCCACATAAGTGAAGCCATGCGGGAGAGGCTGCTTTCCCTGCCCGAGGCCGACGCGGAAACGCGCATATCCGTGCAGCTGGAGCTTGCCGGGCGCTTCGGGGCCACGCTTTCCGATCTTTCTATCCTCACCGACCTCGGCGGAAAGGCGCTTGAGAAACAGATTCAGGCCATGTCGGGCAAGGGCGGGGCTTTCTGCTGGGACAAGGATGCCAGGTGCTGGATTTCCCCCGTATGGCTGGACAAGCTTATGGAGCGCGCCCTTGCCGCCACACAGGTTTTCCATACAAAGAACCCGCTGCAGCAGGGCATGGCCAAGGGCGTCATACTCGCGGGCATGGGAGCGGGCGTTCCGCCCAAGCTTGCGCATTATGTGCTGGAGAGGCTCCTTCGTTCGGGCAAACTCATTGCCGAGGGCGAGCTTCTGCGTCTGCCGGGGCACAAAGTTTCCCTGGCGGACGACCAGCAGGCTTTGAAGGAAACCCTTTTCAAGGCGCATCTTGCCACGCCTCTCATGCCGCCCAACCATACCGAGCTCTTCGCGGAACTCGGCATCAGCGCAAGGCAGGCGCAGCCTATTTTCAAGCTGCTTGTTGCAGAGGGCGCGCTCGTGAAAATCAAGGAAGACCTTTACTACCTCTCTTCCGTCATGGAGGAGCTTCGGCAGAAAGTGCGGGATTTCCTTCTCGCCCACAGCGAAATAACGCCGGGGGATTTCCGCGACCTTTCGGGCATATCGCGCAAAAACGGCATTGCCCTGCTTGAACACTTCGACAAGGAGCAGCTCACCATGCGCGTGGGCGACAAGAGAGTGCTGCGCGGCAGGAGCGCGTGATATGGCGGCAGTGGTGGCCCTGGATTTTGAAACAGCCGACAAGTATGCCGACAGCGCCTGCGCTCTCGGCATGGTGCGCATGGAGGGCGGGCAGGTGGCGGACACTTGGTACCGCCTCATACGGCCGCCCCGCCCCCGCGTGTATTTTACCGAAATACACGGGCTGACCTGGGACATGCTGAAAGGCGAGAGAAGCTTTGTCGAGCTGTGGCCGGAAATCTCGACCTTCCTGCGGGACGCCGGGCTTCTGGTGGCGCATAACGCGAGCTTCGACCGGCGGGTGCTCTACGGATGCTGCCGGGCCTTCGGCCTCTGCCCCCCTTCCGTGCCCTTTGTCTGCACGGTGAAGGGATCGCGCCGGATGCTTCGCCTGCCTCATCACCGGCTGAACGATGTTTGCGCCTATCTCGGGCTGGAGCTCAACCATCATAACGCCGCTTCCGACGCCATGGCTGCGGCGCGGATCTACCTGCATCTGCGTTCCCTCGGCATGATGGATGAGGAGATGATGCTTCCCTGAGGAAAGAGGCGCGTTGCGCCTTGCCCTTGCCCGGCGGCAGGCCTATAGTGGAAAAAGTGAAGATGCTGTGAGGTTGCCATGATTATTGAATGTCCTTCCTGCCGTTTCCGTCGCGACGTGCCCACGGCCTCCATCCGGCCCGGCAAGAAATATAAAGTGACCTGCCCGCGCTGTTCCAGCGTATTCCATTTCTCGCTGCCGGAGGAAGAGATGCCGCCCGAGGCTCAGGCCGTGGAAAGCGCCGTTTCCTCCCGTGAGGGGGCTCCCGCCGTCCCCGCGCATGAAGATGCCTCTGTGAAGGAGCCGCAGGCCCCGGTACCGCATCTTTCCACGGAGCAGGAAGGGGACGATCCCCTTCCCCCCGGCGCTCAGATTCCCGAGTTCGGCAAAAAGGAGCCTGTCGAACGCAAGGAGGATGAGCCCGAGGAAAAAAAGGCCCCTCACAGGCCTTCCGGGTTCTGGGAGCACTGGCAGAGCATACGGGAACATGTGCGCGAGTATGACGAGGGGCGGGAGGAATCTTCTTCCCGAAGTGACGGCCGCCCCGACGGCGCTCCTTGGGAAAGCCCGGAATATTACGGTTTCTGGGGCAGCTTTTCGCGCACGCTTCTCGGAGTGCTCTTCCATGCGCCGGATTTCTTCCGCCATGTGCGTTGCAACTTTTCCGTCATTCGTCCCATACTCTTTTTTGTGCTTTTGAGCCTTTTTCAGATGCTTGCCTCCCGCTTGTGGTCCATGAAGTTCCTCAAGGAGCTGACTACCACGGCCACGGATCCGCAGGTGCTGGCCATGGCGGAAACTCTTATGCAGAGTATGAACCTGCCGCTCATGCTTTTGATCACGCCGTTCTTTTCCATTTTCCAGGCCGTGATACTGGCCGGGCTTTATCATCTCATGATCCGCATGGTGCAGCCCGACAGGGCTGATTTTGCCACTACGCTGCGCGTGGTGTGCTACAGTGCAGCTCCGCTGGTATTGTGTATCGTGCCCATGGTGGGGAGCTTCATCGCCTCCGTCTGGTTCGCAGCCGCATCTTTTATCGGCTGCAAGTTTGCTCTGCGTCTCTCCTGGGTGCGTACGGTGCTGGCGCTTCTCCCCCTGTATATTCTGGAATTTGCGCTGGTTTCTCAAATTCCCGCCTTCATGGCAGGCATGGGACAATAGAAAGGACTGTGAAAAGGGGAAATATAAGGGCGGATTCGGAAGAATCCGCCCTTATGTTTCCGTCTTGTGATCAAGAGACTTGCTGGAGTCAAAGAAGGCAGGGCGTGCGGATCTGCCCTGTACCCGGAGCCTTACAGAGTAAAGAAGCCCAAGGCTTTCAACACGATTAGGCAAAGTCCGACCATGAAAAGGCAGGCTACGGTGTAAGCAAGGTGGAAGAAAAGTTTCATCTTGTGGCCGTGTTTTTGTGGAAAATATATTGAGGTCTGATCGGGAGCGGCCGGGGCCGCTTTTCCTTTGACTTCGAGGCTGGACCAGGCTGCCGGAACATGCGCCTGTGTGTTATTTTTTGTTACGCCTCAGGGCTGCCCGGTACTCGCGTACGGCGCGGTTATGTTCGGCTAGGGTTTTGGAAAAGGTATGCCCCCTGTCGCGCCCCGTGGCTACGAAATAGAGGTACTCATGCTTTTCGGGGTTGATGGCGGCCTTGAGCGCCGAAGTCCCGAAGGAGCAGATGGGGCCGGGGGGGAGCCCCGGGTTCTGATAGGTATTATAGCGGTTGTGTTCGTTTTCCAGGTGTTTTTTTAAAAGCGGTCCTTCAAAGGCCCGCCCCAGTCCGTAGATGACGGTGGGATCGGCCTGAAGGAGCATATCGCGTTTCAGGCGGTTGACGTATACGCCCGCTACGCGGGCGCGTTCTTCAGGGAGGCCGGTTTCCTTTTCCACAATGGAGGCGAGGATGACCAGTTTTTTGAGTTCCTGAGAAGGGGGGCGCTTTTTATCCGGCCAGAGACTGTCCGCCCGTTTCCAAAACATTTCCACCAGGCGGTTGGCCACGGCGCGGGCTGCCTCTCTGTTCATTTCGCGCGGGCGCGGCAACAGATAGGTTTCCGGGAAGAGAAAACCCTCGGCGGAATCGAAGGGTATACCCCAGTGGCGGAGAAATTCCGGATCGTGGATGACGGAAGTGAAGTCCGAAGCCTTGCAGAAGCCACCCTCCTCCACCAGCCGGGCTACATCCCACCATGGCAGGCCTTCACGTATGGTCAGGCGGTAGAGCATGGTCTTGCCGGAAACCAGCATGTCCAGCACCTTTTCCGGCAGCCATCCGGTATGTACCAGGAAGCGACCGGCCTGAAGGCTGCGGCTTTTCTCCTTATACATTGTCAGAAGCTGGAAACGGAGGGAATTTGTGACGACGCCTTTCTTTTGCAGCATATCCGCCACCTGAGCCAGAGTCATGCCCGGCTCTATGTCTACAATGAGGCTTGTGCCCGGTGTTTCCGGCGCGGTATCGAGGAAGGAGCGGGCGTCGTGCCACACATAGAGGCCTGCACAGAGCATGAGCAGGAAAACGAGAAGAAAGATATTGCGCAGCATGTGCCCTTTTTTTTTCACAGGGGAAGGCTGCGAGTCTTGCCCTGTTTCCGGCTGAGGCTGCGTGTTTTCTTTCTCTTCAGGCGTGGGGGAGGGGTGTTCCTGGCTCATGCCCGCAATCTCCTTTCTTCCGGCTGGTTGAGGAAGCTTTCAAGAATGAGGACGGCGGCCTGTTGATCCACCACCTTTTTCACATCCCTGTATCCCATGCCGAAATCGTAAAGTTCATGTTCTGCGGCCGCGCTGCTCAGGACTTCATTCATCCAGTAGACAGGCAGAGCCGTGCGGCGTTTCAGCGATTCCACGAAGTGCCGCACCTGCACCGTAGTGAGGCACTCCGTACCGTCGGTATGCAGGGGAAGCCCTACTACGACAGCTTCCGCCTTCTCTTCGTCCAGAAGAGCCAGAAGAGCGGCAAAGAAGGTCGCTTTGGTTTCCCTTTTCAGGGTACAGCGGGGGAAGGCGAAGTTCCCGTCCATATCGGAGACGGCAATGCCCACACGCTTGAGCCCGTAGTCTATGGCAAGATATTTCATGACATTACAAGGTAAGCACACCGGGGAAGACAAGGTTGATGATTGCCATGACGACGCTTACGCACAAAAGCGCCCAGATGCCTGCCAGAACGTCGTCGATCATGATGCCCCAGCCCGCAGGCAGCCAGCTTTCCGAAGCGTGTACGGGCCAGGGCTTCAGGATATCGAAAAGGCGGAAGAAAAAGAAGGGAACCAGAAGAAAGATGATATCCTTTCCCGTGGAGTCCAAGGAGAAGGCGCTGAGGCCGAGCATGGCTATCCACTGCCCCACGAGCTCATCAATGACCACGCAGCCCGGATCCTGCCGGTTCAGCAGTATTTCCGCGCGTGAGGATGCGAGAGCGCCAGCCACGAACAGGAACGCCAGAACCGCAAGGCGCCACGGCAGGGAAAGGGGGAGATATACGAAGGGGGCTATGATGAGGGCAAGGAAGGATCCCGCCGTGCCGGGAGCCCAGGGGGAAAGGCCGGCCGGGCCGAGACGGGAAAAATGCAGAACCGCTTTATCGAAAAAAGTCATGGCAGCTCCTGAAAGGCCGAAGTTTGGTTTCAGGATAGAAGCTCCCGCCGCTCTTGGCAAGAGGAGGCGGGAGCATCGGTAAAGGGCGTTTTAGCCGGAAGGAAGGCCAAGGTTTTCCTTGAGTTCTTTTGCCTGTGCTGATACGAAAGAGGCGTGCCCGGGTGGCGAAACTGGTATACGCAAGGGACTTAAAATCCCTCGCCCGCGAGGGCTTGCGGGTTCGAGCCCCGCACCGGGTACCACTTTACATATGATCATAAGCAAGGCCATGTTTTTACATGGTCTTTTTTGTTTATGGAAAGATGATTCCATAAAAGCCGCTGGAGCGTATGCTTGTACTACTCTACCGGAACGAATTTTCGTAATGGACTCTGATTGTTTGTTTATTTTTATCCAGCCCTACGGGGGGGACGGGCATACGGTCAAAACGGCGTCAGCACACAGGAGGGGGCCGTTACATCCGGTTTTGATGAATGAGCGGTGTTTGGGTAAAATCATCGCCACAGGATACGCAGAATACAGGAAATTCGTATTTCCCATATCAATACATCCCGACAGATACGCGATTCTGTTTCAACAAATTTCTATGAAAATAAATTAGTTCTTGCCTATTTTTCTGCACGGATCAAATTATTAAAATAAAATTGTATCACATGGTAATACAATCGCATAATTATATAATAACAAAGGAGTCTCTCAGGGATGATGGGTATGAAGGGGTTCCCCGGGCCGCGCATGCTTTCTCATTGCTCAGGTACGGATACCTTCCCCGTTGC
>NZ_DYZA01000085.1 GCF_020741395.1 Mailhella massiliensis | reverse complement strand
GTCCCACAAGGGTTTATGTACCTTATGGGACTTTCTCAGCATCTATTCTGGCGGAAAGGGTGGGATTCGAACCCACGTACCGGCTCATCACCGATAACTCGATTTCGAGTCGAGCGCGTTACGGCCTCTTCGCTACCTTTCCGTGGAACGTCTTTGTCTTTTACATGAAGAGCCGTCTGCGGGCAAGCCTTTTTTCCGGCCTACAGGGGCAGGCCCCTTCTCTCGTCCATATCGGCGTGAAGCTGCGCTTTAAGCGCTTCCAGCCCGTCGAAACGGCGATCCTTGCGAAGCAGGGCGAGAAAGCGCACTTCAAGCCCGCGCCCGTAAATATCCCCGGAAAAATCCATGATATGCGTTTCCAGAGTCAGCGAGGAACCGTCGAAAGTGGGGTTCCTGCAGAAGCTCGTCACGGACATCTGCCATTCCCCAGCGCCTTCGTCACCCAGGAGACGGGCCGATGTGGCGTACACAGCCGGGGCCGTCATGGCCTGGGTGTGGGGCACGTCCAGATTGGCGGTGGGGATGCCGAGCAGCGGGCCGCCCCGCCCTTCCCCATGCACCACTTCCCCCTGCACGGAAAAAGGCCTGCCGAGAAGGCGGTTCGCCTCTTCCAACCTGCCTTCGGCAAGGGCCTTGCGGATGCGTGTGGAGCTCACGGGGGCGCCTTCCTTCAGCACGGCCTGTACCTGGGTAACCTGGGAAAAAAAGCCTCTCAGCTCATCCGCCCCGGCATGGTCGCTGCCCATGCGAAAATCATAGCCGATGAACAGGTCGCGCACGCAAAGGGCGTCCAGAAGCACCTCGCGGCAGAAATCGCCCGCGCTCCGCGAGGCCAGTTCCCGACTGAAAGGCATAACCAGCACGGCGTCCACGCCTGCCTGTTCCATGTATTCCAGGCGCTGGGCCGTGGAGCACAGCACCTTGGGGGCGCGGGGGCACAACACCGTGGCCGGATGAGGATTGAAAGTGACGGCAACGGCGGGCATGCCCGCTGCATGGGCGTGCTCCACCGTGCGGCGGAGAAGTTCCTGATGGCCGAGATGGACGCCGTCGAAATTACCGACAGTGGCCGTACACCTGTCCCACGCTGCCTGTTCGCGCAGCGCTTTCGGGTCGGAAGCAGTGTGCATGGGACTACTTAGCCGCCGTATTCGTATTCGCCAGAGCCATTTCCACAGCGTCTGCGAAATTTTCCATGGGCAGGGCGCCGCGAAGCACCATGTTGTTCACAAGAAAATACGGCGTCCCCACAAAGCCCAACGCACTCGCATCGGCGGCATCGCCGGCGAGCATGGAGTCCAGCTCCTTGGCCTTGCTCTTGACCGAGGCTTCCAGAGCCTTCGCATCATACCCCACTTCCGCGGCAATGGTACGAAGCGTCGCAAGAGCGTTCTCCTCCACCTGCTTCTGGCGGTCGAACACCAGCGCGTACATTTTCCAAGCCTTGGCTTTGTCCATCTGATAGGCGGCGATGAACCATTCCCCGGCAATGCGCCCCGATTCCGTTTTGGGCACCTGCTTGAAAATAAGGCGTATCTTGCCCGGATAGCGCTTCATGAGATTGCCCACGGTATACGCGGCCTGATGGCAGTAGGCGCACACGAAGTCGGAAAACGCTATGATGGTCACAGGCGCATTGTCTGGGCCGCCTGCGGGTCTGCCCTGGAGGGCCACCTGCTTGGGCTCTGTTATGTCCTTCTCCCACTGGTCACGCAAAACGGCGCGCCGCCTCTTGTCCGATCCCATCTGCACAATATCAAGCACTTCCTCGCTGTGCTGTTTCAGCACGTTCAGGATAAGCTCGGGATGTTCGCGCAAAAGAGCCTCAAGCTGCGCGGCCGGATCGGCCGCAGGCACGGTCGCAGGGGCGGCATAAGCGCCCCCGGGCGCCATGAGCGCACCGGAAAAAAAGACAAGCGCAAAACATATATGACGAAAAAAAGACATGCTAAGCTCCTTTTGCGCGACTATATCTTTTTCATATCATGCTGACAAGACAGCACCGCATAACGAAATATTACCTAGATCCCGAAAGAAAAAGTCTTTCTCAAAAATAGGAGAAAACGATACGCATCCCGCGCAGGCCTTGCGCATCAGCAAGTGACCATGCTCACGGCAAGGCCGCCCATGGAAGTTTCCTTGAATTTATGGCTCATTTCCCTGCCGGTTTCCGCCATGGCGGCAATGGCCGCATCCAGGGAAACCCTGTGCGCCTCCGGTCGCGTACCCGTACTGATGAGGGAGGCGTTGAAGGCCTTCACCGCGCCCATGGCGTTGCGCTCGATGCAGGGGATCTGCACATAGCCGCCCACGGGGTCGCAGGTGATGCCGAGGTGATGCTCCAGGGCCACCTCGGCGGCGTTTTCCACATAGCGGGAAGGATTGCCCTGGGCGTCGGTGAACATGGCGGCGGCCATGGCGGAGGCCACGCCTATTTCCCCCTGACAGCCCACTTCCGCGCCGGCGATGCTGGCGTTGTGCTTGGCGATGAAGCCCACCGCGGCCGCTGCGAGAAAGCCCTCGCGTATGGCGCGGTCGCCTATGAACATATCGTGGCGCATGGCGTACACCAGGGCGGGCATGACGCCCGCAGAGCCGCAGGTGGGCGCGGTGACGATAACGCCGCCCGAGGCGTTTTCTTCCGAAGCGGCGAAGGCGTAGGCATTGAGTCCGGCAAGGAACTTGACCGGAGAATCCTGAAGGGCCAGCGCCCGTTCGCGCAGCATGTGCGCCTTGCGCTCCACCTTGAGCGGCCCGGCAAGATATCCGCTGCCCTCCAGCCCGTGCTTCACCGATTCCTCCATCCTGTCTAAAAGATCGTTCAGACCGTCGATGATGGAGGTGCGTGAGGCCCCGGTAATGGCCGATTCATTGGCCAGCATGATTTCATAAATATTCAGGCCATGGCTGCGGACAATATCCCGAAGCTCCTTCATGTTGCCGTAGGGATAAACGGGCTCTCCCAGTTCCGGAGCCTTCCACCCGTCCCACTGGACGAATCCCCCACCCACGGAATAGTAAGCCTTTTCAAAAAGTACCGCTCCTTGCGCATCGTGAAGTTCCGCAAGGAGCGTATTGCTGTAGGAGTACTTGTGCACGATAGCGTCGTGCACAATGTCGGAGAGGGAAACAAGGGCGCTCCCCACGCCGAGTTCCACCCGGTACTCCTTGGAAGGCTCCGAGGAAAGCTTTGCCAGAAACCCCTGCGGGCAGTCTTCCGGCCGCACGCCGAGAATACCCGCGAGCACGGCGGCATCGGTACCGTGCCCCTCGCCCGTGGCGCTCAGGGAACCGAAAAGGCGCACCCGTATGCGCGCGGCACGGGCCAGCACTTCGCGGGGCAGCGCGGCGCAGTCCGTGGAAAAAAGGCGGCCCGCCGTCATGGGGCCTATGGTGTGCGAGCTCGACGGGCCTGGCCCGACCTTGAACAGAGAAAAGATCGACGTGGTGATGGGCCGCATGGCAAATCCTCAGGTAGATATCCGTTTGACATGGATGCGGGAAGGCCGGAAAAAATCCACCGCGCCCCGTCTGAGACGCGGCGGGCGCGCATACGACGAGGGGGCCGAAGCCCCCCCGAAAAGAAAAAAACCTACATCTGCTCGGAGCTGTTCTTTTCCTCCGCCTCCAGATCGTCGGTATGCTTGAGTATCTCTTCAAGCTGTATGTCGCCGCACAGAACGCCCACGATTTCATCCTTCTCATCCGTCACTGCCTGGGAAACGGAAAGGATGAGCGCGCCGGTGTACTGGGACTGGTACACGTCTGTCACATGAAGCTCGCCGTCCTGCATGGGCATCTTGAACCAGCCGCGGTCGGAATAGTCGTAGCCCGGATCGGGCAGGTGCCCGTACTTGCCGGTATTGGCCTCATCCGCCACCACGGCCTTGAGCAGCCTGCCCTTTGCGTCGGTAAGGGTGATGAACTGAATGTAGGGATAATGATCGGCAAAGCTCTGCAGCGCCTGGTTGCGTTCCTCCTGAGAAAGGCTCGCACGGCATGCCTCGGCAAGGCGCGTCATGATGCCGGAAGCAAGGCGGCTCGCCACCCGCTTGAGCTTCTGCAGCTCGGAAACGAAGAGCTCGGGCATGTACTGACGCACAAGGGCCAACATTTCCTTATTGGAGAAGGAGGTGTTGCGCCCGGCTTCGTAGGCCTGCATGATTGCGTTGTAGATCTGGCCCACCGCAGGATGCTTCTTGGTCACATGGCGGCTTTCGTCGAGCTCGATGTTGCTGTTGATCCAGTACGCTACGCCCGCACGACCGGACTTGTCGGTAATGATGATGGGCACGGGGCGGTTGAGTATCTTCGCCGTATCGAAGATATTGTAGATTTCTTCGTTTTTGGCGAGCCCGTCCACATGCACGCCCGCGCTCGTGGCGTTGAAGTCGCTCCCCACGAAGGGGTAATTCGGGGGAATGACGTACTCCAGCTCTTTGGCAAAGTATTCGGCTATCTCGGAAATCACCGTGGTATCGGCAACATCGTCGTTGCCGGTAAGGGAAATATATTCCATGACCAGGGCTTCCACGGGCGTGTTGCCCGTGCGTTCACCGAAGCCGAGCAGCGCGCCGTTGACCGCGGTGCAGCCGTATAACCACGCGGTAACACCGTTGACCAGCACCTTGTGGAAGTCGTTGTGTCCGTGCCACTCCAGCCACTGGCCGGGCACCCCCGCCTCGTCGGTAAAGGCGCGCACAATACCCTGCACCGAGCGCGGAAGGGCCGCCCCGGCATAGGGCACGCCGAAGCCCATGGTATCGCACAGGCGTATCTTCACCGGCATGGATGCCTTATGGGCAAGTTCCATAAGGCGTGAAGCAAAAGGCAGACAGAAGCCGTGTATGTCCGCACGGGTGACATCTTCAAAGTGGCAGCGCGGCACTATACCCCACTCCAGGGCACGCTCCACGATGCGCAGATAATCCTCCATGGCCTGCTGCCGGGTCTTCCCTAATTTAAGGTAAATATGATAGTCCGACACGCTGGTGAGCAGCCCCACCTCATCGAACTCCATGTCGCGGGCAATGCGCAGATCCTCTTCCTTCGCGCGTATCCAGCCCGTCACCCGGGGGAAGCGATAGCCGCGCGCGCGGCAGGTCTCGATAGCTTTGCGGTCCTTGGCGGAATACATGAAGAATTCCGAAGCCTGGATGAGCCCGCTCTTGCCGCCGAGCTTGTGCAGGAGGTCGAAAATATGGGCGATCTGCTTTACCGTGTACGGCGGCCGGGCCTGCTGCCCGTCGCGGAAGGTGGTGTCTGTGATAAAGCAGGGATCTGCCGGACGGGGGGCGATGATGGTGCCGTCAAAGCCGATACGTCCTATCCTCGTGTAGGGGAAAAGTTCCCGGTAAAGCTGAGGGTCTGCCCTCTCTTCCAGGTGAAGACTGCGCTCGGAACTTTTCTTGAAAAGAATCATTGTACCTCCGTGTGGCCGCCAGCGCGGACAGGCCTTTTTTCAGCGATGGGCTAGTATACTCGTTAACACAGGAAAAATAAAGTATTATGCCTGCCCCAAAAATTTCCGCTCTGTTATCCCGCATGAAGTGTCGCTGCATAAAAAATTAACCGGCTTCGGTAAGATTGTTCTTTTTTTCTTTTGGTTTTTTCCGGCCTGAATTCGGCTTCTCATTTTTGTCAAAAAAATAATTTTCGACATTTCAAGATATTATAAACCCGCCCCTCCCAAGCCCTGCGGCTTTTTTCCGCCGCTCGTTCCGTTCTGGAACCAC
>NZ_DYZA01000084.1 GCF_020741395.1 Mailhella massiliensis | reverse complement strand
AATATAACAGAGTTCACTGGAACCGTCACCATAATGGCATGGAATTTCAGGCGGTTCCGACATGCCTCCCTTCCGGCCCGGCCGGAAGATGCGCACTGTCCTTTTTTATCACCTCAACCAGCACGAGGCATCGGGATGGAGGAGAGGAACAACACAACCACACCGGCGAATGCGGCGAAGAAATGCTGCTGCGGCTGGGGCGCGTTTGTCGTGGGGCTGGTCGTGGCCCTTATTCTGGGATGGTGGGTTCTGCCCAACCTTATGAAGGAAACTAAAAGGCAGCCCATCGCCTTCAGCCACGTCGAGCATGTGCAGAATCAGGGCATGACCTGTGAGCAGTGCCATTTTGTGCGCGCCGACGGCACCTTCAGCGGGACGCCCACTACCGCCCAGTGCGCCGAATGTCATTCGACGATTCTGGGATCCGACCCTGAAGAGGCGCGTTTCGTCCGCGAATACGTCCAGACCGGCAGGGAGATCAAGTCCGAATGGCTGATCTATCAGAAGCAGCCCGACAACGTGTTCTTCAGCCACGTCCTTCACTTCGGCCCGCTGGCCGAGCTGAAGGGGCCGAAGGAAATCGCCGCGTTCTGTTCGCGCTGCCACCTGAACGTGGCCGAAACGGACGTCCCCCCCGTTTACCGGGAAAACAGGCTTTCGGGCTACTCCGAAAACACCATGCTGATGTGGGGGTGCGAACGCTGCCATGCCGAACATATGGCCATGGGCAACACCAACGCCAGCAACGCCTGCTTCACCTGCCACAAGTAAGGCAAAAGCGAGGAAATCATGGACAGACGAGGATTTCTTAAATTTGCCGCCGGCGGGACCGTGGGCCTCGTGGCGTCTCCCATCATCTGGAACACCCTTTACGACGCCGTGTACTGGACGCAGAACTGGGGCTGGATACCGCGCGTGCCCAAGGGCGAAAGCCGGTATCTGCCTACGGTGAGCAAGCTCTGCCCCTCGGGCACGGGCTTTCTTGTCCGCACCGTTTCGGGCACGCCCGTGCGTACCGTCGGCGATAGGAACAACCCCGTGACGCACGGGGCGATCACCGCCCTCGCCGCCGCCGAAGCCGAGCTCCGCGTCAGCCCCGCGCGCATCAAGACCCCGCTGCGCCGCTCTGCCGACGGCGCGTACGTCGCCGTCACCTGGGCCGAGGCCGAACGCCTGCTCAAGGAAAAGATGCAGGCTGCGGGTTCTTCCGTGGCCGCCGTCTCCGGCGACCCGACCTCCAGCATCAATGAAGTGCTCTCTTCGATGCTGAACCAGAAAGGCTCTTCCGACTTCTACTTCATGCCCGGCGACGAACAGCCGGCCGCGCTGGCCTGGGAGGCCATGGGCGGGCAGGGCCGCCTCGGCTACGACATGGAAGGCAGCGACTGCATCCTCGCCGTGGGCGCCCCCGTGCTGGAAAGCTGGGGCGTGGTGGCCGCCAACCGGAGCCTCTTCAACCGCACGCATCCCGTGGCCGGGGAGGCCACGCAGAAACTCCTCTATGCCGGAGCGGTGCAGAACAACACCGCCGCAGGCGCGGATCTCTGGCTGCCCATGAAAAGCGGCACCGACATGGCCCTCATGCTGGGCCTTGCCCGCCTGCTCATCAAGGCGGGGAAAAAGAACTTCGCCGCCGGGCTCGGCAACTTCGCCGCCTTCGCCGAGGCCTACACGCCCGAGAAGGTCGCCTCCATCACCGGCGTGCCCGCAGCGCGCCTTGAGGAAGCGGCGAAAATGCTCGTCGCCGCCAAGCGCCCGCTGGTCATTGCAGGCTCCGCCCTGGGTTCCGGCGGCGCGGCAGGCCCCGTCATGGCGGCCGTAGCCCTGAACATGCTGCTCGGCAGCGTGAACCGGCAGGGCGGCATGGTGGACATGCCCTTCCCCGTTGCCGTGGTGGACCATGCCGCCGCATACCGCGCCACCATCAAAAAGAACCTGGTGGACTACACGCAGGCCGTGGCCGCAGGCAAGGCCGCGGCGCCCGCCTTCCTCCTCGTGTACGCGGCGAACCCGGTCTACGCCCTCCCCGCCGATTCCGGCGTGAAGGAGACCATCGCCAAGGCGGGCTTCTCCGTGGCCGTGGCGAGCTTCATGAGCGAAACCTGCGAGTCGTGCGACCTGGTGCTTCCCGCCGCCCTCGGCATGGAAGCCTTCGACGACGTGCAGACGCCCTACGGCTCCGGCCGCGTGACTTACGCGCTGGCCCGCCCCGTGGCCAGGCCCTTTGAAAACGCGCGCAGCGCGGGCGAACTCTTCATCGCCCTTGCGCAGGAACTCGGCCTGGAACTCGGCGTGAAGGACATGCCGGAGCTCCTCTACAAGCATGCCTACGCCCTGGGCGCCCCCTTCCGCGCCATGCTGGAAGAAGGCAAGGTGCATGTGGCCGGTTTCGACGCCCCGGTTTCCCCGCTCTTCTACAACTGGGAAGCCATACGCAAGGCTGCCTCTGCCCCCGGCGCGGACGGCGATCTTCAGGTCGCCCCGGTGACGGTGCTTGCCGTAGGCACGCCGCAGACGGCCATACCGCCCTTCGCCACCAAGGTCGTCACCGACTACCAGCTCAAGGGCCGGTACAGCGTGGCGCAGATGAACGGCGCAACCGCCGCGAAACTCAAGGTAAAAGCCGGGGACCTTGTCAGGCTGGTCGCCGGGAACAATGTGGAAATCACCGTGGTTGCCGCCATTTTTGAAGGCATCCTGCCCGATACCGTCTCGCTGGTGGCCGGACTCGGCCACACGGCCTTCGATGAGTTCAGCAAGGGCAAGGGCGCGAATGTTCTGGCGCTGACCAGCGTTTGCAGAGAACCCGGCACCGGCTTGCCGGTCTGGGGCCTGGCGGGCGTAAAGGCCGCAAGGGCATAGGGGGGTTCTGATGTCTTCTGAAGTCAAGGAATTCAAGATAAAGTGGGGCATGGTCATTGATATCGACAAGTGCACGGGCTGCGGCGCGTGCATGGTGGCCTGCCAGGCGGAAAACAACGTGGCCCCGGCCGTGGACGGCAGCAACAAGCTGCGCTCGCTCAACTGGCTTACGGTGTTCCGCCTCTCCAACCACAAGCCCTTCCCGGATCATGAAGTGGCCTATCTGCCCCGGCCCTGCATGCAGTGCGGCAAGCCCTCCTGCGTGTCGGTATGCCCGGTCATAGCCACGGACAAGCGCGAGGAAGGCGGCATCGTGAGCCAGATACCGCCCCGCTGCATAGGCTGCCGGTACTGCATGGCCTCGTGCCCTTACCATGCCCGTTACTTCAACTGGTACGACCCGAAGTGGCCGGGCGACCTGGCCCAGGCCCTCACGCCCGACGTGTCCACGCGCATGCGCGGCGTGGTGGAGAAATGCTCCTTCTGCCATCACCGCTTCATGAAGGCGCAGGAAAAGGCCGCGGCCGAAGGGCGCGACCCCATGAACCTGCCGGACGGCGCGTACATCACCGCCTGCACGGAAGCCTGCCCCAACGGGGCCATTACCTTCGGCGACCTGAACAACCCGGCCCACAAGGTGCATGAGCTCATCAGGAGCCCCTACGCCTTCCGCCTGCTGGAGCGCCTGGGGACCGATCCCCAGGTGTACTACATCAGCAAGCGCGAATGGGTGCGCCGCGAAGGCGACAACTATCTCGAAAACGAAAAGACCGGCGAAGCCAGAAAGCAGGGGTAGGTTATGGATTACAGCAAACCTGTTGACGCGGAGCTCTTCCCGGAAGGGTGCGAGCGCTGCTCTCTGACAAAGTTCACGGGATGGATGGCTATCCTCGGTGTGGTCTTCCTCTGGGGGCTGTATGCCGCCGTGCGGATCCTGGGCTTCGGCCTGGGGGAAACCGGCATGGACGACTACTTCGGCTTCGGCCTCTGGATCACCTTCGACCTTGCCGTCATCGCCCTCGGCGCAGGCGCGTTCTTCACGGGCGCGCTCCGCTACATCCTCAATATCGACGAGCTCAAGAACATCGTGAACCTCGCCGCGGTAATCGGCTTTCTGTGCTACACCGGCGCCATGATGATCCTGGTGCTCGATATCGGCCAGCCCATCCGCTGCTGGTTCGGTTACTGGTACCCCAACGTGCACTCCATGCTCACGGAAGTTATTTTCTGCATCACCTGCTACTGCATCGTGCTCATCCTTGAGTTCGTACCGCTGGTGCTGGAGAACCGCCGGCTCATGAAGCGCCCCTTCATCCACGCCCTGGCGCACAACTTCCATGTGTACATGCCCATTTTCGCGGGCATAGGTGCGTTCCTTTCCACCTTCCACCAGGGCTCCCTGGGCGGCATGTACGGCGTGCTTTTCGGCCGCCCCTACCTGTTCCGCGAAGGCTTCTTCATCTGGCCCTGGACCTTCTTCCTCTTCGTGCTCTCCGCCGTTGCTTCCGGCCCCATGTTCACCGTGCTCGTGTGCACGCTCATGGAAAAAATGTCCGGCCGCAAGCTGGTGAGCTGGAATGTGAAGCAGCTCATGGGCAAGGTGGGCGGTACCATGCTCATCGTGTACACGGTGTTCAAGTGCCTGGACAGCTGGTACTGGGCCACCGATATGCTGGCTTCGCAGGGCCTCACCTTTGATGAGATGTTCCACGGCTGGATCTACGGCAAGTGGCTGTTCTGGCTGGAACACGCCTTCCTCATCATTCCCATGGTGGTGCTGCTCATCAAGCCTCTGCGCGAAAAGCCGTGGATCTTCTACCTCATGCTCCTCGCCACCTGCACGAGCATCACCCTCAACCGTTACCTGCTCACCGTGCAGGGCCTGGCTATCCCCGTGATGCCCTTCGACTCCTGGTACACCTACGCGCCCAACTGGGCGGAATGGGCGAGCTGCTTCCTCGTGTTCGCCTACGCGGCCATGGTGCTTTCCCTGGCCTACCGCTACACGCCCATGTTCCCGCAGGAAGTGGAGCTGAATAAGAAGGCCTAAGCCCGGCAAAACGGAGCTTCAAAAAACATGAATCCCGGCCCTTGAGAAAGAGCCGGGATTCTTTGTTCCCATGCCTGCCGGAAGAGGGCTGCGGCATGAGGCTGCCGTAAGCTCCGTCCATCCCTCCGGGGCCGTCCGGGCCCTGCGGCGTGGGGACGGCCCCTCCACGCTTTGCCGGGCCCCCAAAGGGCGGGGAAAATGCCCTGCCTGCATGAGCCCGCGCCGGAAATACTTCCCCCGCAAGGCCGCTTCCGAAGGCGCGGCGCCCGGAAGGCAGTCCCCCCTCACGGGAAAGGCTCTCATGCACAGCCCTGCCGGAGAGAACCCGGGGGCTGAAAAACGCCCTCCCTCACGACGAAAAAACGATTCCCCGGGGGAAAAGCCTCACCCCGGCAGGCGGGGCGTCCAAGGCTCACGGCACAGACGGCCCGAAGTTCCGGCGGCAAAGGCGGACGCTTCGCCCGGCCGGGAAAACATGCCTTTCCCCGCTTGCGCCCTCGCCGGAAAAGGGCCGCTTCCCCTCCTCACGGGAAAGACGCCCTGCCCTTCGGCAGGCTTCCTTGAAATGACGAAAAAGCTTCCCCGCCTTCGCGCCTTGTCCCCTCAGCGCAGGGCT
>NZ_DYZA01000083.1 GCF_020741395.1 Mailhella massiliensis | reverse complement strand
CTGTTTATGGCCTGATCGTCGTCGAAGAGGTCGCGCTCGCTGCCGTCTTCCAGAAGCGCCATGGCCGTGGACTTCTGGATTTCTATGATGACAGGGGTGGAGAAAGTGCCGGAAGCGAGGTTCGGGCGTATGTGGATGGAATCCACCTTGCCGATGCGTATGCCCATGAAATACACGGGCGAGCCCTGGGTCAGGCCCTTGAGGGAAGTGTCGAAATAGAGCACGAAAGTGGGGTTCCTGTCGCCCAGCCTGCCGGAACCGAGCAGGAGAATGAAGGCGATGAAAAGCGCGAGAGCGCCGAGGACGAAGAACCCGATGAAGGTTTTGGTGCCGCGTTCCGTCATGAGATGCCTCCGCGGTCGCGGCCTTTGCCGCGCGTCAGAAATTCCACCACGTCGTCGGGCCCGCTTCTGAGCAGCTCGTGCGGGTCGCCCCCGGCGATCATGGTTTTCGTCTTCGCGTCGAGGAAGACGGAGTTGTTTGCTATGGCGAAAATGCTGGCGAGCTCGTGGGTCACGACCACCACGGTCATGCCCAGCGTGTCCCTGAGCTGAAGGATGAGCTCGTCGAGCCTTGCGGCGCTCACCGGGTCGAGGCCTGCGGAGGGTTCGTCGAAATACACCACGTCCGGGTCGAGGGCGAGGGCGCGGGCGAGCCCGGCGCGCTTCTTCATGCCGCCGCTGATTTCCGAGGGGTAGAAGTCCTCAAAGCCCGCAAGGCCCACAAGGGCGAGCTTGAAGGAGGCTATGTCGCGTATCTCCTTTGCGGAGAGGCTGGTATAGTATTCCAGGGGCAGGGCCACGTTTTCGGCAAGGGTGCGCGAGGTCCAGAGCGCGCCGCTCTGGAACATGACGCCCGTGCGGCGCATGATCTCTTCGCGCTCCTTCGTGCCCGCGCCCCAGAAATCCTCCTGCCCGTAGTACACCTTGCCTTCCGCCGGGGGGGTGAGGCCCATGAGCACGCGCAGAAGCGAGCTTTTGCCGCAGCCCGAGCCGCCCATGATGATGAAAATATCGCCCTTTCTCACGGTGAAGGAAAGGCCGTGCTGCACCACGCGGGAGCCGTAGGCCACGGTCACGTTTTCCGCCGTGACGGCGGCGTGTTCTGCAATGAGGCCTGTCATAGGTCAAGTACCGTGAAGATGATGGTGATGACGGACGTGGCCACGATGATGCCCACGATGGAGGAGACCACGGCCGCCGTGGTGGCCCGGCCCACGGCCGAGGCGTTGCGGCCGCAGCGTATGCCCTGGTAGCAGCCGCACAGGGAAATGATGAAGCCGAACACGAAGGCGTGCAGGAGGCCTATCCACACATAGCTCAGGCTCATGAATTCCAGCGTGTTGGAAAGATAGGAGGCCGGGGATATGCCGAGCATGAGCACGCCTACGAGAAAGCCGCCCGCCATGCCCGCCACGTCGGCGTAGAGGGTGAGAAGCGGCGTCATGAGCGCCATGCCCAGAACGCGCGGCAGTACCAGAAAATCCGTGGGGGAAATGCCGAAGCCGGTGAGCGCGTCCACTTCCTCATTGACCTGCATGCTGCCTATGACGGCCGCGAACGACGCCCCGGTGCGGCCGGAGAGCACGATGCCCGTGAGCACCGGCCCCATGACGCGCACCATGGACACTCCCACCAGCGAGGCCACATAGATTTCCGCGCCGAAGAGCTTGAGCTGCATGGAGCTCACGAAGGCGAGGATAAGCCCGAGCAGGAGGCTTGTGAGGGTGACGATGGGCAGGGCGTCCACCCCACATTCGCGAAAGACCGCCCACATGTCGCGGGAGCTGCACGAGGCGCGGCCCGTGAAGAAGCGCCCCATGCTCTGCGCCGTTTCGCCGATGAAGTTCACCACGTCTGCGGTGATGCCGGGCCAGGCGAGGCATTTGTCGCCCACCATTTCCAGAAAGCCCGTTTCTTTTTTTTTCACGCCCGTATCGCGGGGGGGCACGGCAAGGGCCATGTCCAGCATGGGGGCCATGCCTTCGGGCAGGGCGGAGGCGTCCACCTCAACGCCCCGGGCGGAGGCTTCCCGCGCCACGGCGTAGAAGGCGGCGAGAAGCGGGCTGCCCCAGCCTTCCAGTTCCGGGGCGAGAAGGCGCACGGAGCGCACGTCGCCTTCAAGCGCGGCGAGGGCGCGGGCCGTGAGCTCTTCACAGGACGAAGGGCCGGAGGTGTTGCCGGTCCATGATCCGGAAACGGAAACGATGAGTTCGCCCGGCTGTTTTCGTATGTCGAACGTGGGCTGCATGATCACTCCTCAGGTGAGGGCCGCATGCCTTCGGAAGGCCGGGCCCGCCTGCCGGAAATACGGTTGCATCCTGCCCCGCGAGTCCGGGAAAAGCGTTTTTTCAAGTCGTCTGCCCCTTCGGGGAGCGCGTTCTTTGCAGGAATCTTTCGGGATGCCGGAAAAAATCTTCCGGGGAGGCTTTTGCTCCTCCCCTGTTTTCCCACGGGTGCGGAAAAAAGGAAATGTTTTTTTTTGCGCCGCAGAAATTGCCGCCGCTTTTTCGGGGGGAAAAGGGCCCGGGCAAAGGAAAAAAGCCCCGGCGGGGAGAGCCGCCGGGGATGGTTTTCGTCAGTTCATGTGCATGGCTTCGCGCACCAGTTCCATGGTGGCGTCTATGGAAGCCTTGGCCTTCTTCCTGCCTTCGGCGAGGATTTCCTCCACCATGCCGGGCCTGGCCAGAATGGCGGCGCGCCTCTCGTGCAGGGGCTCAAGGAAGTTCTGGAGGTTCTGCATGAAGATTTTCTTGCATGCCACGCAGCCCATGGTGGCGTGGGTGCAGGCCTCGCATACCTCGGCCTGTGTCTCCTTGTCCGCGAGAAGCCTGTGGTAGGGGAAGAGGTTGCACACTTCGGGGTTGCCGGGGTCGCTCTTGCGCAGGCGCGCCGGGTCGGTGAACATGCCGCGGATCTTGGGGGTCAGCTCTTCCAGCGTATCCTGGAGGAAGATGCCGTTGCCGTAGCTTTTGGACATTTTGCGTCCGTCCAGCCCCGGGCACTTGGCCGCAGGGGTGAGCCTGGCCTCGGGTTCGGGAAAGACTTCGACGCCGTACATGGTGTTGAAGCGGCGCACGATTTCACGGGCGAGCTCCAGATGCGGCTGCTGGTCCTGCCCCACAGGCACCCAGCGCGGACGATGCTGGATGATATCCGCCGTCATGAGCACGGGGTAGCCCAAAAAGCCGTAGTTGCCGAGGTCCTTGTCGGTAATCTGCTGCTGCTGTTCCTTGTAGGTAGGGCAGCGCTCCAGCCAGCCGAGGGGGGTGATCATGGAGAGCAGAAGGTGCAGTTCCGCCGTTTCTTTGATATCGGACTGGCGGTAGATAGCGCATTTTTCCGGGTCCAGCCCGGCGGAGAGCCAGTCCACCACCATGTCGCGCACGAATTCGGGCAGGCGCGAGGTGTCGGCGTAGTTGCTGGTCAGGGCGTGCCAGTCGGCCACGAAGAAGAAGGCCTCATGGTCGTTCTGCATCTCGACCCAGTTCTTGAGCGCGCCGAAATAGTGGCCGATATGAAGAGGCCCGGTGGGCCGCATGCCTGAAACAGTGCGTTGGTTCGCCGTCATGGCGTGTCTCCTGATGGATGGGAAAAGGGGAAGGGATCAGATGCCGACTATCCAGAGCGCGAAGTTCCACGAGCCCCGGATGAGCGGCAGGAGTATGGAGCTTGCGAGGCCGCTTGCAAGCAGCAGCACGAGCACAAGGAAGCCGTAGCGCTCCACGCGCTGGAACTGGAGGGAGATCTGCCCGGGAAGCAGCATTTCCAGGATGCGGCCCCCGTCCAGCGGGGGGATGGGCAGAAGGTTGATCCAGGCCAGGGCAAAGTTGGCGGAAATGCCTATCTGGCACATTTCCAGGAGGAATTTGCCCGTGGAGGTATGCATGAGAAATTCCGCAGGAGCGAAGAGCAGAAGGCGCAGGGCCACGGCAAAGAGCATGGCAAGGGCCATGTTGGTGAGCGGCCCGGCCGCGGAAACCAGGAGCATGCCCTTGCGGTAGTTGCGGAAATGGCGGGGATTGACGGGCACGGGTTTTGCCCAGCCGAACACGAAGGGCGAGAAGAGGGCCGTGAAGACGAAGACGGCCGTGCCCGCCGGGTCGATGTGGGGCAGGGGGTTGAGGGTGAGGCGGCCCAGCATGCGGGCCGTGGGGTCTCCGCAGCGCAGCGCTGCCCAGCCGTGGGCCACTTCATGAAGGATGATGCCCAGGAGCACGGGCACGAAGGCCACGGCGAGATAGGAGATTTTTGCGGCGATATCTGAGGTGAACATGGGGGCTTCGATAGCATATTTGCGCGCGCTTCGCAAGGACGGCCCTGCGCAGCTTCCGGGGCAGGGCGCGCGGCCTTTCCCGCTGCGGCTCGTGCGGGAGGCGGCGGGCAGGGCCTGGTTCTTCGGGCCGGGATC
>NZ_DYZA01000082.1 GCF_020741395.1 Mailhella massiliensis | reverse complement strand
GCGCCTCGTGCGAAAGGCCCTGAAAAAGGTTACTTTTTCTTCGCGGCAAGTTCCAGAATCTTGAACGTCATGTCCAGAGACCTGCACAGCGAGGGAATGGGCAGAAATTCCGCATTGGAGTGGAAATTCAGTCCTCCGGTAAAATAGTTGGGAGTCACGAGTCCCTTTGCGGAAAGCACGGAACCGTCGGTTCCGCCGCGCATGGCAATGGTCTTCGGCTCAATGCCGATATCGTGCGCGGCTTCATACATGAGTTCGATGGGGGCCCTGTCTTCCCCCAGGGAATCGTTGATGTTGCCGTACACATCCGTGATCGTTACTTTGATGCCGGCCCTCTTGTGACGGACACGCATGAAATCCACGACATCCAGCACATATTTCTTGCGTGCTTCATAGCTTTCCTTGTCAAAGTCGCGGATATTCATGCGCAGTATGCAGCGGCTGTCGTTGGCTTCCGCACCGGTGAACCACCAGTAGCCTTCCTTGCCGTCGGTGTGTTCCGGAGTCTGCTTGCGGTCGAAACAGGAAATGATATCCGCCGCTACAAGAAGAGGATTGACCAGAACTCCCTTGGCGGACATGGGGTGTGCCGTCACGCCCTGAATCTCGAAAAGCACGCTGCCGGCGTTGAAGGTCTCATATACGAGTTCGCCTACGGCGCAGCAGTCGATGGTATAGGCGAAGTCCACCTTGAACTTCTCAAGATCCATGAGCTTGGATCCGCAAAGGCCGATTTCCTCGTCGGGCACGAAGGCCACACGGATATCACCATGCGGCAGGGCTTCGGAAGTCATGACATGCAGCATGGTCATCACATTGGCAATGGCCGCCTTGTTGTCTGCGCCGAGCACGCTGGTGCCGTCGGTGAACACAATGTCCTGCCCCGCATAGGCGGCAAGCTCCGGGTGTTCGGAAAGACGCAGCCAGATATCTTTTTCCACATTCAGGCAGACGTCTCCGCCTTCATAGCGGAGCACCTGAGGATGCACTTCGGGGGAAAGGGAAACGGGTACCGTATCCAGATGCGCCACAAAACCGATGGACGGAACGCCGGGCACGTTGCCGGGCAGATACGCCGTGAGGATAGCATGTTCATTCAGCTCAATATCCTCAAGGCCCATGGCGCGCAGCTCTCCCTCCAGAAGGCGGGCCAGTTCGCGCTGTCCTTCGCTGCTGGGCACCACCCCCGCCGAAGCGTCGCTTTCGGAAGAAACGGCCACATAGCGAAGAAAGCGCTCCGTCAGCTCCCGGGCATATTCATGTTCCATAATTCAAACTTCCTTCAAAAAAGGTTATCTCACAGGAGGATACACATAACCGCTGTCGAAGCCGAGCGGAATGCCGATCATCCAATAGGCATACAGGACAAAGGTGAGCACCACGAGAAGCGCCAGAGTGTAGGGCAGCATCATGGAGCAGAGCGTACCCACGCCCGTGGCCTTGGCGTACTTCTGGCAGTACATGATAAGCAGGGGATAGAAGGGGAAAAGGGGCGTGGAGACGTTCACGGCGGAGTCGCTCACGCGGAAGGCCGCCTGGGTCAGTTCCGGAGAAATGCCCAGCATCATGAGCATGGGCACAAAAATGGTGGACAAAATAGCCCACTTGGACGTGGCGGACGTGATGAGTATGTTCAGCATGCCGGTAAGCAGGATGATGCCGAACAGCGTGCAGCCGGAAGGCAGGCCCATGTTCTTCAGAAATTCCGCGCCCGCAATAGCCAGCAGCGTGCCGATGTTGGACTTGCCGAACACATAGAGGAACTGTGCGGCGAAGAAGGCGAACACGATGAAGGAGAGCAGCATGGTGAGCACATGTTCCATGGACTTGATGACGTCCGTGCTGCTTTTAAAACTTCTGGAGGCATAGCCGTACACAAGGCCGGGCACAGCAAAGAACATAAACAGAAGCGGCACAATGGCCTGCATGGCGGGAGCCTGAGGGCTGGTCAGGCTGCCGTCGGGAGCACGGAACAGGGAATTTTCCGGAACGCAGAGCGCGAAGAAGAGAAAGATGAAGGCCGCCCATGCCAGGCACGCCTTGCGGAATGCGCTGTTCTCTTCCGCACTGATGGGATTGAGCTGAAGGTCGGGGTCGTTTTCCAGCCCGCTGTCCAGCGGCATGGTCATGCGCAGGCGGGGTTCCACAATTCTGTCGGTGACATACCAACAAGCGGCAATAACGAAGAAGGTGCCGCCCAGAGCGTAGAAATAGTTGCAGAGCACGTTGACGGCATAGGTAGGGTCGATGGTCTGAGCCGCAGCCTGCGTGAAACTCTGCATGACAGGGTCTATGATGGAGGGCGTATAGCTGGCCGTGAAGCCGCCGGCAAGCCCGGCGAAAGAGCAGGCAATGCCCGCCAGAGGATGGCGTCCGCAGGAATAGAAAATCAGGGCGGAAACAGGCATGAGCACCACATAGGCAGAGTCGGACACGATGTGGCAGAGAATGGAAACGACAATGACTGCCGGGGTGAGGATCTTTCGGGGAATGATGCTGAGCAGCTTTTTCAGCAGCACATGGATAAAGCCGCTCCCCTCTGCAATGCCTATGCCCATGGTGGCCACGATGGTCATGCCGAGCGGAGGGAAGTTCATGAAGTTCCTCACGGAGGAAACAACAAGGTCCAGCAGGTTCGTCGGGCTCAGCATGTTGAGCACCCGGATGGTCTCGCCCGTGCTCGGATGTTTATAATTAAAAGAAATAAAAGAAAGAAGGAAGGAAAGGATCATAGCTATCACCAGTGCGTAAATGAAGAGCATGGTGATGTGGGGCAGTTTATTGCCTGCCGCTTCTACGGCGTTCAAAAAACGGTTCATGGCCCCTGTGGGCTGTTCTGTTTTAGACATATATACTCCTTGGGCAATGGATTCCGGCATAAATCCGCCTTCATGCCGATCATTATAGAAGTGCCAACGCACTCTTTTGCCCATTTTCACGCCGGGAAGCAAGCAGTTCGCCCCCAAAAAATCAAAAAAGCCCGCAATCCGGACGCTTCTCCCTTATGCCGCACAAGCGTTTTCCCGAAGAGCATCCACGAGGCGCCCTTCATCCCCTGCCCTGATCGCCTTCAGAAAAAACATGCTCCACGGAACCGGAAAAACCGTTTTCCGCGCCGAAAAAAAGAGGGGGAAAAGCTTGACAGCCACCCCCTATCCTGATAATTACACACTTCGCCGAGAGACGAAATGCTCATGTAGCTCAGTTGGTAGAGCGCATCCTTGGTAAGGATGAGGTCAACAGTTCAATTCTGTTCATGAGCTCCATTTCCTTTCTGTCGGTGCCAGAGTCGGGATGTAGCGCAGTCTGGGAGCGCACTTGAATGGGGTTCAAGGGGTCGCTAGTTCAAATCTAGTCATCCCGACCAGAAATTTCCGGGAGCAACGGCAAACGCTGTTGCTCCCTTTTCTGTTTCCAAGGCTCTGCGTTTTCTTCCTTCAACCGGAGCGCAGCTCAGACCTGCCCCTCCCCCGCAGGCATGCCGCCGGACTTGAAGCGCTCTTCCCGGAACAGCCCCGCTCCACGCAGTCCCGCACGGGCGGCGCGCCCTTCCCTGCGCGGCAGGACAGAGAGCGGCCCCTTTCCCCTCCCTCTCCCGGCCCGCGGGAAAGACCGCTCACGGCGAAAAAACGCGACGCCTTCTTCACAACCTTCACGGCCCCCTCCCCTTCCGGCACGGCTCTCCGGGAAGAAGGCGATGGCGCTTTTCGACGGCCCCGCCCGGAATGACGGAAAAGGCGACTTTTCCTCCTTTTCTGCAATCCTGACCTTGCTCCGGGGAGCGCTTACCCGCGCGGAACTGAGGACGGCGAAGAGCGCTTCCCCAAAGCAACTGGTTTCAGCAGCCGGAGGGCTTTTCCTGAAGGCCCAGCAGAAAAGCGGGTACGTCATGGGTCAGACTGCGGATTTTTTTGCGGGAACAGCCCGCCTTTTCCAGCTCCGTCATGAACTGACGCATACCGTCGCAGGGGTGCGGGCACTGGGGCTGCCCCATGTCCGTATCAATGAACTGATGCGAGGGATCA
>NZ_DYZA01000081.1 GCF_020741395.1 Mailhella massiliensis | reverse complement strand
CTTTTCCGCGTCGGGTTCGGACACTTCCTCTGCGCTGAAGCAGATTCCTTCCGCTTCTTCCGGGCAATGGGAGAAAATGCTTTTGTAGATATCCGGGGTAACGGCGTCGTCGCTGTCCACAAAGGCGACATAGCGGCCTGCCGCGGCGTCAAGCCCTGCATTTCTGGCCGCAGCGATACCCCGGTTCTTCTGATGAATAAGGCGGATGCGCGCATCGCGGGCCGCGTAGGCGCGCAGAATGTCCGGCGAGGAGTCTGTGGAGCCGTCGTCCACGCAGATGATTTCCATGTCGGAAAAGCTCTGAGCGAGAACGCTGTCCAGGCACCGGGCCAGATACTTTTCCACATTGTACACCGGGATGATGACGGAAAGGAAAGGGCCGCCGCTCATGCCTGCCTCCCGTGGGAGGAGCTGGCCAGAAGAGACAGAGTTTCCGGCAGGTAATGCCCCAGGATATTATTCAGCTCCTTGCGGCGGAGGCCCATGTCGATGAGGAATCCGGCAAAACAGTGGCGCAGGTCGGCCAGGCGCAGGGTGGGGCGGCCCAGCCTTATGCGCAGCATGTTCCAGGTGTAGTGCAGGGAAACAAGGCGCCTGCCGTTTGCAGAGGAAAAAAGCCACGGCACGCCTTCACGCCGGGGCAGCTTCTGAATGAGCTTCCGGGCCTCGCTGTTGAGCGGGATGGGGCGGACACGGCCCGTAAAGGTCTGAGAGGAGAGAAGAATACCGCGCCTGAGGTCGAGATCTTCCCAGCGGGCGTTCAGGATTTCCGCCTTGCCGGCCCCTGTGAGCAGAAGCAGGTGTATGGCCTGCGCGCTGCTCCGCCCGGGATATTCCTGAATCAGATGAATAAGCCTCAGGGCTTCTTCGTGAGAAAGCAGTTCCGGGGGGCGCTTTTTGCATCTCAGGTAAACGGCCTTTTTAAAGGCGCTGTCGTCGGCAAGTACCTGCCAGCGTACGGCGCAGTTCAGCATGTATTTGACAAGCCAGAAGATGCGGTAGCAGGAGCTTGGCGCAAGCCCTGACCCTTCCAGGACGGAGCACCAGTCCTTGAGCGTTTTTTCGGAGATTTCGGCAAGAGGATAGGCCCCCAGAAAGGGGAGAATGTGCGCGTTGAGGTAGCGCTGGTCCGTTTTCCAGCTGCGCTTATGCTCCCGGGCAAAGGGCAGATATCGTTCTTCGGCAAAATCGCAGAACAGGGGAGTCTTGCTGATTTTTTTTGTAAGAATACTTTTCCTGTCCATGATTTCCCTCTGACAGGATTGTCGAAAAGGTATACTTTTTCGTCAGGAAAAGCCGATATTGTTTTTAAACTATTTTTAACTGGAAATTTAAGTGTTTATTTGATACTGTTTCGCATCTTGCAAGGCATGGTTTAAGGTGACGAAAAAGTATACTTTTTCGCCATGTTATATGATTTTTTTCTTCTTTTTCAAAAGTATGTTTCATTATTTGTCCAGAAAAAGTATTCATAAGAAAATGTACGCAGGAAGGCGGCCGGAAAGATACCGTAAGTTCTGCCGGAAGAGGGATTGCGCGGCGTCGTTTTTTCCCGGGGAGGGCCTGCCGCGCACAGAGGAAAAGGCGATGCGGTTTTTTGGTGGTGAAGTTCCTGCCCCGGGCGGTGAATATCCTGCGCGCCGCCGCATGGGCATGCGGCTTTTTCGTGCGCCGGATGCGCGATAAGTCCCCGGCAGGGCGCTGCCGCCTTTTTCCTGTTTGGGCGGGCCTCCGCCGGGCGGCCTTTTTGTGAGAAGGCGATGTTGCATCCGCTTCGGTATGGAGGGGAAGGAAGCGGAGAAAGTTCATGGGCCGGATGTGCCGGAAAGCACCCCTGCAAGGGGATGAGGCCCGTACAGAACGCGCGGGGAAGCGCGCGCGTTCCCGGCCTGCGGCTTTTTTACGGCGGGCTGCCCTTGTGCCGGGCCCCTGTGCCGGGCCCCTCATGGCCCTTTTTCCCGTGCCGGGGGAAGCGTTGCCCGGCGCGTGGGAGAAGGGCACGTCCGGCGACGTGTCGTTGATAAGCTGCCAGCGCCGCCCCGGCGCAGGGGATAAAGGAGCGGGAAACGCCGCGTGGGAGAAAGGCGCGGGCGGGGCTTTTCCTGCCGGGCGCGGGCCGCGCGCAAAAAAAGCGCCTCCCTTTCGGGAAGCGCTTTTTCGTCACGGGAAGGCCCGGTTCAGGCCGCTACATGCCGAGCAGGCGCGGCAGGAAGAGCGTGATATCCGGGAAGAGCATGATGATGATGAGCGCTATGGTGGCGGCCCCGAACATGGGCAGCACCGGCGGGGTGATCTGTTCCATGGTGAGGTTGCTTATCTTCGCGCCCACATAGAGGTTCACGGCCACGGGAGGCGTCACCTGGCCGAGGGCGAGGTTGATGGTCATCATCACGCCGAACCACACGGGATCCCAGTTGAAATGCGCCATGATGGGCAGCAGGAAGGGCAGAAGGACGTAGTAGATGGAAATGGCGTCCAGAAGCATGCCCGCGATGAAGAGAATGACGTTGATGAGCAGAAGCAGCACGATGGGGTTGTCGGAAAGGGAAAGGAGCACGGCTGCCCCGCGTTCCACCAGGCCCACGGTGCTGGCCACCCAGGCGTAGAGCCCTGCGCAGGTGACGACGAACATGATGACGGCGGTGGCCTTCACCGATTCCACCAGCACCTCGACAAGGATGGAGAACTTGTTGATGGTGCGGTAGATGAACACGCCCACGAAGAGCCCGTAGAAAATGGCCACGGCTGCGGCTTCGGTGGGGGTGAACACGCCGCCGTAGATGCCGCCCAGTATGACGACGGGGGTCATCACGCCCCAGAAGGCTTCGCGCAGGGCCTTGGACACGGGCATGGTGCGGGGATTGCCGCGGTAGCCTTTCTTGCGGGAGGTGATGAGTACGGAAATCATGAGGAAGGCGGCCACCACCACGCCGGGGATGAAGCCGGCGGCAAAGAGCGCGGGCACGGACACGTCGGCAATACCGCCGTAGACGATGAAGGCGATGCTCGGCGGGATGACTATGGCAAGGCCGGAAGTCACGGAGACCGTGGCCGCGGCAAAGGGCTTGTCGTAGCCGCTCTTCACCATGGCGGGGATGAGGATGAGGCCGAGGGCCGCCACGGTGGCCGGGCCGGAGCCGGAGACCGCGCCCCAGAAGGTGGCCACGCCCACGGTGGCCACGGCGAGGCCGCCGGTCATGTTGCCCACGATGGTCTCCACCAGAAGGACGATGCGCGCGGCGATGCCTGCGCGCTCCATGATGAAGCCCGCGAGGATGAAGAAGGGAATGGCGAGAAGCGGCACCTTGGCCACGCCTGCGAAGAAGTTGTAGGAGAGCATGTCCACGCCCATGTCCCACCACCAGCCCACGAGCAGGGCGGAGAGGCCGAGGGAAATGGCGATGGGCACGCGGAAGATGAGCGGTATGGCGAAGGTGATGAGGAGCCAGAAGGCCGGGTCTTTGAAAAGTTCCATATCCATGCGTAAACTCCGTGAAATGAGGCTTTTTTACAGGGAGCCCTGCGGGGCCGGCCTAGTAGTTCCTGGCGCGGAAATCTTCCCAGACCTTCTGGAGGATGCGCACGATGATGAGGGCGGAGAAAAGGGGCGTGGCTATGGTGTAGAGCCATACCGGTATGGCCAGGGATTCGGAAACCACGTTGAGCTCGATTTCATCCATCACTTCGACGCTGCCCTGCCAGCAGAGGGCGGCGAAAAAGACGATGGAACAGAGGATGCTGAACACATAAAGGAGCTTCCTCACGGGCCTCGGCATGGCGTCGTACAGCAGGTTCATGCTGAAGTTGCCTCCCTCGCGGAAGGCCCGCGCCGTGCCCAGAAGAACGATCCAGACGAAGAAGTTGACGGTCAGTTCTTCCGAAGAGGAGAAGGAGAAATTGGTGCAGTAGCGCACGATCACGTTGATGAACGAGATGCACGCCATGACGGCCAGAAGAAGTGCCCCGAGCAGTTCCTCGAAGCGGGCATTCAGAAAGCTCCACATAGATGACAATCCCCGATGCTGAAAAGGCCGGGAGCGGCCGGCTTTGTGCCGCTCCCGGTTCAAAACTGTTACTGGGCGGCCTTCATGTCGGCCTCGGCGGCCTTCACGAGTTCTTCGCCGATTTCCTTGGTCCACTTGTCGCGCACGCTCTGGGTGGCGGCGTAGAATTCATCGACCTGCTCATCGGTGAACTTCACGATGGTCATGCCCTTTTCTTCCATGGTCTTGAAGGGGTCGGTCACGGCGGGCACCTTGTTGATGCTCTTCAGGTATTCCAGGGAGGAGCCGTCGTCGAAGCCGAGGCGGGAGAGGGCCTTGCTGTACTTTTCCATTTCTGCGGCACATTCCATGAGTATGGCCTGGTCTTCCTTGGAGAAGGAGTCCCACACCTTGGAGTTGGCGGTGAGCAGAAGCGGGTCGATCATGTAGTGCCAGTCGGTGTGGTACTTATGCCAGGTCCAGATCTGGAGCGTGATGTTGATGCCGTTGGTGGGGTTTTCCTGGCCGTCCACGATGCCCTGCTGGAAGCCGGTCACGGCTTCGGACCAGTTGATGGCCTGGGGGTTGGCGCCGAGGGCGGTGAAGATATCGGCAAAGATGGGGGTGCCGCACACGCGCAGCTTCATGCCCTTCATGTCGGCGGGCTTGTTGATGGGGCCCTTGCTGGTGGTGAGTTCACGGAAGCCGTTCTCGCCCCAGCCTATGAACTTCACGCCGGTCTTTTCCACGGCTTCCACGAGCATCTTGCCGGACTTGCCGTCTTCAATGGCGTCCATGGCCTTGTAGCGGTCGGGGTTGTTGGCCACGAAGAAGGGCAGGGCGGTGAGGTTGAGCTCCTGCACCTGGGGCGACCAGTTGATGGTGGAGGCGAGCGCAAAGTCTATGGCGCCGCGGCGCACGAGCAGAAGCTCGGAGGTCTGCTTGCCGGCCATGAGCTGGGCGCCGGGATACACCTTGATGTTGATGCGGCCGTCCGTGCGCTCACGCACGAGGTCGGCGAAATAGGTGGCGGAAAGGCCCCAGCCGGAGGTGGCGGCGGGAACCACGCTCAGCTTGTATTCCTGCTTGTAGGCGGCGAGCGCCGGAGCCGACAGGATTCCCACACAGGCGGCGGCCATGAGGGCGGTACGGAAAAGCTTCATAACTTCCTCCTCGGATATATTCTTGGTGACGCGAAGCCACGTTGCACCCGACATGAGAGACTACTCCCGCCGCGGGTCCGGCGGAAGCAGGTTTAGGCCGCCTACAAAAGCGGCAGGATGAGAATAAGGACGGGCAGCACCACCACAAGTTCCAGGGTGGTGAATACCCAGCAGGCATTGGCCAGGTCCAGGTCGAGGTCGAACAGGGACGGGGGTATGAGCGCGTTCATGGCCACGGGCATGGCGGAAAGTATGGCGACCACCTTGAGCGGCACGCCGCCTTCCACGCCGCCCAGCCCCGCGAGCATGGCAAGCGAGGTAATGAGCACGGGAACGAGCACGAATTTGATGAGCGAGACGGCCGCCGATTCCTTCGCGTAGCATGCCATGCGCGAAAGGCGCAGGCCCATGCCTATGGAGAGCAGGAAGCACACCGTGCCCGTGAGCATGGCGGCGGTGGAAAGGAGGCCGAAGAAATCCGGGCGGGGCACGCCGCCGAGATTGAGCGCAAGCCCCAGCGCAAGGGCGGAGACAATGGCCGCGAGCACAGGGTCGAAGCGGAAGCGGCGGGAGGAGCCTTCGCGCGGCTTTTCGCTGAAGCTCCGCGCCACGGGAAGGGCCACGGAGAAGTAGAACATCTCCTCGCACAGGCGGTAGAGCGAGGCCATGGCAATGGCCTGCTCCCCGAAATACATGACGGCCACGAGCGTGCCCACGGCGCCTATGTTGGTGAAGGTGCCGCAGCAGTAGAGGCTGCCCGTTTTCGCGGGGGAAAGGCGCATGAGGCGGGAAAGGGCGAGGGCGAGGGCGCCGCCCGCCACCCACGCGGCAAGGCCGAGGGCGGGCAGGGAGAGGAGGCGCGGGTCCGGCGAGGGCAGGCCCCAGAGAGAGAGCATGGCCGAGACCGGGATGAGCCCGAACATGGCGATTTTCTGTATGAGGAGCCTGATGCGCGAGAGCGCCTGCCCGGAAAGAGGGGCGCGGCCCGAACCCACCCATTGCCGGACAGCATATCCGGCAAGGAGACTGACAAAGATGATGGTCAGGGTGAGCAGGAGCCGATCCATGGCATACGGGGCAAAAAGTTACCGCCCGGCTTCTGGCCCTGTACCGCACAAGGAGAGAGAAAAAACCGGCGGGCATCCTGCCCCGGAGGCCTTCGCGCGGACGCGCCGAAGGGGGCCGGCAGGCGATGCCGGAACAATGCACCGCTGCCGGAAGGCGCTTCCGCCCTTGCGGGACAAGGCTGCGCCCTGGGAAGGACAATTTTTTCCAGACTAATAGGTTTTCAGAAATTGTCAAACACCGGGGCCGATTTTGCCGCAATGCGGGAAGAAACAGTGCATGCGGCGGATTTTTTATAGAAGTTACACGCCATTGCGGCGGAAGGCGAGGCCTGCCCGCCGCTGCGGCGGCCTTTTGCGCTTTGTGCCCTTCCACCCGCCGCGCACAAGAAGGGCCCTCCTTCCCTCCTGCGGGGGAGCCTTTCCCGGGCCTTGTGCGGCGTGTTTCCGGCAGGGCGCTCCTTGTACACTTTTTTTTCCCGCGCTATACTCCATATAAGAAAGATACGGAGCTGCCTGCTTTTCCGGCACGCTTTTTGCATGACTTTTCATGATTTCCCAAAGTGCCCACGATGTCGGCATAAAGGAGCATCCATGCACAGAATACTTGAGGAACTGGCAACTGAGTATGCATCCGCCACGGGCTGCGCCTGCGAAATGGAAGAAGGAGGCTGCCATGCCGTCCTTACCGTGGAAGAGGTGCGCGTGCATGTGGGATTTCTGGAATCCTCCGGCATGCTTCTCTTCCACACGGCCGTGGCCCTGCTTCCCCGCAGGGGCGAGGGGCGTGAGGAATTCTGCATGAAGCTTCTTGAGGCGAACAACCTTTTCAGCCGCACCCTGGGCTTCACCCTGGGGGTGGATGTGGAGCAGGAGCTCGCGACGCTCCAGCTTGCCTGGGACGCCTTCCATCTGGACGGGGAAAGCTTTGCGCGCATCGTGAACAATCTGCTTTCCGTGGCCGCGGACTGGATGGTGCGCCTCGACGCCTGGCGTCCCGCCCCGCTTCAGGAAGAGGACGGCGGCGGCGCGCTTATGATGAACTTTTTGAGAGTCTGACCACGGGGGGAGAAAGGACATGCGCATAGATACTTCCGCACAGTTGCAGCAACAGCAGGCCGCAGGCGCCCATTTTGCCCTGGACAACCGGGGCAGGCTGGAAACGCAGGGCGCCGTCAGGCACTTTTTTCAGAAAATAGCGGATATCTTCCGCTCCCTTTCCTCTTCGGGCAGGGCGGCCATAGAGGCGCGCAACGCGGCCGTCAGCGCGGCCATGGACCGCATACTCCGGCAGGGCGGGCTCCCCAATGTCGCGAACACGGATATTCCCCGTACCTGCGCGAGGCCTTCCGCGCAGAAGGCCGACTTCCTCAAGGAGTCGTACTGCCTTGCCGAAAGCGCCGTGGGCCGGGCCTTCCCGGGGCTGGATCATGAGAAGAAGCAGTTCATGGCCATGAGCGTGAACGATCATTTCCGGAACATGCCCGACCTTGAAGCGCGCTTTGACGGCGCGGAATCTCTCGGCCGCGCCATGGAGGAATACGCGCGCGGCCTTGAGGGCCGGCCTTCCGCGCAGAAGGCCGACCTGCGCAAGGAGTCGTTCCGCATTGCCGAAGGCGCCGTGGGCCGGGCCTTCCCGGGGCTGGATAATGAGAAGAAGCAGGTCATGATCATGAGCGTGAACGATCATTTCCGGAACATGCCCGACCTTGAAGCGCGCTTTGACGGCGCGGAATCTCTCGGCCGCGCCATGGAGGAATACGCGCGCGGCCTTGAGGGCCGGCCTTCTGCGCAGAAGGCGGCTTCCCCGGCCCCGGAGGGGGCCGGCGCAAAGGCGGCTTCCGCGCAGCCGCAGGCTTCCGCGCAGAAGGACGAGCTCCGCAAGGCGGTGCTCCCCTTTGCCCAGAATGCCGTGCACAGGGCGTTCTCGCATCTGGGCCAGGGGGAGAAGACGCAGCTCGCCCTGGAGGTGAACGGGTATTTCTGGAAGCAGCCCGACCTGCGGCAGCTTTTTGCCGACAAGAAGGAGCTTGAGCGCGGCGTGAATGAATATGTGCAGGGCCTGAAGGAGGGCAGGCTGCCCGACTGGGCGCTGGCCCATCCCGTGCCGGAGGAAAAGGCTCCCGAGGCTTCCTACAAGGTGAGGGGCGAGGACGTGGAGGGGCGGATGAACGCCATGGCGAAATCCGTGGCGGACTGGTTCTTCCCGGGGCTCGATGAAGCCGCGCACAGGGAGCTTGCGGACGGGGCCTGCGGGAGGATACGGTCGGAGCTGCTCGCCCACATACGGGACGAGGACGGGAGCGTGCTCAAGAAAGAGCTGATCCAGCTCGTGGCGGACACGGTGGAGGAACTGGCCCGCGAGAACATGCCCGACGCCGTAAGGACGGGCTTCCACCCCGCCCCGGGGGTGAAGACAAAGGCTTCCGACGCCCTTACTCCTCAGCTGATAAGGCCGGAGACCATACTCACGCAGGGCCCGAACACCTGCTTCATGATGAGCGTGGTCAACAGCATGCTGACCACGGAAAAGGGCCGGGCCATATTGAGAACCTGCATCACTCCCGACGGGCTCCTGGACCTGGGCATGCGTGCGACGGGGCAGGCCACGGTCAAGCCGGGCGACTTCGCCAGCCTGGAGCTCTCCATGGCGGATGCCTACAGTACGCGCGACAATGCCTGGAGCTACGGCAGGATGGGCCTGGCGGGCGAGTTTGCGCAGCTTTTCGGCATGGACGCCGTCCCCTACCGGATCGAGGACGGGGAAGAGAAGTTTCAGGGGACGCTTTCAGGGCCGGGGGATCTGGAGACCGTCTCCCGCCACCTGAACAATGGCTACATGGTGATCCTGTACATGGACAGACACTACATGGCCGTGGTGGGCACGGAAGCGGGCGGCCTCATCCTGCGCAACTCCATGGGAGGGAAGGAGGAGCATGTTCCGCTGGGCAGGCTTGTCGGCTCCACCATCGACGTGCTCTCCTACCCGGAAGTGTAGCGTCCCCGGGAAAAACGGCTTTCCGGCACGTTTTTTGCAAGATACTGCATGAGCATGCCCGCCTGCCGACGTTGTTGGCATAAAAGGGCGCCCATGGGCAGAAGGCCCGGCGCGCAGGCAACAGCGCAGGCATCCCCGCCCCGCGGCTGCGGAAGGGAGGCTCCCTTCCCTCTGGCGGTCGACACGCGGCCGCTTCCCGGAAGGGAGGCCGCAGGCCGACAAGCTCCCCTTGGCGGAACTTTTCCGCCGCGCCCCGGGTTGCCGCCGGGCGCGGGCAGAGGGGCCGGAAGTTGCGGCGCTCCGGGCTGACGGGGGCGCGCATGGAAGGACGCCTGCCCCGCGGCTGCGGAAGGGAGGATACCCGGGCCTCTTCCTGCGGGAAGCGGGGAAGGACGGGGCGCTTATGATGAATGTTTAAAAGCCTGATGGGGCGGGAGAGAGAATATGCCTATTGAATCACTGAACCAGATGCGGCAGCACCTTATGGAGGGCGGTTCGTTTACGGTGGACGGCGGAGGCCGCCTGGAAGCCCAGAGTGCCACCCGTCACTTCTTCCAGAAGATAGGCGACGCCTTCCGCGCCCTTTCCTCTTCGGGCAGGGCGACCATAGATGCGCGCAGGGCGGCCGTGGGCAGGGCCATGGACGATATCATCCGGCGCGACGAGATGATCAACGCCGGGAGCGCGGAGCTTTCCCGCACCGGCGCGCGGTCGGGCTCGGCCAGGGTGTACGCCATGGCCGAAAAGGCGCTGGTGAGCTTTTTCCCGAACCTCGACAAGGAGGTGCGGAGCCAGTATGCACGGCAGATCTGCGAGCGCATGAAGGGCTTCATGAGCAATGCCCAGCTGTCCGCAATCAAGCCCGAAGGGATGCAGGAAATCGTGACTGCCGTGACCAAGGATTTTGTGAGGTCCAAAATAACGGGGTGGCGCTCCATCAACATGTCCGCCATGGCCGAAAAGGCGCTGACGGAGGTTGCCCCGAACCTCGACAGGGAGGTGCGGGGCCGCTATGCCCGGCAGGTCTGCGAGCGCGTGATGGGCTTTTTGAATCATGCGGACCTGCTCAACACCGACCCCGAAGTGCTGCGTGAAATCGTCTCCGACGTGGCGAAGGACGTGGCCAAGGAAGCCCCGAAGGCCGAAGCGAAGGACGCGCCGAAGGCTGAAGCCAAAGATACGCCGAAGGAAGCGGCGAAGGATTCTCCGAAGGCCGAAGCCAAGGACGCCCCGAAGGAAGCGGCGAAGGATTCTCGGAAGGCTGAAGCCAAAGATGCGCCGAAGGAAGCGGCGAAGGATTCTCGGAAGGCTGAGGCCAAGGATGCGCCGAAGGCCGCGCCGAAGAATACGGCGAAGTCTGCGCCGAGGGACATGCCGAGGGGGATTCCGGGGTATGTGGAAGAGGATCTCGACGGTCTCGACGAGATGGATGAGATGGATGGGGCTGAAGACGCGGCGCCTTCTTCCGAAAAGGCCCGGCGGGGCCGGGGGCTTGCGGATATCCTCAATATGGACGCCATGGCCGAAGAGGAAGTGGCGCATCTTTTCCCGGATCTCGGCGTGGCGGAGCGCGCCCGGCAGGCGCGGCTTGTTTCCGATCTCATGAAGGGCCTTCTGCAGGATGCGGATCCCGCCGGGGTCAACCTCGACGTGGTGCGCGAGATAGTCTCCGCCGTGGCGAAGAACGTGGCGTCTTCTTCGGCGGAGGCCTCCGAAAAGCCTTCCGGGGCGGGCCCGTCCACGGCTTCTGAGCCTGTTTCCGGGGGGAAGGCCTTCGACGCCGCCACCTCTGTGAGGCCGGAAAACATAGAGACGGAAGCCTACGAAATGGCCGAGCGCTTCTTGAAGGACATGTTCCCGAAGCTCGGGGAAAAGGGCCGCTTTGAGCTGATCAGCAATGTGTTCCCGGATTTGATGGAGAAGGGAATTTCCGGCATGAAGGCGGAAGACGGCAGCGTGGTCCGGACGCAGCTGCGGCAGGCCGTGGTGGAGGCGATGGAGCGCCGCCTTGCCGAGCGCATGCCCGGGCAGCTCAACAATGCGCTGCATCCGGCCCCTCAGGTGCGGATCAGCGCCGCCGTTGAACTGGCTCCTGAAAATATCGGCGCGGATACCGTACTCAGGCAGAGCACGGGGATGAATACCTGCTTCATGCACAGCGTCCTCAACAGCATGATGCTCACGGCGCAGGGGCGGAGCCTTCTGGCCCGGCACGTCACGCCGGACGGGCGTCTGTACGTTGAAGGCCGGGAGAACTGGGACGGCGCTTCTGCCCTTCATGCGGAATTCAGCCGCCTGGAAAATTCCATGGCTGCCCTCTATGCGAAGCACGACGGGAAGTGGTCGGCCGGAGGCATGGGCCTGGCGGCCGAGTTCGCCGGCATCTTCGGCTTGACGCCCGTGCTCTACAGTGTGGAAGACGGGGAAGAGAAGCTTCAGGGAAACATTGCGGGCGAGAAGGACCTGGAGGCCATTTCGCGCCACCTGAACAACGACCGTATGGTGCTTCTGTTCAAGGACAACCATTACATGGCCGTGGCGGGCACGGAAGCGGGCGGCCTCATACTGCGCAATTCCCTCACAGGGGAAGAAGAGCACTGGCCTCTGGACAGGCTTGCCGGGGCCACCGTGGACGTGCGCGCCTACCCTGAAGCGTAGGGACCGCTGCCGGCTCCTGCGCAGGAAAAGCGTGCCCCCCTGCCCTGGGCGCCGGGCAGGGGGCCCCGAGCGCGTGAGGCGCGGGCTTCTTTCCCTGTGGCGGGGGCTCCCCCTGCGGCACGGCAGAAGCCTGCGGATGCCTTGAAAAGAAGAAGGCCCGCTTCGGGGAGTCGGCTTTGTGGGCGAATCCCTCAGCCTTTCATGCGCCGTATGGTGCTTGTGGTGGAATAGCCTTCCAGCCTTGAGAGGGTGACGGCCCTGCCGCCGTAGCTTTCCACGAACTGCGCTTCGGGCCAGCGGTCGATGGTGTAGCCTTCCTTGAGGATGAGGTCGGGCCGTATGGCGTCCACCAGGGGCAGGGCGGTATCGTCGTCGAACATGACGACATAATCCACGAATTCCAGCGAGGCCAGAAGCAGGGCGCGGGTCTTCTCATCCTGGATGGGGCGCTCCGGCCCTTTGAGCCTTTTAATGGAAGCGTCGGTATTGAGGCCCACCATGAGCACGTCACATTCCTGCCGCGCCTGCATGAGCGAGTGCAGGTGCCCCTGATGCAGAAGGTCGAAGCAGCCGTTGGTGAAGCCCACCTTCCTGCCCTGCTCGCGGCACTGGGCCGCGACTTCGGCAGCCTCGCGGCGGCTGACGATTTTCCGCTTCTGCTTCCAGCCCGGGCCGGAGGAGGAGCGGCGGCGGGAGAGGGCGTCGAGGATTTCCTCGCCCGTCACGCAGGAGGTGCCGAGCTTGCCCACGGCCACGCCGGAAGCCACGTTGGCGAGCTTCATGGCGTCCTGAATGTCCGCGCCTGCGGCAAGCGACGCGCCGAAGGCCGCAAGCGAGGTGTCGCCCGCGCCGGACACGTCGAAGACCTCGCGCGCCTCGGTGGGGAGCTGGAACACCTCGTCGGGGTTCTTTGCCGAGACAAAGGCCATGCCGTGCTCGCTCAGGGTGACGAGCAGGTTTTCTATGCCGTGTTTTTCAAAGAGTTTTTTCGCGCCCACGCAGAGTTTTTCCCTGAAGCCCGGCTCCGTGGGGCGGCAGTCCATGCCCGTGGCCTGATTGAATTCCCTGAGGTTGGGCTTGACCACCGTGGCGCGGGCGTATTTGGAGTAGTCGTCGCCTTTCGGGTCGATGATGACGGGGCGCCGCGCGCTCCTGCATGCCTCGATGAGGCGGCGGCAGCGCTCCGGGGAAAGCATGCCCTTGGCGTAGTCGGAAAGCAGCACGATATCCGCCGCCTTTACGCGCTCGTCGAGCTCCGGGCCGAGGAAGCCGCAAAGGTCGGCCGTGCCGTCGAAACGGCGCTCGTTGTCGATGCGCAGGAGGTGGTTGTTGCCCGCAATGACGCGGGTTTTCTCGATGGTGGGGAAGCCGGGGACCACCACGGGCAGGGGATTTTCGCACACGGCCTCAAGCAGGAGGCGCACCTCCCTGCCCGCCGCGTCGTCCCCGATGAAGCAGATGAGGTCGGCCGCACAGCCCAGGCTGTGCAGGTTGGCCACCACGTTCCCCGCGCCGCCGAGCATCCTTTTCTCGCTCTGGAAGTTGAACACGGGCACCGGGGCTTCGGGGGAGATGCGCTCGACCTTCCCGTAGAGGAAGTGGTCGAGCATCACGTCGCCCACACAGAGCACCCTGACTTTTTTATATGACTTGACGATACTTGAAAGCAACATGGCTGTGTCCTCGCAGAAAAGGGCGGCCCGCGCGGCCTGAGCACGGCAACGATAGCAGCCGGAAGGGCCAAAGTAAAGGAGGGCGCTTCCTTGCCTCGCGGGGGAAAAGCCGCTACCCTGCGATGAGAGAGGAAGCGCGGGGCCCCGGCATGCCGGGCCGCGCCCCCTCTGCCGGAAGAGGAGCTTTCCCGCGTGCCGAAGCCCGGGCGAAGATCCGGCCCGGGGCAATGCCGCGCGGGCCTTTCAACCTTGTTGCAGAAGGAGGAGAATATGTCGGAAATGCTGGATTGCCGGGGCCTCGTGTGCCCGGAACCGGTGCTGCGCACCCGTGCGCTGGTGGAAAAGAAGCCGGAAGAGGTGGAAGTTCTGGTGGACAACGCCCCGGCTTCGGAGAACGTGAGCCGCTTCCTTGCCAGAAGCGGCTATGCCCCGCAGGTGGAAAAGCGCGGGGAATCCTTGTGGGCCGTGAAGGCCGCCCGGGCGGGCGTGAGCTGCGCGGCGGCCGAGGAAGTCATAGCGCAGGCCGGGGAAGAGGCTCCCTGCCGCACCCTGGTCTTCCTGAGCTCCGACACTGTGGGCTCGGGGAGCGACGAGCTCGGCGCGAAGCTCATGGTCAACTTCCTCGCCACGCTCCCGGAAATGGGGGCCCGCCTCTGGCGCATCGTCATGGTCAACGGCGGCGTGCGCCTTTCCTCCACCCCCGGCCCGGCTCTGGACGCCCTGAAAAAGCTGGAGAGCGCGGGCGTGAGCATACTCGTCTGCGGGACGTGCCTTGATTACTATCATCTTCTTGAGCAGAAAGAGGTGGGCGAGACCACCAACATGCTCGATATCGTGACCAGCCTCGACCTTGCGGACAAGGTGATCCGCGTCTGATCCCCCTCTTTCCTCCGCCCCCGTGCGGGCCGAAGGAAGCGCCCCGTTTTTCCGCCTCAAGGCAGGGAACCGGGGCTTTTTCTTGCCTTGCGGGCGGGCCTTGCCCGGCCGGGGAGGAGGCATGGCCTTTCCGCCCTGCGGCGGCGGGTGCACAGGGGAAGGCGGGCCTTGCCTGCGGCCTGTTTGCGGCGCAGCGGCGCTTGATGCGGCATGGCGAAGAAGCCCTGCCGCAGATTCCCTTTCCCCGCCCCGTTCGCGGCGCACAGGCCCTTGACGGCAGAAAAAGGGCCGCCCGGTTGCCCCGGCGGCCCCTGATGCTGGGTTCGTGCGCTATGCGCCCGCGCTTACTTCTTTCTCGGATACTTCAGGGCCGCCTGGGCAGCCGCGAGGCGGGCAATCGGGATGCGGTAGGGCGAGCAGCTTACGAGGTCGAGGCCGGCCTGATGGCAGAATTCCACGGAGCTCGGGTCGCCGCCGTGTTCGCCGCAGATGCCGATCATGAGGTCGGGCCTGGTCTTGCGGCCTTCCTCAATGGCGATCTGCATCAGCCTGCCCACACCCTTGCGGTCCAGCACGGCGAAGGGGTTGTCCTTCAGGATATGCTGGTTGATGTAGATGGGCAGGAACTTGCCTTCCGCGTCGTCGCGGCTGAAGCCGAAGCAGGTCTGGGTGAGGTCGTTGGTGCCGAAGCTGAAGAATTCCGCAGCTTCCGCGATTTCCCCGGCCAGCAGGGCCGCGCGGGGCAGCTCGATCATGCTGCCGCACAGGTAGGGGAAGGTGACCTTGTGCGCTTCCATGCACTCCTTGGCGATGCGGTCGCAGCGCTCCTTGAGCATGGCCATTTCCGCAAGGCTGATGGTGAGCGGGATTTCGATTTCAGGACGCGGGGTGTAGCCGTCGCGCGCGAGGCGGGAAGCCGCGTTGAAGATTGCGTACATCTGCATTTCGTACACTTCGGGATAGGTGATCCCGAGGCGGCAGCCGCGATGGCCCAGCATGGGGTTGACTTCATGCAGCTTTTCCACCTGCGCGAGCAGATGTTCCTTTTCTTTCAGAAGCTCGGGGCTGTCGCCGCGCACGCGCAGTTCCGTAGTTTCCACAAGCAGCT
>NZ_DYZA01000080.1 GCF_020741395.1 Mailhella massiliensis | reverse complement strand
ATTTCCGGCGGCAGTCCGTTCCGCCTCACCTTTGCCCGGGAGACTCTATGCTTCGCTTCCCTCGTCTCACCCTTCTTCTGGCCCTGACCGTGTGTTTCGCCTCCGCGCCCCTTTCCAGCGCCCAGGCGGCAAAACCCCTTAAATTCGCCGAGCAGAATTCCGAAACCTCGTGGGGCTCCGTCCACGGTACGCAGCCCTGGATAAAAAAAGTGGAAGAAGCCTCCGGCGGCGCCATCACCTTCGACCTGTACGCCAACCAGAGCCTGGCCAAAGGCTCACAGGTCTGGTCTGCCACCAAAAAGGGCATTGCGGACGTAAGCTGGAACGCCATGGCCACCTACCCCGGCATGAATCCCCTTGCCGAAGTGATCACTCTGCCGGGCCTGCCCTATTCCACCCCCATGGAAGCCAGCGAAGCGCTCTGGAAAATGTATGAAAAATTCCCCCAGTTCGCCCGCCCCTATGCCGACAACAAACTGCTCGCCCTGTTCACTTCCGACGTGTTCAACCTCGTCTCCACCAAGCCCATCCGTACACTGGAAGATCTGAAGGGAAAAAAGATACGCACCGTGGCCGGCCCGCTGGTGGACGCGCTTGAAGCTCTCGGCGCCATTCCCGTAGTCATTCCCATGCCCGATGTTTATCTCGCCCTTCAGCGCGGCACCATCGACGGTACGCTGGCCTCCTGGGAACCCATCAACGGCTTCCGCTTCTATGAAGTCGCCAAGTATGTGGTAACCAACGCCCCCTTCGGTTTCTCCTTCTTCGGCGTGGCCATGAACAAGAAAGCCTACAACCGCCTTCCCGAAGCCGGCAAGGCTGCCATAGACGCCAACAGCGGACTGGCCGGAAGCGTATGGTGGGCGGAAAACTTCTCCTATTCTTCCCGTTCCGTCCTTTCCACGCTCCGTGAAAACGGCGTTCAGCTCGAAACCTTTGAGCTCAGCCCCGAAGAGCGGGCGCGCTGGGTGGAAAAGGCGGGCGAACCCATCTGGGAAGCCTGGGCAAAGCATGCCGAAGAAGAGGGGCTCACTGAAGCCCGGGCCGTGCTCGACTTTGCTCTCGGCAAAAACCAGTAACCTCTCCCGGAAACAGGCCCTCCGCCTGTTTCCGGCCAAGGAGCGACCATGTTCCAGAAACTATTCCACGGCCTCGTCAATATTCTTCTCTGGATAGGGGCGTTCACACTGGCCTTTGCCATGGTCATCACCACGGCAGACGTCATCATGCGCTACTTCTTTCACAGCCCCATCCAGGGCGTGTATGAAATCATAGAGCTGTCCATGGGTGTTCTCTCCCCCATAGCCATTCTGTACTGTTCCTATAAAGATGGTCACGTCAGCGTGGATCTTGTCTACAACCTTCTCTCTCGCCGGCTCAAGAAAGTCACGCTTCTCTTCTCCCTTCTCTGCTCCTGCGGGGTTTTCATCCTGCTCGGCACACAGTCCATCCCCCTGATTGTTGAAGTCATGGAAAGCAATCTCAGCACTCCCACCCTGGGCCTGCCCATGTGGCCTGCGGCAGCCGTGATCTGTCTTTCCTTCATGCTGGTAATTCCCATTTCCCTCTGCGAACTTGTCGCCGCCTTCCATTCCCATGAGGAGGACAAATCATGACTCCTTTCTCCATCGGCTGCCTGGGCATGCTTGTCCTCATCCTGACCATCTGCGCCCGTATTCCCATCGGCGTGGGCATGGTTCTTGTCGGAACCGGCGGCTTCGCCCTCCTCTCCGGCCTGGAACCGGCCATGGGCATAGCCCAGGGCGTCCCCTATGAAACCTTCGTGCAGTACAGCTACAGCGTCGTGCCCCTCTTTCTGCTCATGGGGCAGTTTGCCTTCAAGTCCGGCGTAAGCGAAGACCTGTACTGGGCCGTGAGCAAGTGGATGGGCAGCCTCAAGGGCGGCCTGGCCATGGTGACGGTGGCGGCATGTTCCGGCTTTGCGGCCATCTGCGGCTCCAGCGTGGCCTGCGCGGCCACCATGGGTGTCGTCGCGCTGCCGGAAATGCGCAAGTTCAAGTATTCCAACGCACTTGCCACCGGCGCTATCGCCGCAGGCGGTACCATTGGCATCATGATTCCGCCAAGCACCGTCATGGTGCTCTACGGCATCATCACCGAACAGAGCATAGGCGCACTGTTCATGGCCGGTTTTCTCCCGGGCATACTTCAGGCCGTCCTGTACATAAGCACCATTGCCATTCTCGTGCATCGCCACCCTGAAATGGGCCCCCGCGGAGAATCCTGCTCCATAAAGGAAAAGGTTCATGCCGTAGGCAGGGTATGGGGCGTGCTTACCTTGTTCGCCGTCGTCATCGGCGGGCTGTACGCAGGCATCTTCACTCCCAATGAAGCCGCGGGCATAGGAGCTTTCGGCGCCTTTCTCCTGAGTTTCTTCAAGAAGCAGATGAGCTGGAAGGTGTTCACCAACAGCCTCACCGAATCCGTGAAGACCACCGGCATGTGCTACATGATCCTGCTCGGCGCCATGTTCTTCGGATACTTCCTCGCCGTAAGCCGCGTTCCCAACGAACTTGCCACGCTCATTCTCGACATGCATGTCAACGCCTATGTGGTGCTCGTGGCCATTCTGCTCATCATGGTCCTGCTCGGCTGCTTCATGGACTCCATGGCCATTGTGCTGCTCACCGTGCCCATCTTCTTCCCCGTGGTGCAGCAGCTCAATCTCGACCCCATCTGGTTCGGCATCCTGGTGGTGAAAGTGACGGAAATGGGTCTCATCACTCCTCCTGTCGGACTCAACCTCTTCGTCATCAAAGGCATTGCCGGGAACTCTACACCCATACAGACAGTATTCCGCGGGGCCATGCCCTTCGTCCTGGCCGATGTCGTTCATTTGACCCTGCTCATCATGTTCCCGCAGATATCCCTGTTCCTGCCTTCCTTGCTCTCCTGAGCCCTGTCCGTACCCGTCTGCCGGGTACGGGTCCATCCCCGTCCCCGGCCGGGCTTCGCCGCCCTCCCTAAAGCCCCCTCATTATCAGCCTGTGCCCCACAGGGTCTCCGGCTGCGCCTTAAAAAGGAGTTTTCTATGATCCGCTCTCTCGACCAGGAAAAATGCATCGGCTGCGGCACCTGCATGAAAAGCTGCCCGCTGGACGTGTTCCGGGTATACGGTTCCCCCGCCGTGGCATCGCCCTGCTCCGCAGCGTGCCCCATACACAACAATATCCGCGACTATCACGCGGCCCTGCAGCTCGGCTCCATCCGCGAAGCCGTGGAACTGAGCTGGAAGAGCAACCCCCTGGCTGCCGTGACCGGGCGCGTATGCCCTCATTTCTGTGAAGGGGAATGTTCCCGCCGCGCCGTGGACAGTGCCGTAAACATCGGCGGCATTGAACGCTTCCTGGGCGACAAGGCGCTGGAGAGCCCGGCCACCCCCGCCACAGCAAAGCATGTCGCTCCCGTGGCCGTGGTGGGCTCCGGCCCCGCCGGCCTGACCTGCGCCGCTCAGCTCGCGGAAGAAGGCTTCAAGGTCACCGTGTTTGAGGCTCAGGCTGAACCGGGCGGCATGCTCCGCTACGGCATTCCCGAATACCGTCTGCCCGCCGTGGTTCTTTCCCGCCTCATCGCCCGCCTGCAGTCCATAGGCGTTTCCTTCCGCTGCGGGCAGAAACTGGGCGTGCAGTTCAGTCTGGAAGACCTGTATGCACAGGGCTTCAAAGCCGTCTTCCTCGGCATAGGGGCCGGGCTGGCCCGCCGCGTTCCCACTGAAGGCGCGGAAGGTGCAAACGTCATGTACGGGCTGAATTTCCTGCGCGACGTACGCACCAGAACCATACGCTCCGTTTCCGGACGCGCCGTGGTGGTGGGCGGCGGCGACGTGGCCATGGACGTAGCCCAGAGCCTTGCCAGACTGGGCGCGGAAAGCGTGACCGTAGTTTCCCTGGAAGCGGAAGGCGAGCTTCCCGCCTTTGCCCACAATATTGAAGACGCCCGGAATCTCGGCGTTCGCTTCATGCCTTCCAGCTCCATTTTCAAAGTCCTGCGCGACGGCGACACGATAACGGGCGTGGACATGGAGCGCTGCGTTTCCGTGTTCGACAGTGAAGGACGCTTCGCCCCTGTTTTCGATAGAAATGAAACCAGGCACATGGAAGCCGACATGATTGTTTTCGCCATAGGCCAGGCCTGCGACCTCAGCGGCATGCCTGAAGAAATCCTCACGGGCAAAGGCATGGCCGCCGATGCCGTCACCGGACAGACCGCCCTCCCCTGGGTCTTCGCTGCGGGCGACGCCGTTACCGGGCCCAGCTCCGTGGCCTCGGCCATAGGCGGGGCAAAAAGGGCCGCAAAGGGTATGCTCACCTACCTGCGCGGCGGAGACCTGCACCTGCTCACCGCCTGGGACATGCCCGTGGCTCCCGCTCTGGAAGCGCCGGAAAAACACAAGCTCATCAGTCGAGAAGAAGGAAGCGCACGCCCCGTCGCCACAGTGGACGGGCATTTCGCCGAACTCTACGGCGGGCTTCGTCACGAGCAGGTGCTCGGAGAAAGCCTCCGTTGCCTGACCTGCGGCTCCAAGGCCGCCATAGCCCACCCCGACGACTGCATGACCTGTTTCGGATGTGAAACCGGCTGCCCCTCAGGGGCTATCTATGTGGATCCCATCAAGGAAGAATGGCCCAAGGCTCTCGCGCCCCTTCCCAAGGCGGACTGATATCCGTCATTCCCCGCCTGCCGGGATACGGTATCCTTTCTCCTTCCCGGCAGAAATACACCGATTCCCAATTCCAAGCCCAACCACAACATGCTCTGTGGAGAACACATATGACATACGGCGATCTCAATACCCTCGGCCACGTTTTTCAAACGGACGTCCTCATTCTCGGCGGAGGCATGGCCGGCCTGTGGGCCGCCCTCAAGGCCTCAAAGTACACCGACAAGGTGATGATCGTGGACAAGGGGCCCTTCAAGCGCGGCGGCCAGGGCTCCATGTGCGGCGGCGATATGGTCGTCTGGGATCCTGAAGACGATATCAAAAACTGGGTGAAGGAACTCTCCTACTATTTTGAAGGGCTGGCGGAACAGGATGTGATCGAATGTCTCATGAAGCGTTCGCTGCAATGCATGCAGGAATACGAGCGCATGGGGCACAAATTCGCCCGCGATGAAAACGGCAAACTCAAAAGGGTCTACCAGCGCGGCCTGAAGCACATCGGCAGCGTCCTTTCCCGCCCCTTCGGCACCGGCGGCAAGAGTCTCATCCAGCACCTTGTGGCGGAACTGGAAAAAACCGACGTCCGCCTGCTTCCCGGCATACAGATTACCGATATCCTCATGAAGGACGGCCACTTTGCCGGTCTCGCGGGCTTCCATACCCGTAGCGCGGAGTTCTACATCATCAAGGCAAAATCCCTTATCATCTCCACGGGCAATTCCAGCTGGAAGGCCAGTTACGGCACCAATACCTGCACGGGGGAAACCTTCAGCATGGCCCTTCGTGCCGGTGTGCAGCTGCGTAACTTTGAATTCCTGAAGGTATGGAACGTCCCGGCGAAGTTCTGCTGGGAAGGCCAGACCATGCTGCTGCCCCTCGGCGCGCGCTTCGTCAATGCCGAGGGCGAAGACTTCATGAGCCGCTATTCGCCCACTCTGGGAGCCAAGATGGATCCGCATTTCAACACCCGGGCCATGGTGGAGGAATACCGTGCCGGGCGCGCTCCCCTGTTTTTCGACGTAAGCAAGATGCCTGAAGAAAACATCCGCCTTCTCACCCCCACCGTGGGCTGGATGAAGCTCAACTACGAAAGGCTCTGCACCATGGGGCAGGATCTTTTCAGGGACAAGGTGGAATGGATGCCCCAGGTGGACTACGCCATCGGCGGCATTGACACGGATATCAACGGCCAGACCTGCATCCCCGGCATCTTCGCCGCCGGCCGCGCCCGCAACCTGGAATCCGGCCTCTATCTCGGCGGATGGGCGGTTTCCGGCACAGCCACCACGGGCAGCATCGCCGGGGAACAGGCCGGGCAATACGCAGCCTCCCTGGACTATCAGTATGAACCCGACTACCGGGAAGTAAAGGAACTGAAGCATAACATCCTGGAACCTCTCGGCAAAGACGGCATCCCCTACAAGGAGGTGCTCAACGAATTCCGCCGCATCATCGCTCCCTACGACGTCACCATCCTGAAAACGGAAACCGGCCTGCGCCGTGCCCTCAAACGCTTTGAAGAAATACGCGCGGATCTTCTGCCCCATATTGCCGCCCCCACCCCGCACTTCCTTACCAAGCGGGTGGAAATGTACGGCATTGCCGACACCACGGAGCTGTACCTGAACGCTTCCCTGCTGCGCAGGGAGTCCCGCGGCAGCCATTACAGGGAAGATTTCCCCGACAAGGATCCCGCAAGCCTCGGCTGGTATCTTGCCTCCCGGCAGGACGGCAGGCTCGTCTGGAACTTCCGCCCCGTGCCCATGGAACGCTATGAATTCCACTTCGATTCCTACTACAGTGAAAACTTCATTCCTCTGAGCCGTCAGGCCTGACCCCTTCTCTGCTTATGAAAAAACGCTCCTTCTCAGGAAGGGGCGTTTTTTTTGCAGCCGCTGCACCGGAAAGGTTCCTTCCGAAAAGCGCTACAGCATGCTGTCGAACACGCTCTGGCTCTGTTGCAGCAAAAGGCCCTGCTGTTCCCTGAGCTTACGCTTCTTTTTCACGAGCTTCAGCATGTCTTCATGGATCCTGTGCACTTCTTCAAGCTGACGCTCGTCGGGCACGGGAATCTGGAGCGAGGAAAGATCGCCCACCTTGATCTGGGGCACCGTAGTACCGGAGCTGTGAGACTGGAAATACTCCTGCGCCGTGCGGGAACGCAGGAAGTAAAACAGCCAGATAGGGTCGACTATTTCCGCGCGGATGAGGTAGAATGTCTGGCTCGGCAGCCAGTTGGGCACAGTGTCCGCCACAATGCCTACCCTGCCCAGGGAAAGGAGCGACCCCTTGCTGCTGAGCAGAATGTCATTCTTCCTCAGAAGCGCCACCTCCCGCGAAGGCGTAAGCCTCGGCGCGTTGTCCAGTACACGGCTGGCCGAAGCGACAAGGCCGAATTCGTCGATATCGGTGAGCACCACTTCCCTATACTCATGGGCAATTTCATGAGAAGCCCTTGAGGGCAGCACCTGCCCGCGGATAAGCGTGGCACACTCCTCAAGACGTTCAAAGTGCTCCGTGTTGTTCAATATCTGCTGATCGCGCATGCGCAGATCGCATTGACGCAGAATGAGCTCCGCCGGGGCGACATCCTCCGCGGGAGGCATGGGGCCGCGCTGCTGGCCTTCCGCGTGGGGCTTTCTGTCCACCTGGTCGAGGATGGGCGTCAGATAACTTACTTCCACAATGCCCGCATGGCCGAGAATAAACCAGTCCTTGGCATTGATGAGGCGCACCTTGCCGGGATTGCCGTCCCTCGGCGGGGCGAGCTGAAGCAGCGCGGGCAGCGCCCTGTTCATCACACCGGATGGCAGCTGTATGGCCGTGCGCAGTTCCCCGGAGCTCACGAACTTCTGCTTGAGCTGGAGGATACGGGGACTGTCGCAGTTGAGGAACGACCATGTGGTAAGGATCACCGCGCCCTTGTAACGGGCACGGAAAAGCTTCCGGTAAAAAGCGGGAATGGCCACATTGCCCCGGAACAGGGAAACAAAGTGATACGCCTCGCTTACAAAGGGCTCTTCCGGCGACACACAGCGAATCTCCCGCTCCGCTATGGCCGCGCAGCAGGAAGCGAAGTCCTTGTCTCCCGTGAAATAGACGACGGCTCCGCGGAACGCGAACCACAACGCCAGGGGAAGCGTGCTGTCGCCATGGCACTCAATCACGGCACCTTCGGGCATGTTCTCCCTGAACACCTGAATATGACTCATGACATCAATGACGCGCGTGGGGGGAAGCTGCCTTGCGCCGGAAATCCTGTCTATCTCGCAAAGCGTCGCAACAACGAAAAGAATACGGTTGCAGCCTTCCCAATTGGGGTGGATATGCAGGCGTATATGTTCCAGGCGGGCCGAAGGCAGGGAAACTTCCCCCATGGCCGCCAGCATGACAAGTTTCAGATCCCGAGCGGAAAGTTCCCGGTACGCCTCGCAAAGCTGTGCGGCGAAGGCGTATCCCGCAGTCAGCGTTTGATCGTCAAAAATCATACTGTTTCCCGTTTTTATTGAAAAAATTTTCTATTTTTTCCTAGCATCAAACGAAATTTTTGTCCACCTAATCGCCCAAAAAGAGCAGTCCTCTAATATCGAAAACAACAAAACCTCCTTTATTTATTGACTATTATTAAAATAGTACTCGAAGTACAAAAATTATCCGTTGACTAAAATATCTAAAAACTATATTCGTTATTCCATACACAAGGAGTTCTCCATGAACACCGAAATCTCCATCTGGGATAACGATGCCGGGCGCATCCGGGCTATTGAGGCCAATCTTTATCGGGCCATGCGCACCCTGGGGCTGAAGGGTGTTGTGAAGATCATTTCCGAACCGCCGCTTCTCAGCAGGGAAAATCTGCTCGACCGGGTTCCCGTGCTGGAGATCATGGATCAATACTGGAGCCTCACTCCCCAGACGATCATCACCGAAGAACAGTGCCGCACCCTTCTGGCCTTTCTCTACAATATTCCTACGGAAAAAAACTGATCCGTTTCAGGAGGTACGATGTTGAAACGAGGGAACATTCTTGTAGGCGGTATATTCCTGCTCATCGGGCTCTGCCTGCTCAAGGTGGCCATGGAGCCACATGAAATGCTCTTTGCGGACCCCAACGCCATGCACATCATGACGTATCCCAAGATACTCATTTCCATCTGGATCGGCGCGAGCGTGTTCTACATCGTCGGCCAGAAGGACGAGTACGACTGGTATGACTTCAAAAAAGCCCGTGTACAGCTTCTCAAGGTTCTTCTGTGCATCGTCGTCTATATCTTCGCCTTCGACTATGCGGGACTTTTCGGCAGCACTCTTCTCTTCCTGCTCATATTCTTCTGGGTCATGGGCTACAGGAACAAGCTCACCATCCCCGCAGCCGTAGCCCTCGCGCTGCTTACCTGGCTTTCCTTTGAAAAACTGCTGGGCATTCCCATGCCCCGCCCCTTCTTCCTTGATCTTCTGTAGTCCGACAGGCAGGTATCCCATGTTTGAAAACATTTTCCATGCATTCGGAACCATCGCCGATCCGTTCTGCCTGGGCATGCTGGCTTTCGGCGTGCTGTTCGGCGTTGTCATCGGCGCTCTGCCCGGCCTGGGCACGGCCGTGGCCATCACCATCTGCATCCCCTTCACCCTGAAAATGGGCAGCGGCCCGGCCATTGCCCTCCTGCTCGGCGTGTACGCTTCCTCCATCTACGGCGGCAGCATTTCCGCCGTACTGCTCAACACCCCCGGCACACCGCAGTCTGCCTGTACCGGTATGGAGGGCTATCCCATGGCCCAGAAAGGCCAGGCCCGGGAAGCTCTCGGCTGGGTGACCATGGCCTCCGTGCTCGGCGGGCTCATTTCCTGCGCCGTGCTCGTGCTCGCCGCGCCCTCTCTGGCCGTCCTGTCCGTGAAATACGGCGGCCCGCTGGAAATATGCGCCCTCATCTGCATGGGCCTCGCCTGCATCACCAGCCTTTCCGACGACAACCACGTCAAGGGCGTGCTCATGGGTGTGGCCGGGCTCTTTCTCGCCACCATCGGCAACGACCCGCAGACCGGCGAAATGCGCTTCACCTTCGGCAGCCAGAACCTCGTTTCCGGCATCGACCTCATGCCCGTGGTGGTAGGCGTATTCCCCCTCGCCGAACTGTTCTACCGCGTCTATGAATCCTTCTCGGAAAAGGCTCCTTCCGTCATACACTGCACGAGCATGAAACTGCCCTCCTGGTCGGACTGGAAGGTGAAGGGCCGCATCTCCAACCTCCTGCGCTCCTCCTTCCTCGGCTGCGGCCTGGGCATCCTGCCCGGCACAGGCGCCACGGCGGCCACCTTCATCGCCTACTCCTCGGCCAAACGCATTTCCCCCGCGCGCGACAACTTCGGCAAGGGCGAACCCGACGGCCTCATCGCTGCGGAATCCTCCAACAATGCCGTTTCCGGCGGCGCGCTCGTGCCCACCCTCGCCATGGGTATCCCCGGCGAACCCACCATGGCTCTCATGCTGGCCACCCTCACTCTGCACGGCATCACCCCCGGCGTACGGCTCATGGCCGACAACCCCGACATAGTATACGCCACCTTCATCCTGCTCATCATGGCCAACCTCGCCCTCATCCCCGCGGCGTGGATCTGCATCCGCGGCTTCGGCAAGATCATCGCCTTCCCCACGGCCGTGCTGCTCGGCATCATCGTCATCTGCTCGCTCATCGGCGTCTATCTGCCCAGAAGCAGCATGTTCGACGTCTGGATCACTCTCGCCATCGGCGTAGTGGCCTTCCTCATGCGCCTCACCGATTTCCCCGTGGCTCCTCTGCTCATCGGCTACGTGCTCAGCAACCAGCTCGAATACCGTATGAGCCAGGTGGCCATTTACATGGGCGGCGGCTCCCTCGTGGACTACACCCTGGAACATCCCGTGGCCATTGCGCTCTTCATCGTGGCCCTCATCCTCCTGGTTCTGCCTTTCTTCAGAAAGAACAGAGATAAGCGTACCTGTGAACCCAACTTCTAAAAGGAGAGCCTTATGATCAGAAAGTTCATTGCCGGTCTCGCCCTCGCCGCCGCCACC
>NZ_DYZA01000079.1 GCF_020741395.1 Mailhella massiliensis | reverse complement strand
ATACTTTTTTAATCAAAAAAATAGATATATAATACACTTATTTATTTTTCATATCCATCAACTTTTTTCAATTTAAATAAATATCATTTTCTTTACAAAGATTAATTTATAAGACCATATTATGCGATATCATAATTAATAAAAAAAATATTGACACGAATACGATATTCATGACAATGGATACATGGAAATTTTTATTCTTATCATTCTCATTCTTCTGAACGGCATTTTCGCCATGTCGGAAATTGCCTTGGTCACGGCCCGCAAGGCGCGGCTCATGCCCCGTGCTGCGGCGGGGGACAAGTCGGCACAGGCTGCCATACGCCTGGGCGAAAATCCCACCCGCTTCCTTTCCACTATTCAGATCGGCATCACATCCATAGGTCTTTTGAGCGGCATCGTGGGCGAGGCGGCCCTGGCCGCCCCCCTTTCGGCATGGATGCAGGAAAGCCTGGGTATCCCCTCTTCCACATCGGGCATGGTCGCCACCATCGTCGTGGTCGCCGCCGTCACCTACCTGTCCATCGTGGTAGGGGAGCTCGTGCCCAAACGTCTCGGCCAGATTGCCCCGGAAAAAATGGCCTGCCTCGTGGCCCGGCCCATGACGTTGCTTGCCGTAATAAGCAGGCCCTTTGTCGCCCTTCTCGCCTGGTCCACGGGTGTGCTGCTTCGCCTTCTCAAGGTCAACACGGACGAAGGCCAGCCCGTTACGGAGGAAGAAATCCAGGCCATGATCGATGAAAGTTCAGAAGCCGGGGCCATAGAAAGCAAACAACGCGACATGCTCCGCAATATTTTCCGCCTGGATGACCGGCCGGCAGTCTCCATCATGACGCCCCGGATCGATATCCGTTATCTGGACACGCTTCTCTCTCCCGGAGAAAACATCGATATCCTGAGCCGGCACGAGCATTCCTGGCTGCCGGTATGCCGGGGCGGGCTCAAAGAGCTTGTCGGCGTCATACGCACCAATCAGGCGCTTTTGCTGTGTACCGGAACCATTCCCGACGCGGAGGAATTTTCCCGCGCCCTTGAGGAGGGGTGTCAGCCTCCCGTGTTCGTGCCCGAAACGCTCACCAGTCTGGAAGTGCTGAAACTTCTCCAGGAGCGGGGCGTACACATCGCCTTTATCGTGGATGAATACGGAACGGTTCAGGGACTTGTCACCCCTAGGGATATCCTTGAAGTCCTGGCAGGGCAGATAGGGAACTCCCGCGAGGATTCCTGGGCCATACAAAGGGAAAACGGAAGCTGGCTTCTGGACGGCAGCATTCCCGTGCCGGAACTCAAAGACAAACTCGGCCTGCAAAGCCTGCCTGCCGAAGACAAGGGGTACTACACCATCCTGAGCGGCATGATCATGTTCATGGCCGGGCGTATCCCACGCGAAGGCGATCATATCGAATGGCAGGGCTGGCGCTTCGAAGTGGTGGACATGGACGGCAACATGATCGACAAGGTCCTCGTGGAACGCCTGCCGGAAGAAAAAATGCAGGAGGCGGAAGCCTGATCCTAAAGCCCGGGGCCGGAACTTATCCGGCCTTTTTTGTTGTGCCGCAGATTCCGGCGAAAGAGAGACTCCGCAGCTGGAAAGGCAGGCCCCATTTGCCCTTGAACACCTTGCTTCAGACGAGCCTGTCCCTCCCATGCCCCTTTTCCGTATAACGTGAAACCGGCCGCCTTGTGGAGCGACAAGGCGGCCGGTATGGAAAGGGAATGGAGGAGAAGAGTATAAAATCTCTGGTTATCCAGGGGAGCGACAACCTTCGACAGCTTCCTTGTACACCAGGCAGGGGAAAAGTCACGTTTCAAACTCTTGCCCCTTCATGAAAGGTTTCGCAAGGACAGCACCCGGCTCCCTTTTTTCATCTTGCCCCTCTTTATATTTCCGGCATAAGATATTTCTTCGCCGTATCGAGCCGCTCCGGGCGGCAAGGAGGTACCATGAAAAAAGTCGGCATTATCCGTTGCAGGCAGACGGAAGAACTGTGCCCCGGCACCACGGATTTCAAATGCGCGAAGGCCGGAACCCTTGCTTTTGAACCCTTCGGTCCTTGCGAAATCGTGGGCTTTGTCAGCTGCGGCGGCTGCCCCGGAAAAAGCGCCGTAGCCAGGGCGAAGATGCTGGCTTCACGCGGGGCAGAGGCTGTATTTCTTGCTTCCTGCATCAAAAAGGGAAGCCCCATCGACATGTCCTGCCCCAACTACGCTTCCATGAAGGCCGCCGTGGAAAAGGCCCTGGGCGACATTCCCCTCATCGACTGGACGCATTAATTCCGGAAGCACGCGGGAAAAGGCAGCACCCCCGCGGCCTGCCGGAATCCCCTTCAGGGCGGCTCTTTTTCCTCTCCTTTCCGAAGCAGGCAGAAGAGGACGCAGGGGCCAGACTCCTGTATCTGGAAAGATCTCCCTGAAATTCGGCCGCCCGGCTTCTGCCGGGCGGCCTGTCTGTCATACCCCTCCCCCACAGCCTTCCGGCAGGGAGAAGCGCGGGCTTAAGAGCTACGGCGTCACCTTCAGCTCATAGGCTTTTTCCATCTTCAGGTACTTGCGGGCCGTCTCGCGCAAAGTTTCCGCATCCACGGCCTGCATTTCCGCAAGCTTCTGCTTTCCATAATCAAGGCTGTGGCCGTCCAGCACATTGGAGGCCCCTTCCGCCGCTCTCATGGCGCGACTCTGCCTTGCGCGGTAATAGTCGGCCTCAGCCACGGCCTTGGCGCGCTCTATGGTTTCCGCAGGAAGCCGGTTCTCCTGCACATCGCGGACAATGGCTTCAAAGGATGCCCTGGCCTTGTCCAGATTCTCAGGGGAAGCCACGATGCCGAAAGCGAGGAAGCCCGTATCCGGCCCGGCCCAGTCCACAGGGAAGACGGAATAGCCGAGGCTCTGCTTTTCCCGGAGCTCCTGATAAAGCTTGCCGGTAAATCCCCCCAGGGATTCGGAAAGCAGGCGCAGCGCCGCCCTGTCGGAAGATTCCGTTCCCGCCGTGGGAAAGAGCATGAGGTACACGGCCTGATTGCGGCCCGGCAGCACCATGCTGAGCATTTTTTCCTTATTCCAGGAAGGGGCTTCGCTCTTTATGGCCTTTTCGGAAGGCACGGGCAGGGAGGCGGCGAATTTCTCCACCTCTTCCCTGTCGAAATCGCCCGCCACGGAAAGTACCCACGGCATACGCTTCTGCCTGTTCCAGAACGCCTCTGCATCACCAGCTTTAAAGGTCGCAAGCACGGCCGGGTCACCTTCGCTTCTGTGGGCATAGGCTCCCTTCTGGAACAGGAAACGGCGCATATTGCGGCCGAGCAGGCCCATGGCGTCCTGCTCGCTGCTTACGATAGCAGCTATCTGTTCGCGCTTCTGCCTTTCCATATCTTCCTCACGGAAAGCAGGCTCTTCCAGCACTTCCTTCATAAGAGCAAATACTTCCGTCGCGAAGCGCGCGGGCGCATCCATCTGTACGCTGAAGGAGCGCATGCCGCTTCCCGCCGAAAGCCCGGCAGCGCGGCTGGAAAGGAACACATTGATATCGTTCAGGCTGCGCGCCTTGGTTCCCGTAGTCAGCACCTCGGCCGTAAGCGCAACCAGACCTTCCTGCTCGTCGGAAGCAAGAAGTTCACCGCCGGAGAAACTCAGCGTAGCGGAGACATAGGGCAGAGAGCGGTCGGGCAGGAGCACCAGGGTACGGCCTTCACCGAGGTTCACGATTTCAGGCTGCAGGGCCGCTTCTCCCTTTTCGTCCTTCCCTGCCTTCACCACGGCCTTGCCCGCTTCGGGCCAGCCCTGCACGAGGGCTGCCTTTGCCGAGTCATTATCGAGACTCACGGGCTTTCCGCCCGCCTGCTGCGGCGCCAGCACGGAAACGGCAAGCGCTTCCGGCCTGAGCCAGAGATCCAGCACACGCTGTATGTCGTCGCGGCTCACGCCGCGCACGGCGGCAAGATAGCGTTCCCCGCCGAGGCTCGCCGGATCATAGAAATATTCCGACCCCATGTTTTCCGCGATACTGGAAATAGTCTCCAGTCCGCGCAGATAACTGTCCTCAAGGTTGAGGCGGGCACGCGCAAGCTCTTCGTCGGTAAAATCAGACGCCTTGAGGGAAGAGAGCGTCTTCCCCATGTCGCGCAGAAATTCCTCCACCTTGTCCGCATCGAGCTGGGCAAGGATGAAAAACGCCCCCGCCCGCTCAAAACTCATGGGTGAAGCGTTCACGCTGTCCACCACAGGCTTTTCAATGCGGAAACGCATGGGCAGAAGCGCGGTATCGTCGCCGGAAAGAAGCTGCGCCAGTACCACGGCGGCAGGCAGAAGCTCATGCTGCATGCCGGGCAGAGGGAAGGAAAGGGAAAGGAAGGCCTTGTCCCACGGGCCCTTTTCCACATCTACCACCAGGCCCCCGGCCAAGGTGGCCGGATCTAGGGAAGGCTCCATCTTCCGCACATTATGATTCTCGTAGGAACCGAAGAGAAGCTTCGCCTCTTCCAGCACCTCCTTCGCCTGCACGTCGCCCGCCACGGCCAGCACCATGTCCCTGGGATCGTAATGCCTGCGGATATAATCGCGCATCATCTCCGTCGTCATGCCGCGCAGGGCCTTTTCATTGCCGATGACGGGCGATTCATAGGGCGTGCCCTTCAGCGTGTGGGCCAGGGCTTTCTGTACCAGTTTCGTCACGGGGTTGTCGCCGCGCTGCTTCTTTTCCGCAATGACCACCTCCCGCTCCGCATCCAAGTCTTCCTGCCTGAGCAGAGGGTCGAAGGCCAGATCGCGCACCGCCGTCATGGCGTCTTTCCACTTCGCGGCGGGAAGGTCGGTAAGATACGTCGTCAGATCGTAGGAAGTATAGGCGTTCATGGATCCGCCCGCGTTTTCCACACGCTTGTCCACACCCGGGCCGCTGGTCTTGGAGCCCTTGAACACCATGTGTTCCAGAAGGTGGCTCATCCCGGCCTCTTCCGGCCTCTCCCACGCGGAGCCGGCTTTGACGAAAAGGCGCACCGACACCAGCGGGAAACGCCGGTCTTCCTTGATGAGCACGGTAAGCCCGTTCTCCAGGCGGAAGGTCTGTATGTCGGAAACGGCAAAGGCCGTCCCCGCCCCACCCACCGCGAGACAGAGCGTCAGCGCCATACCGGCACAAAATCTAAGAAAATGCATGAATACCTCTCGCTATCGCAAAACAAGGGGGAACCGAAGCGCCGTTTTCCGCACTCCGGCCTGCGGAAAAGAGTTCCGCCGCAACATTCCACGACTGCCGTCCCGATGCCAAAGCCTTTCCCCGGCGTCTCAGGGCAGGCGGAGGCAGGGCTCTTCGCCCCGTCCCGCGACCTGCCGGGCATCCCCCTGACGGGGAAAAACCTGAATGAGGGGTATCCTGCTTCAGGAAAGGGCTTGCCCCAAAAAAACGGACGGCCGTTTCCCCTTACCTGTGGCACAGACAGCTTTTTTTCGCTATCCTTTTTTCCGCCTTTTTCGTGACAAAGTATTGCAAATCCTAAGGTGCGCGCCCGGTGCCTCTCATGAAAAAAAAGGCCGCCCCCGAAGGAAGCGGCCGTAATGCGGAAAAAATAAACCTACACGCGCACGCCGAGGCTCTTCACCACAAAGGAGGCGATTTTCTCGCGTTCCTTATCCACTTCGCCGTCCTGCAGAGTGCGGTCGGCCTTGCGGAAGGTGAAGCGGCAGGTGATGTTGCGCTCTTCCCCTCCTGCGGGTTCATACACATCCAGAAGTTCCACGCTCTCCATAAGGGAGGTCTTCGCTCCGCGCACGGCGGAAAGAATGGCTTCTACATGCATGGAACGGGGAACAATGAAGGTAATGTCGCGGCGCACGGCGGGATATACCGGCAGAGGATGGAACTGGACATGCACGCCCGCGGCAGCCTCGCGCAGAAGGTCAAGGTCGAGGTCGGCGTACCACACGGCCTTCCGGGCCAGGTAGGCGTCGGCCAGGGCGGGCTTGAGGCGCCCCATGATGCCTGCCGAAGATCCGTCCGCCATAGTCACGCGCACGGCGGGAGCGAGATAGGGATGCTCCACCAGCCCATAGGAAGGCTGAGGCAGTTGGAGGAACGCAAAGAGCTTTTCCACCATACCCTTAAGATCCACATAGTCCATGTCCTCGTCCTTGTGGGCCCAGGCTTCGTCGTAGCGGGAACCGTACAGCACCATGGCAAAATGCCGTACCTCCTTTACCGTAGTATCGCTGGAAGCATCCTGGCAGAAGGCTTCGGCCACTTCAAAGAGGCGCACGCCGTTCGCCCCCTGGGCGATGTTCTGACGCACGTTCTGGAAAAGACCGGGAGCCAGCTCGGTACGCAGGACATCCTGCTCGGCCGTGAGCGGGTTCAGGATATTCACGCGGCCTTCGGCAGGCAGCCCGAGAAAATCGAGGTCCTTGTTGCCCACAAAACTGTAGTTCACGGCCTCGTTCAGGCCGAAACCGGCGGCCCAATGCTTCACACGCATCATGAATGCATGGCGGCCTTCGGGTGCACCGAAGGAAGAGAGAGTCTGCGGAATGGAGGGCAGCGTTTCGCCGAGGTTGTCCACCCCCTTGAAAATGGCCACCTCCTCGATGAGGTCGGCTTCGCGGGTCAGGTCGTAGCGCCAGCCGGGAGTTTTCACACTCCACTCTTCGCCTGCGCTGCGATCTACGATGCATCCGAGCTTCTCCAGTGTTTCAGCGCAAAACTCGTCGGTGAGCTCCACGCCGAGAAGAGCCTCAGCGCGGCTGCGGCGGAAACGCACCACCGGGGCCTGCCACGGGGTCGGGGTGCACTCGCACACGCCGCGGCACACTTCCGCACCGGAAAGCTCGGCCATAAGCGCGGCTGCGCGATCCAGGGCAAAGGACATATTGGTGGGGTCCACACCACGTTCGAACCGGTAGGAAGCCTCGCTGCTCAGGCCGAGACGGCGGGCCGTCACGCGGATGGAGCTCGGGCGGAACACCGCACATTCCAGGAACACGCTCTCGCTCTCGTCGGTGATTTCGGTTTCCAGGCCGCCCATGACGCCCGCAAGGGCTACGGGCTTTTCCGCGTCGCAGATAAGACCGTCCCCGGCCTTGAGATGGCGCTCCTGCCCGTCCAGAGTGGTGAGCATTTCGCCGTCTTCAGCAGGGCGCACGATGATGCGGCCACCCGCAAGCTTGTTGTGGTCAAAGGCGTGCAGAGGCTGCCCCAGCTCCATGAGAATGTAGTTGGTCACGTCCACGAGGTTGGAAATGGCGCGCACGCCCACCGCGTTCAGGCGATAACGCATCCAGGCGGGAGAGGGCTTGACCTTCGCGCCCTTCAGGATACGGCCCATATAAGAGGGGCAGAGCCCCCCGTCCTTCACGTCGATGGGCACAGCGCCGCTCATGTCCTCGCCCTTCTCTTCCAGGCGGAAGGCAGGCTTCGTCACGGGCAGGCCGAGATAGGCCCCCACCACGCGGGCGAAACCGTATACGGAAAGACAGTCGGAGCGGTTCGGGGTGATGCTTATATCCAGCACTTCCTTGTCGAGGTCGTAGGCGTCGACGAACTTCTCACCGGGGATAATCTTGCGGCCCGCCCTGTTCTCCTCAGGCAGGACAAGGATACCGGAATGGTCGTCCGCAAGGCCGAGCTCGCGCTCGGAACAGATCATGCCGAAGGAAGGCACACCGCGCAACTTGGCCTTCTTCATGACCAGTCCACCGGGCAGGGTGGCCCCCACAGGAGCCACGGCCACGAGCTGGCCCGCAGCCACATTGGGCGCTCCGCACACGATGTTCAGAGGTTCGCCTGCGCCAACATCCACGGTGCAGACATGAAGATGGTCGGAATCGGGATGAGCCTCGCAGGTGAGCACACGGCCCGTGACTACACCTTCTATTTCCGCATAGGGGTGCAGCACCTCTTCCAGTTCAAGGCCGAGCATGGTGAGCGTGTCGCCCAGCTCTTCCGCCGTTCCCGTGTACGGGACAAATTCCTTCAGCCAATTGAAACTCAACAGCATATCTATTTCTCCTCAGAGGTGAAGGCATGCGTCCGGGAGCGACCGTCGCGCCCCTCCTCCGTTTTCCGCAGGCTTCAAGGCATGCGCCGAAGTCCCGCGTCTGCGGCAAGAGGGAAAAAGGCTTTTTTGAGAGCACCTTTCCCCGGCACGCCCTTCCTCTACGCAGGGAACTGATGGAGGAAGCGCACGTCGTTTTCAAAATTCATGCGCAGATCCGTGAGGCCGTACTTCAGCATGGCGACGCGTTCCACGCCGAGACCGAAGGCAAAGCCGGAAACCTCGTCGGGATCATAACCGACGGACGTGAACACGGCCGGATCCACCATACCGCTGCCGAGTATTTCAAGCCAGCCGGACCCCTTGCACACGCGGCAGACCTGACCGTCCACATGGCCGCTGCCGCCGCACTGGGTGCAGGACATGTCCACTTCCACGCTGGGTTCGGTGAAGGGGAAGAAACTGGGGCGGAAGCGCACACGCGTCTTTTCGCCGAACACGGCGCGTACAAAGGCTGTAAGCGTGCCGCGAAGGTCGGCCATGGTGACGTGCTTATCCACAAGAAGGCCCTCGATCTGATGGAACATAGGGGTGTGGGTCACGTCGGAGTCGCGGCGATACACCTTGCCTGGGCCGATGATGGCAAGCGGCGGCTTGCGATGCATCATGGTGCGCACCTGCACGCAGGAAGTATGAGTGCGGAGCAACACCTTGTCGGTAATGTACAGAGTGTCCTGCATATCGCGCGCGGGATGTTCAGGAGGCATATTGAGGGCTTCAAAGCAGTTGAAGTCGGTTTCCACTTCAGGACCACCGGCAATTTCATAGCCCATGTTCTGAAACACGGCGCAGACTTCCTGCATGGCCAAGGTGATGGGATGCAGAGAGCCGGTCCACAGGGTGCGGCCGGGCAGACTCGGGTCGAACCCGGCGAGGAAGGCCGCTTCCCTTTCCTCTTCCTGGCGCTTCAGGCGCTCTTCAAACATAGTGATGAGGCGCTCTTTCACCGCATTGGCAGCCTGACCGAAGGCAGGGCGCTCCTCGGGGGAAAGCTCACGCATGTGCGACATGAGTTCGGCAAGCCGGCCCTTGCGGCCGAGGAAGTCCACCCGGGCCGCTTCCAGTTCCGCTTCCGAGGCAATCCGGCCCAGGCGTTCATCGAGCTTGCCGGGCAGTCCGTTCAGTTGTTCAAGGAAATCCATGGCAAGGCCTTGTGGCAGGCGGCGCTTTTCACGCCCCTGCAAGCTGAAATGAAAAAGGGGTGCAGAGCCAAGGCACTGCACCCCTTGCGGGGAAAAACTCCCCAGAAAGCTTCCCCGGGCTCATGCGGCCCGAAAGCTGCGGGCTGCGCCCGAAAAAACGAAACTTACGCCAGCTTGGCCTTGGCCAGTTCGACAATGGCGGCGAAGTCGGCCTTTTCGCGCACGGCGAGGTCGGCAAGCATCTTGCGGTTGATTTCCACACCGGCAAGCTTCAGGCCGTTGACCAGACGGGAATAGGACAGGCCGTTCAGGCGGGCGCCGGCGTTGATGCGCTGGATCCACAGGCGGCGGAAGGCGCGCTTGCGGAGCTTGCGGCCTTCAAAGGCATAATTCAGGGAACGCTCGACGGCTTCGCGGGCGATGCGGTACAAACGGCTGCGGCCACCGCGGAAGCCCTTGGCCATATCCAGATATTTCTTGTGCCTGCGATGGGCAGCAAGACCTCTCTTCACACGCATGGAAAACCTCCACATTCAGTCCCGCGAGGCGGAGATCGAGCCAACGGGAGTTGAGCCGCGAAAAGGCGGCGAAATTCGGAAAACTACACGGCCTGCGAAGGCAGGACTTACGCGTAGGGCATGAGGCGCTTGACGGCCTTCAGGTTCGCGCTGTCGACAAGGGCGCCCTTACCCAGACGGGCACGACGCTTGGCATCCTTTTTGGTAAGGATGTGGCGCAGGTTCTGGCGACGACGGCGGAACTTGCCGCTGCCGGTGGTGCTGAAACGCTTGGCGGCAGAACGGCTGGTCTTGATCTTGGGCATAACCAACTCCTTGGTATTCGTGACTTCCCGCAGGGGAAGGACGATTTAGGCATCAGAAGGAACCGACTATGCAGCATTTTCCCGTAATCTGCAAGCGAAAAAATACGGCAGAGGCGCGAAAAACCGCTTACGGCTTCTCACCCGGAGGAAGAAGCCGCTTTAAGAACTTCGCACGGTTCCCGAGAAAATATCGCCGGCGCGGCCAAAAGCCCACTTTGTCCGCGCCGGATATGAGCTACTTCTTGGGAAGAGGAATGAGCAACATCTGGAGGGTGCGACCTTCGGCGCTGGGAGCCTGTTCGACCTTGCCCACGTCGGCGGTATCCGCGATGATCTTCGTCAGGATGGATTCACCGCGGTCCTTATGCACGATTTCGCGGCCGCGGAAGAACACCGTAACCTTGCAGCGGTCGCCGTCGGTAAGGAAACGACGGATATGGCGCAGCTTGGTCTCGTAGTCGTGGTCGTCCGTTTTGGGGCGAACCTTGATTTCCTTGATCTGCACCACGGTCTGATTGCGCTTGGCTTCCTTCTTCTTCTGCTGCTGTTCGTACTTGAACTTGCCGAAGTCCATGATGCGGCACACCGGCGGTTCGGCGTTGGCGGCCACTTCCACCAGGTCATAACCGGCCTCATGGGCCATGGCAATGGCATCGGAACAGGGAAGGATGCCGATCTGTTCACCTTCCGGACCAATTACCCGTACTTCACGGGCACGAATCTGCTCGTTGCGGCGTACACCGTCCTGAGGCACGTCGCGACGAGGTCTCATGTTAGGCGAAGCTATAGCTCATACCTCCACGTTTGAACGGTTCCTCACTGTCCGCCCGGATCATGGCGATCACCTCTTCCACGGAACGGAAGCCGATGTTCTCGCCGGAACGCAGGCGAACGCTGAAGCCGCCGTCGGCCACTTCCCTGTCGCCCACCACGAGGACATAGGGAATCTTGGCCATTTGGGCTTCCCTGATCTTGAAGCCCAACTTCTCATTGCGCATATCGGTTTCCACACGGAGACCGGCGGCGGCAAGGCGGCTCTTCATGTCCTTGACATAATCCATCTGAGCGTCTGTCACGTTGACGATGCGGGCCTGCACCGGAGCAAGCCAGGCGGGGAAAGCGCCGGCGAAATGCTCGGTAAGCACGCCGATGAAGCGTTCCAGGGAACCCAGAATGGCACGGTGCACCATGACGGGGCGGTGGCGTTCGCCATCCTGCCCGACATACACGAGATCGAAGCGCTCAGGCAGCGTGAAGTCCACCTGAATGGTGGAGAGCTGCCATTCGCGGCCGATGGCGTCGGTGACTTTGATATCGATTTTCGGGCCGTAGAAGGCGCCGTCGCCCTCGTTGATCTGGTAGGGCTTGCCTTCCTTCTCCACGGCCTTGATGAGCGCGCTCGTGGCGCGTTCCCACGCCTCGTCGGAACCGATGCTGTCCTCGGGGCGGGTGGAAATGAAAATACGGTACTTGAAACCGAAGAGGTCCATCAGGTCGGCGGAAAGGTGCATCACGTTGATGATCTCCTCTTCCAGCTGGTCGATGGAGCAGATGATATGGGCGTCGTCCTGCGTGAACTGGCGCACGCGCAGAAGGCCGTGCAGCGTGCCGGACTTTTCATGGCGATGCACCACGCCGAGCTCAAAGAGACGCACGGGCAGGTCGCGGTAGCTGTGCAGGGTTTCGCCGTACATAAGCATGTGGCCCACGCAGTTCATGGGCTTCACGCCGTGCACGTCGCCCTCGATTTCCGTGAAGTACATGTTTTCGCGGTAATGGTCGTAATGGCCGGAGCGCTCCCACAGCTCGCGGCGCAGGATCTGCGGGCCGCGCACCAGTTCATAGCCGCGCTTCAGGTGTTCACGCACGAGGAAATCCTCAAGGATGGTGCGCAGCATCATACCCTTGGGCAGCCAGAAGGACATGCCGGGGGCCACGTCTTCATGGAAGGAGAAGAGACCGAGTTCCTTGCCGAGGCGGCGATGATCGCGCCTCTTGGCCTCCTCAACGGCAGCAAGATATTCCTTCAGGGCCTTTTCGTCCGGGAAGGCCGTGCCGTAGATGCGGGAGAGCATGGGATTCTTTTCGTCGCCGCGCCAGTAGGCGCCGGCCACGGAAAGAAGCTTGAAAGCCTTCACCGCGCCGGTGCCCGGGATGTGCGGGCCGCGGCACAGGTCGAGAAAATCACCGCAGCGGTACAGAGACACAGTGTCGGCGTCAATGCCTTCAATAATCTCCACCTTGTAGTTCTCACCCTTGTCGCGGAACAGGGCTATGGCGTCGCCCTTGGACATGACGGAGCGCTCGAAGGGCACGTTCTCCGCAATGATTGCACGCATCTCTTTTTCAATGGCTTCGAGATCATCGGGGGAGAAGGGACGCGGGGCATCGAAATCGTAATAGAAGCCGGAATCAATGGAAGGGCCTATGGTCACCTTCACGCCGGGAAAAAGCTTCTGTACGGCGGCGGCCATGACATGGGAAGTGGAATGACGCAGAAGCTGAAGGCCTTCGGGCTCCTCAGCCGTCACGGGCGCAAGCTCCTGCGCGCCCGCGGGAACTTCAGCAGAAAGATCGAGCAGCTCTTCCGTGTCCGCAGTGCGCACACGACAGGCAAGAGCGGCTTTGAACCGTTTGCCGGAAAGAGCCTGCTTCAGCACCTCGGCGCACGAAGCGCCGGCGGCGGCCTCAACCAACTTTCCTTCTACGGATATCTGCATGGGAAAACTCCAAAAATCCAGATGTGAAACAAAAAAGAAAGGGAGGCGCTGCCTCCCTTTCCGATGTTTTTTTGTGGTAGGCACGAGCAGACTTGAACTGCTGACCCCTTCCGTGTCAAGGAAGTGCTCTGCCACCTGAGCTACGCGCCTTTATTGTTCGGTGAGGAAAATTCTTATAGACCTTTTTCCCCTTCGTCAAGCGTTTTCTTCCAGAATTTTTTATTTTCCCGCCCCGTACGATTGTCTCCCGACCTGAAAAAAGGCCCCGTTCCCAACCTGAAGAGTCTTCCTTCCTCAGGAAAAACGGCGCAATCCTTTTCTGGAGAAATATTGCGAAGCCTCCCTTCCTGTGCTACAGCGCAAAGGCGCACCATATATGAACGGAGGCATATCATGTCCACTAAAGCTGCTGATTTTTCCCTTATTCTCAAACTGCTCGCCGGCATCGTCATCGGTTCACTCGCGGGCACATACCTCGGGGCGCATACCGAAAGCCCGCTGCACTGCATCATGGATGCCGTGGTTTCGCTGCGCTATATCTTCGGGCAGATCATTTTCTTCCTCGTGCCCCTCGTCATCGTGGGCTTCATCACCCCGGCCATTGTGCGCCTCGGACAGAATGCCAGCAAGATTCTCTTCACAGCCGTGGCCATTGCCTACCTCTCCTCCATCGGCGCGGCTTTCTTCTCCACGATTTCCGGCTATGCCATTATTCCCCATCTTTCCATAGCCACCAGTGCCGAAACGCTGCGCACCCTGCCGAAAATCGTGTTCCAGCTCGACATACCTCCGCTTTTCAGCGTGATGAGCGCCCTGGTGTTCGCGCTTCTGTTCGGCGTGGCCATAAGCTGGACGAAATCGGAAACCATGGGCCGACTTTTTTCCGAGCTTGAACGCATCATGAGCGCCCTCGTCCTTCACGTCATGATCCCTATTCTTCCCTTCTTTGTGGGCATGTCCTTCCTCGGCCTCGCCTATGAAGGATCCCTCAGCCTGCATCTGCCGGTGTTCATTTCCATGGTGCTCATCGTCATCGTGGGGCACTTCATCTGGCTTACCGTGCTCTACGGTATAGGCGGCCTGCTCTCCGGCCGCAATCCCTGGGAGGTCTTCCGCCACTACGCTCCCGCCTACCTCACGGCCGTGGGTACCATGTCCAGCGCGGCCACGCTGCCCGTGGCCCTGGAATGTGCCAGAAAGTCCCGCGTGCTCAGCAAGAATCTCGTGGAGTTCATGATCCCCCTGGGCTCCACCGTGCACCTGTGCGGCTCCGTGCTTACGGAAACCTTCTTCTGCATGACGCTGCACCTCATGCTCTACGGCACGCTTCCGAGCGTGGGCGTCATGATTCTCTTCTGTATGCTGCTCGGTATCTTTGCCGTGGGCGCTCCCGGCGTTCCCGGCGGCACCGTGGTGGCCTCCCTCGGCATCGTTACCGGCGTACTCGGCTTCGACCAGAACGGTGTGGCCCTGCTCATTGCCATCTTCGCCCTGCAGGACAGCTTCGGCACGGCCTGCAACATCACGGGCGACGGTGCGCTCACTCTCATGCTGGAAGGTATTTTCAACAAAAACGAACAGCTCGGTGAGCTCCAGCACCGCGGGGAAAACGCATGACAAAGCAGGAAAGAAAACGCTTCATCAGCCTGCTGCAGCAGGAAGTAGTGCCGGCCCTGGGCTGCACGGAGCCTATCGCCGTGGCGCTTTGCGCCTCCCGCGCGGCCGAAGAGCTCGGCAAAACTCCTGAACGGATGGATGTGGCCGTGAGCGCCAACCTGCTCAAAAACGGCATGGGCGTCATGGTGCCGGGCACAGGGGAAATGGGGCTCGGCGTGGCTGCGGCCGCAGGAGCCCTGGGCGGTAAAAGCTCCCTCGGACTGGAGTGCCTGAAAGAACTCTCCGAAGAGACGGCCGAAGCCGCCAGGGACATGCTTGCCAAAGACGCCGTCAACCTGCACCTTGCGGACAAGGACGAGCTTCTCTACTGCCTTGTGACCGTATTTGCCGGGAAAGAAAACGCGACCGCCGAGCTCTCGGGCAGCCACGACAACATCACCCGCGTATGGAAGAACGGCACTCTCAGCTTTGAAAAGCCCGAATCCTCCGCGCAGGAAGGCGACGACGCCCCCTGGCCCCTCACCCTCGCCGGAATCTACGACTTCGCCACCACGGCCCCGATTGAGGAAATCAGCTTCATTCTGGAGGCTGCGCGCATGAACCGCCGTGTGGCGGAAGAGGGGCTTCGCCGTCAGTACGGCCTCGGCGTAGGCAAGATGATGGACACGCAGATACGCAAGCACATCCTCGCCGACGATCTGCCCACCTTCGCCACCAAACTCACCGCGGCAGCGGCGGACGCGCGTATGGCAGGCGTCATGATGCCCGTCATGAGCAATTCCGGCAGCGGCAATCAGGGCATCACCTGCACCATGCCCGTAGTGGCCTGCGCCCTGCGCATGCAGTGCGACGATGAAAAGCTGGCCCGCGCCCTCATGATGAGTCACCTCACCTCCATACACATCAAGCATCACTTAGGCCGCCTTTCGGCACATTGCGGAGCCATGGTGGCGGGTACGGCCTCGGCCTGCGGGATTGCGCTGCTGCTCGGCGGCGGCCTCAAGGATATGGAGCGCACGGTACGCAACATGGTGGGCAACGTCTCCGGCATGATCTGCGACGGTGCAAAAAGCAGTTGCGCCCTTAAAGTCGCCACAGCCGTGGGCGCGGGTATTCAGGCCGTGCTCCTCGCCATGGCGGGTACACAGGTGCCCGGCAACGAAGGCATTGTGGACGACGATATCGAAGCCTGCATCGCCAATCTGGGACGCCTCGGCTCCACAGGTATGAAGGAAGCCGACAAAGTCATCCTCGATATCATGCTGCACAAGTCCTGATCGCGGCAAGACGCTTTCCAGGCCCCGTGCTCCGGCGCGGGGCCTTTTTTCATTCTGCTTTACTCCCCGGACGGAACCGCGCCTTTTTTCTGGACAAGGCACAACCGCTTTTTTATTCTGGAAGGACTTTTTTCCTGCGCCCTCATGCACAGGAAAAACTCCCTTCTTCTACAATAAGGATATTCCTCTATGGGCATGACCGTAACACAAAAAATACTGGCTGCGCACGCGGGGTTGGAAAGCGTTTCCGCAGGCCAGCTCATCGAGGCGAAGCTCGACGTGGTGATGGGTAACGATATCACCATCGCGCTCGCCGTCCCGGAATTCCGCAAGGCCGGGGCCGACAAGGTCTTCGACAAGGACAAGGTCGTGGTAGTGCTCGACCACTTCGCCCCGAACAAGGACATAAAGGCGGCCACGCAGTGCAAAATATGCCGCGAATTCGCCCGCGAAAACGAACTTACGCACTTTTTCGACGTGGGGCGCATGGGCATTGAGCACGCCCTTCTGCCGGAACAGGGCATCGTGGCCCCCGGCGAAGTCATCATAGGCGGAGACTCCCACACCTGCACCTACGGCGCTCTCGGGGCCTTTTCCACCGGCGTGGGCAGCACCGACCTCGCCATGGGCATGGCCACGGGCGAGAACTGGTTCAAGGTCCCCTCTGCCATACGCTTCAACCTCACCGGAAAGCCCGGCAAATGGGTATGCGGCAAGGACGTGATGCTGCATATCATCGGGCTCATCGGCGTGGACGGCGCGCTCTACCGCTCCATGGAATTTTCCGGCGACGGCGTAGCGCACCTCTCCATGGACGACCGCTTCTCCATGACGAACATGGCCATTGAGGCCGGGGCCAAGAACGCCACCTTCCCGGTGGATGAGACCTGCCGCACCTATCTTGCCGCGCACTGCAAAAAGCCCTGGACGGCCTTTGAGGCAGACAAGGATGCCGAGTACGAAAAGACCATCGATATCGACCTCTCCTCCATCCGTCCCACCGTGGCCTTCCCGCATCTGCCCTCCAACACCCGCAGCATCGACGAGGTAGGCGAGGTACTTCTCGACCAGGTGTTCATAGGCTCCTGCACCAACGGCAGGATGGAAGACATGGCCACGGCCGCAGGTATCCTGAAGGGCCGGAAGATAAGCGAAAGAGTGCGCGTCATTGTCATACCCGCCACGCCCGCCATTTACATGGAATGTATGGAAAAAGGCTATATCCGCACCTTCATGGAAGCCGGGTGTGCGGTGAGTACGCCCACCTGCGGCGCCTGCCTCGGCGGGCACATGGGCATCCTCGCTGCCGGAGAAAAGTGCCTTTCCACCACCAACCGCAACTTTGTGGGCCGCATGGGACATGTGGACTCGGAGGTCTATCTGTGCAGCCCGGCCGTGGCGGCCGCTTCGGCCATAGCAGGGCGCATTGTCAGCCCTGAAGCGATTATGGACAAGGAAGGAGGGGACTGATGCAGAACGCCCGCGGCAAAGCCTTTGTATTCGGCGACGACGTGAATACCGACGTCATACTCCCCGGTAAATACCTCAACGTGACGGATCCCAAGGAGCTGGCCTCCCACTGCATGGAATCGGAAGACCCGGATTTCGTGAACAAGGCCCGCACCGGCGATATCATGGTGGCGCAGAAGAACTTCGGCTGCGGTTCCTCGCGCGAGCACGCGCCCCTGTCCATCAAGTACCTCGGCATTTCCTGCGTCATCGCCTCCACCTTCGCCCGCATCTTCTTCCGCAACGCCCTGAACATAGGCCTGCCCATTCTGGAATGTGAGGAAGCGGCGGAGAACATCCATGAAGGCGACACGGTGAGTGTGGACTTTGAAACCGGCGTCATCACCAACGAAACTACGGGGCAGACCTTCCAGGCAGAGCCCTTCCCGCCCTTCATGCAGAACCTCATCGCCTGCGGGGGCCTCGTGAACTACTCGAAAGACAAGATAGAAAAACTGCGCGCCGCGCGTTGAGTTCCCGGCCCGGGATGCTGCAACGCACAGACCGGGCCGCTTTCTGCCGCGCGCCTCTTCCGCCCCTGCGGGAAGAAGCTTCCCGCTTTTCCCTTTCAGCCCTGTAATAAGGATGGTACCATGGCAACCTATCGCATCGCCGTCATCCCCGGCGACGGCATCGGCCCGGAAATTGTGGATGAAGCCCTCAAAGTTCTGGAAAAGGTCGGACAGAAATTCGGCCATGAATTTGTCTTCACGCATCTTCTCATGGGCGGCGCGGCCTACGACGCCGTAGGCACCTGCTTCCCCGAAGAAACGGTGGAAATCTGCAAAAAGAACGACGCCGTACTGCTCGGCGCGGTGGGCGGCCCCAAGTGGGACAGCCTGCCCGGCCCCGAAAGGCCGGAAAAGGCCCTGCTCAAGATCCGCGAGGGACTCGGCCTTTACGCCAACCTGCGCCCGGCCATCATGCACAAGGCCCTGAGCGGGGCATGCCCCATCAAGCGCGAGAACATCGGCGACAGCATGGACCTTCTCATCGTGCGCGAGCTCACCGGCGGCATCTACTTCGGCGAACACGGCTGGCGGGAAGGCCGGTACGGCCAGGAAGCCTATGACGTGGAGCGCTACAGCGAAATGGAAATCCGCCGTATCGCCAAAGTAGCCTTCAACGCAGCCATGGCCCGCAGGAAGAACCTCGTGAGCGTGGACAAGTCCAATGTGCTGGAAACCTCCCGCCTGTGGCGGCGCGTAGTGAACGAAATGAGCGCCGATTACCCGGAAGTCGCCGTCTCCCACATGTATGTAGACAACGCGGCCATGCAGCTCGTGTACAGGCCGAATCAGTTCGACGTGCTGCTCACCTCCAACATGTTCGGCGATATTCTCTCCGACGAAGCCAGCATGATCACCGGATCCCTCGGCATGCTGCCCTCCGCGAGCCTCGCCGACGGTTCCTTCGGCCTCTATGAACCGAGCCACGGTTCCGCGCCCGACATTGCGGGAAAAAACATCGCCAACCCCATCGCCACCATCATGTCCGTATCCATGATGCTGCGCTACAGCTACGGCCTCGAAGAGGAAGCCTCCGCCATAGACAGCGCGGTGACCAAGGTGCTTGAGGCCGGTC
>NZ_DYZA01000078.1 GCF_020741395.1 Mailhella massiliensis | reverse complement strand
GGCGGTACACCTTCATCTGGTCGCCCATGTAGAAGATGTTGTCCCCGAGGATGAGGCACACGTCGTCATTGCTCACGAAATCCGCGCCCAGGGTGAAGGCCTGCGCTATGCCCTTGGGCTCCGGCTGTACTTTGTAGGAAAGCTTGAGCCCGAGCTTTGAGCCGTCGCCTAAAAGGCGTTCGATGTTCGGCGTGTCTTCGGGAGTGGAAATGATGAGTATCTCCCGTATGTCGAAGAGCATGAGCGTGGAGAGCGGATAATAGATCATGGGCTTGTCATATACAGGCAGAAGCTGCTTTGACGTGATGCGCGTGAGCGGGTAAAGCCTTGTGCCGCTGCCGCCCGCAAGAAGTATGCCTTTCATGCTGTTTCCTTATTTACCGTTGGATTATTTCGTACCAGTTCCAGAGACCTCGGCAGATAGTGGCCCATGATGGCGACAACGTCGGTTTGCCGCATGCCCATGTTCACGAGAAAGCCTGCGAAGGAGTGGCGGAGGTCGGCAAGGCGCAGTTCCGGTCTGCCGAGCTTTTTGCGCAACATGTTCCAGGTGTAGAAAAGAGAGACCAGAGGCTTGCCGGAAGGGGAGGAGAAGAGCCACGGCACGCCATCTCTGCGGGGAAGCCTGCGGATAAGCTTTATGGCTTCGTTGTTGAGCGGGATAAGGCGCTTGCGGCCTGTGAAGGTGTTGCCGGCGACAAGCAGGCCGCGGGAGAGATCCACGTCTTCCCAGCGGGTGCGGAGTATTTCGGATTTGGAGGCTCCTGTGAGCAGGAGCAGGTGAATGGCCCGGGCGCTGGGCCTGTCGGCATAGGATTCGAGCAGGCGGATGAGGGCGAGGGCTTCACCCGGGGAAAGAGTTTCCGGCCGTCGCAGCTTTTTTCTCACGCAGACGGCGTTTTTGAAGGCTTTGTCGCTGGGCAGCACATGCCAGCGTACGGCGCAGTTCAGGATGTATTTGACCAGCCAGAAGATGCGGTAGCAGGAAGAGGGGGAAAGGCCCGTGATTTCCAGCGTGGCGAGCCAATGCCCGAGCGCGTTTTCGTCTATGTCCTTCAGGGCAAGCGCCCCCAGGTAGGGGAGAACATGGGAGGCAAGGTATCGCTCGTCCGTTTTCCAGCTGCGTTTGTTTTCGCGCACAAAGGGCAGATAGCGGCTCCGGACGAAATCTTCGAACAGAAGCGCGTCGTCGGCAACGGCTCCGTTGAAGCTGTGCTGCATTTTTTCCGCCATGGTTCCGCCCCGGGTGTCGAAAAGGTGTACTTTTTGGACAGGGGGGATTCCGTGCGTGGAAATATTATTTTTTTACTGGAATTTTCGGCGCTTCCCTGATATAGGACGAACTAACGACTGACACAATTTGTCGGTGGCAAAAAAGTACACTTTTTCGACAAGTTAGATATATATTTTTTATGCTTTTGTCAGTTGATGAGGAGAGCTTTTTTCGTGCCGCTGAGAGTTTTTAGAACTAGGCCTTGGGGGGGGAAGGAAAACGAACCGTAATTTAAGAATACGGTAATGGCTCCGACAGGGACGGCGGAGGAACGGTACTCGCAAAGATGAGTGGCTGTTTTCATGGTGCGCACGGCATGGATCGGAGTGTTTTTCCCGGTGCTGATCGAGAGGCCGGGCAGGAAGGTTTCCGTTCACGTATGACTGCGCCCGATATGCCGACGACTGTTCGGGAAGAGTCCTCCCCGGCGTGCGTCAGGGGAACAGAGCGGGACGGCATCTGAGGGAAGGTCGGAGAAAGATGCAGTGAACCTGAAAAAGAACGGAAATCTTGATCCGTTGCGGCATCCGGAAGGGGAGGATTCTTTATGGAACAAGGCAGAGCAACGCGAAAAGGGCCGCCAGAAGGGCAATTTACTTTTTCACGAAAAAAAAGGCTATGGTAAAAACCATAGCCCTTACTTTTCACTGGTGCCGAAGAAGAGACTCGAACTCTTACTCCCGAACGGGAACTAGACCCTGAACCTAGCGTGTCTACCAATTTCACCACTTCGGCGCAGGAATGTTCTTAGTAGATTTGCCCGCCTTTGGCAAGCTTTTTTTTCGTCCGGAGGGAATTTTTATGCGAGGGGCTTCCAGCAGCGCACCAGACGCCCTTCTCCGGCCTCCTGAAGGGGCGGGGAGGCCAGACATTCTTTGGCGGCATAGGGGCAGCGCGGGCGGAAGGCGCACCCCTCGGGCAGTTCCGAGGGCAGGGGCACCATACCGGGGATGGAAGGGAGGCGCCGGCTGTCGTGATTGCCCACCAGAGGGGCACAGGCCATGAGCCCTTCGGAATAGGGGTGAAGAGGGCGCTCGAAAAAGTCGGCCACCGGGGCCTGTTCCACCAGCTGCCCGGCATACATCACGGCCACGTCGTCTGCGGCTTCCGCCACCACCCCGAGGTCGTGGGTGATGAGCAGCACGCCCATGTCCCGCTCTTTTGCAAGGCGGCCGAGAAGGCGCAGTATCTGCCCCTGAATGGTGATATCGAGCGCCGTGGTGGGTTCATCGGCCAGAAGCAGCCTCGGGGAGCAGGCCAGGGCCATGGCTATCATCACTCGCTGGCGCATGCCGCCGGAAAACTGGTGCGGATAGTCGGAAAGCCTGCGGCGAGGGTCGGGAATACCCACCAAGGCCATGAGTTCGACGGCTTTTTCCAGCGCCGCGCCGTGGCTGAGGCCCTGATGGATTTCCATGGGTTCCGCAATCTGCCCGCCTATGCGCAGTACAGGATTGAGGGAGGTCATGGGTTCCTGGAAAATCATGGAGATATCGCGCCCGCGCCTGGCGCGCATGGCTTTTTCGTCAAGTTCCAGGAGGTCTTCCCCGGCAAAGAGAAGCGAGCCGGAAACGATGCGGCCGGGCTCCGGCACCAGGCGCATGAGGGAGAAAGCCGTCATGCTTTTTCCAGAACCGGATTCGCCCACGAGGCAGAGCGTACGGCCTTGAAAAAGGCGGAAGCTGAGGTCGCGGACTACGGGGACGGAGCCGAAGGAAACGGTAAGGCGCTGAACGTCGAGCAGGGGAAGCATGGATGTTGCCTGTGGCGGTAGGAGGAGAGGAAAATTTCCGCAACAAACGCGGATAGCTTGAAGCGACGGCCCGACTATGCCACAGCTTGTCCGTGGGGGCAAGAACACCCCGTATGATTTGACAAGGCCGCCTTCGGGGGGGTAGCTTGTTGCATCGCATCAGTGTCGGGACTTTCAGTGAACAGGCGGGCCTCCGGCAAGGGTCGGCAGGAAAAAAGCGGGCTTTCCCCGCGCGGCCCTGAACTCCCGATGCGAGGAGCTGAACCTCAGCATTTTGAAGGATGTTGCCATGAGTATACCTCTTCGTTCTCTTCCCGTGGGCCGCAAGGCGCGCATCGCTTCCGTGCTGGCCGATGGGGAACTGGGCCGCCGCATCCGCGACATGGGGCTTGTGACCGGGGCCGAAGTGGAAGTGATAGGCCGCGCACCTTTGCGCGACCCTGTCGCCCTCCGTCTGCCCGGCTTTACTTTAAGCCTGCGCAACAACGAGGCTGATTTCATCCTGGTGGAGACTAACGACTGATGTCTTATTTCCATCATTCCGATGAAGGCTTTCCGCGAGGCGGAATGCCCACCTTGGCGCTTGCCGGAAATCCCAATTCAGGAAAGACTACATCGTTCAACGCGCTTACCGGCGCGCGCCAGCATGTAGGCAACTATCCCGGCATTACCGTGGAGCAGAAGGAAGGTATTGCCCACTGCGACGGGGAATCCATACGCATCATCGACCTGCCGGGAGCTTATTCCCTTACGGCCTATACTCAGGAAGAGAGGGTGGCAAGGCGCGTCATAGGCAGGGAAAGGCCTCTGGCCGTCATGGCGCTGCTCAATGCCGGGGCTCTGGAGCGCAACCTTTACCTCGCCGTGCAGCTCATGGAAATGGGCGTTCCCGTATCCATAGGCCTGAACATGATGGACGAGGCCCGCGCCATGGGCATGAGTATAGACGTAACCACCCTTTCCCGGAGGCTCGGCGTTCCTGTGGTGGAGACTGTGGCCCGTACAGGGGAGGGATTGCAGAAATATCTGCGCGAGACCATGGCCTTCAGCCGGGAAAAGGAAGGGCAGCCGTGGAAGCCTCTGCATATTTCCTACGGGCCTGATCTTGATCCCGTGCTGGAGCATCTGACGGAATCGCTGGATGAGGAGGGCATAGGCTGTGCTCCGTACCCCACGCGCTGGCTGGCCCTGAAGCTTCTGGAAAATGATGAGGAAATTCTTTCCGAGCTCAGCCACGACAAGCCCGAAGTCATGGCCCATGTGAAGGAACACCTCGACGAGGTGGAGGCGCACCTCAAGGCCACTCTGGGTACCAGTGCGGAAGCCATTATTGCCGATTATCGCTACGGCTACATAAGTTCCCTTCTGCGCGGCGTGCTCACGCGGCGCGATGATATTGCTCAACGCATGGATCTTTCCGACAGGGCCGACCATATACTCACTCATCAGTTTCTCGGTCCGCTCATCATGCTCGGCATCATGTACCTCATGTACCGAATCACCTTCACTCTGGGGGAAGTTCCCATGCAGTGGGTGGAGGCGCTTTTCGGCTGGCTGCGCGATGTTGTGGATGCAGGCATGGCCGACGGCGTGCTGAAATCCATGATTACCTCGGGCATCATCGACGGCGTGGGGGGCGTGATGTGCTTCGTGCCTCTTATCCTGCTTATTTTCATGCAGATCGCCATATTGGAAGATTCCGGCTATATGGCGCGTATGGCGTATATGCTCGACCGCATCTTCCGTATTTTCGGCCTGCACGGCGCTTCCGTCGTGCCGTATATTCTGGGCGGCGGCATTGCCGGGGGCTGCGCGGTACCCGGCATTATGGCCGCGCGTACCCTGCGCAGTCCGCGTGAGAAGCTGGCCACGCTCCTTACCGTACCCTTCATGGCCTGCGGTGCGAAGCTGCCTGTTTTCATCGTGTTCGCCGGAGTGTTCTTCCCCGGAAACGAGGCTCTCGTCATGTTCGGGCTCACCCTCACGGGCTGGGTGGTGGCCATGCTGGCCGCGCGCGTTCTGCGTTCTTCATTCATCAAAGGCCCGGCTACACCCTTCGTCATGGAACTTCCTCCTTACCGTATGCCTACCTTGCAGGGCATGGTCATTCATGCCGGGGAACGTACCTGGGAATATCTGAAAAAGGCCGGTACCGTCATTCTCGCCATATCCATCGTGGTCTGGGCGGCTATGACGTATCCCGGACTGCCTGAAGACAGGGTACAAAGCCATGTAGCCACGCTTCAGGATCTCCAGCAGAAACTCAGCCTTGCGCCCGCAGGGTCGGAGCTCCAGCGCACGCTGGAAGAAGCCATACGTGGGGAGAACGGCCGTTTCAGCGAAGAAATGCTGCGCCATACCGTGGCCGGGCGCATAGGCGCTGCTATGGAACCGGTGAGCCGCTATGCGGGCTTCAGCTGGGAAGCCAACATCTCCCTTCTCGGCGGGCTGGCCGCCAAGGAAGTCATTGTAACTACCCTCGGCACGGCCTATTCTCTTTATGATACGGGGGAGGATTCCGCTACACTGGCCCAGTTCATTGCCAGGGATGACAACTGGAGCATCCCTTCTGTAGTATCCTTCCTTCTGTTCGTGCTGCTTTACGCTCCGTGCTTCGTCAGCCTTGCCACCATTCGCATGGAGACAGGCTCAGTGAAGTGGGCGCTGTTCAGCTTTGTCTTTAATACCTGCGTGGCCATGCTTGTTGCCACCACGGCCTATCAGATCCTTTCCCGCTGGTAGGCTTGGCAGTCCAGAGAAAAAACGCCCTTTCCCTTGCGGGGGAAAGGGCGTTTTTTCATGCCGTGAGCGCGAGAGCTGCACCTATGGGCGGCTCGGGTGAAGAAAATAAAAAGGACGGAGCCCGGCTCCGCCCTTCGGGGTATGACGCTACTGTGCCTTCGCGTGATCCGCTCCTCATATTGCGCTGAGGGAATGCTGATCGGGCTTACAGATGGCTTATGGCGTCGGCAATATCGTCCAGCCAGGGGCTGTCCACCGCCTCAATGGCGCCCTGGTCGCAGGAGCGGGCGATGGAGGAATCAATGGGCAGGCGCGCGGTGTGCTTGATGCCGTACTGGGCGGCGATTTCTTCCAGACGGCTTTCGCCGAAGATGGAATGGCGTTTGCCGCAGTCGGGACATTCAAAGTAGGACATGTTTTCCACAATCCCAATGACGGGGATGTTCAGACCGTCCAACCTGGCCATGTTCACGGCCTTTTCCACGATCATGGAGACAAGTTCCTGCGGAGAAGTCACGATGACGATGCCGTCGATGGGTAGAGACTGGTAAACGGTAAGGGGCACGTCGCCTGTGCCGGGAGGCATATCCACGAACATGTAGTCCACATTGTTCCAGATAACTTCCGACCAGAACTGGGTGACGACGTTGGCAATGACAGGCCCGCGCCAGACTACGGGATCAGTATCATGCTCAAGCAGCAAGTTCATGGAGGCTATATCCACACCGGTGGCGGAACGCACGGGGTTCAGGCCGAGCTGCGTGCCCGTCATGCGTTTTGTGATGCCGAAGAGGCGGGGAATGGAGGGACCGGTGATATCGGCGTCGAGTACGGCGGCATGGGAGCCGCGGCGTTGCATTTTGGAGGCGAGCAGGCCGGTGACCAGGGACTTGCCCACGCCGCCCTTGCCGCTCACCACGCCGATGACTTTCTTTATGGTGGAGAACTTGTGGGGCTTCACCTTCATGTCTACGGGTTCGGTGCGTTCCGCACAGTCCTGGCCGCAGCTGCCGCACTTGTGATCGCAATCGCTCATAATAAAACTTCCTTTGTTGCTCCGGCGGACGGTACGCCGGTAATGTACGTCCCTTTCCTATAGTTCTTTCCCCGGCCTCTGACAAGTCGGAGAAAGCTTTGCCTTCGGAGAAAAGGCTCTTGCCGAGGAGGAAAGGCGGCTCTCCTTGCTTCCGCCTTGACGGCCGTTTTCTCCCCGGGCTAAGGTCGGCGTGGCAGAAAGAGCTTCCATAGTCTTTTCCTGGGTATTGTCGGGCCGGGTCCGGGCATCTTGTTTTCAGGAGGACGGGCCCCGGGCCGGGCAGGAGGCCGAAAGCACTGAGGACGTATGATGAACAGATTTGAATTTCACGATGCCGCAGGCAATGTGCATCCTTTCGACACCCGGACCGAAGCCGAGGCTTTCGCCCGTGCATGCGGTTATATTTTTGTGACCAGCCGCAGCGTCATGGAAGGGATGGATACCAGGATTTCCTATTATCTTGCGCCGTCGGACGTGCCGGAAGGGGTAACGGAGGAAGGCGCGCTCCTTACCGTGCTGCTTTCCCGCTACCGGGAATGGGAGGAGCCGCGCATCATGCCCGTGATGGATGCGGACCGGATGAGGTAGCCCTTTTCATTCTCCAAAAGTCTCGGGCACCTCGTCCGAAAGGGCCGAAGCTCCGTATGGTCGGAGAGGGCAGGGGCGGGAATGCAAAAACGGCCTCTGCCGTGTCGTTTGCGTCCAGCCTTTTCTGGAACGAAGGAAGGGCTCCCTGCGTCCAGTAGGGGAACAGGCCCTTCCTGCACGTCTTTTCGTTTTCGGAAGGGCCCGATGTTGTAGGGGTTGCCTGGGGAGGAGGGCGGGCAAGCAACGCCTTTTTATCATGGTTTTCGGATCGCCTCAGGCATGATGCATGGCATGACGCACGGCCTGCACCTTGGCGGCAATATCCGGAGCGCCCACAAGCTCGGAAACGAGGGCGCAGCATTTTGCCCCGCGCCTTGCCGCTTCGCCGATGTTGTGTTCCTTGATGCCGCCTATGGCCACAAAGGGCAGGCTGATGTGATTTGCCACCCACTCAAGATAGGAGAAGCCCACAGGCGCGCACACGTCTTCCTTGGTCTGCGTGGCAAAGATGGGCCCCACACCTATGTAATCGGCTCCGGCGAGTACGGCAGCCTTCGCCTGCTCCGGGCTGTGCGTGGAGAGGCCGATGATTTTGTCCTGCCCGAGCAGGCGACGTACTTCCGTGACGGGCAGATCGTCCTGCCCTACATGGACGCCGTCGGCATCAACCAGCATGGCGATATCGATATGGTCGTTGACGATGAAGGCGGCTCCGGCCTCCTGGGTGAGGCGGCGCAGAATTCGACATTCTTCCAGCATGCGCCCGGCAGAGGCGTGCTTTTCACGGTACTGCAATATCTTCACTCCTGCGGAAAGCAGAGCGCGGGCCTGTTCTTCCACGCTCCGACCGAGGGCGAGGCGGGAATCGGTAAGGGCGTAGATATCGGTTTCTCCGGGAAGTATGCGGGGCATAGCACAATCCTTAAAGCAGTTCTTTAATGGTTCCGGTAAGCAGCCATTCCAGAGCGGCGTCGGCCTGCATGGCGGCGCACTGCATGACGCGTGGTGCAAACGGGGGAAGGTGGGTTACGTCGGAGCAAAAATCTCCCACCACAGTCAAGCCGCCCAGGCGGCGGCGCTTCATGGCGAATCCGCCGATACCGCCCATGCCTGAGGCGCAGATGACGGGCCTCTCTGCGGCAAGAGCCATGGAGGCGAAAAGCGCCTTGCTTTCCGCTCCGTCCAGGGCTTCTATCCAGAGTTCCGCCTCATCGAGCAGTGCGGGAATGTTGTCTTTGTCCAGCCACATCATGTGGGCATCCACGTCAATGTCCGGGTTCAAGGCAAGAAGCTGCTCCGCGAGAGCCTCCACCTTGGGGCGCCCTACATGAACGGGAAAGTAGTGCTGGCGGTTGAGGTTGGAAGGCTCGACTATGTCGCCGTCCACAATGAGGAGCCTGCCCACGCCTGAGCGGGCAAGCATCATGGCCACGTTGGAGCCGAGCCCCCCCGCGCCTGCAATACCCACGCGGGCCGAGTTGAGCCTTTGCCGCTGTTCCGGGGTGAAGGAGGAAAGGACGTCGTCCAGCATGGCTAGAAATCGCAGCCTTCCCAGTCCTTGGCCACGGCCTGATAGCCCAGGGCCGCGAGGTCGCGGATCATTTCCGGCACGGAGCGATGGTCGGAAATATCGAACTGACCGGAATTTTCCGCCTCCACCACGCGGCCGCCCACGGCCGTGGACACACCTGCGGAAACGCGCGTCACACCGATGGGCACGATGTGGTTGCGCATATCGGCACTTTCCCGGCTGGAAACCGTAATGCCGCAACGGGGCAGAAAACAGCGCAGCGCCGTAATGTACTGGACGAACTGCCTGTCGCCCACGCCGTGCTTCACCTCGAAGCTGCCTTCATGGGGGCACATGCGCGGCACGGAAAGGCCTACGTCCACGCCGGGGAAATGCTTCTGCAGCCACCAGGCGTGCAGTCCTGTGCAGAATGCGTCGTGGATGAATTCGTCAAGCCCCAAGAGAGCACCTATGCCCACGCCGTGCAACCCGGCCTTCGCAGCGCGGGCGGGAGTGTTCAGCCTCCACAGAAAGTCGTGTTTGGGGCCTGCCGGATGCAGCCATTCGTAGAGCTCTCTGTTGTAGGTCTCCTGGAACATGGTCATGCTGTCCACTCCGCTTCTGAGGAGCATCCGGTATTCTTCCAGCGTGAGGGAATAGACCTCCACGCTCACGGAGGCAAAGCGAGGCTTGATACGTTCGGCTACCTGGGCGATATACTCCGGGGAGGCGATGTGACGAGCGTCTCCGGTGAGCAGAAGGATATGGGAGATGCCCGCGTCCGCCAGGGCGAAGGCTTCGGCCGCGGCCTCATCTACGCTGAGGTGGCGGCGCTTCTGACGATTGTCTGCGTTGAAGCCGCAGTAGCGGCAGTGATTGGTGCAGATATCGGAAATGTACAGCGGCGAGAAGATGTTCACCGCCCGGCCGAAGAAGCGGAGCGTGATCTCCCGGGAGCGCCGGGCCATTTGTTCCAGAAAGGGTTCGGCCGCAGGGGAAAGTAGGGCCATGAAGTCTTCCGGGCGCAGCACGTCCTTTTCCAGGGCGGCGAGCACGTCGCGCTCTGTGGCGGCAGAGGCGAGCGCCGCGCGGCGTTCCCTCGGCCATTCGCCCAGACATTCGTCGAAATGCGCCTCTCCAGGCGCAAAGTGATCTTCCAGAACAGGATGGGTCATAATGATGCCTCTACGATGCGGGAGGCTCCGGCAGGCCGACTTTCTAGGGAAGCGGGTGTCCTGCCGCCTTGCCGGAGCCCCAAGCTTTGAAACGAAAAAATAAGGACTAGTAGCTTTTCATAAAAGCCGCAGTTTTCCTGGCCCGCTCGGATCAAGTCGGATAAAGGTGCAGGCTCTGAAAGCGAGGGTCAGCGCAGAAAGCCCGTCAGGGGCGAGGAGGCCACGGCCCCGCCGCTTATGACGGCTCCCGCTCCGGCAAGATATGCGGCGCGGCCTGCTTCCACAGCGCGGCGGAAGGCCCTGGCCATGGTCACGGGGTCGTTCGAAGAGGCGATACCGGTATTGACCAGGCAGGCAGCTGCGCCCATTTCCATGGCTTCGCAGGCCTGCGAGGGGCGTCCGATGCCCGCATCCACCACGATAGGGAGCTCTATTTCCTCAATAAGGATGCCGATCATTTCTTTGGTTCGCAGGCCGCGGTTGGTGCCTATGGGCGCTCCGAGGGGCATGACGGCCGCCGCACCGGCATTGACGCAGGCACGGGCTACATAGAGATCGGGGTTGATGTAGGGAAGGACGGTGAAGCCTTCCTTGGCCAGGATTTCCGTGGCCTTCGCAGTTTCATAGCCGTCGGGCAGAAGGTGGCGCGCATCGGATATGACTTCGATTTTAATCCAGTTGCCGCAGCCTGCGGCACGGGCCAGCCGGGCAAGGCGAACGGCTTCCTCTGCGTTGCGCGCGCCGGAGGTATTGGGCAGAAGGCGCATGGTGGGGGGAATATGCCCCATGACGCCCGTTCCGCCCCTGTCCACACGGCGCATGGCCACGGTGATGACTTGCGAGGCGCTCGCTTCACAGACGGCAGGGATGAGAGCATCGTCGCTGTATTTGCCGGTGCCGATGAAAAGGCGGCTTGAGAGTTCTACGCCGCCTATGACAAGTTTGTCTTCTTGCATGTTAACCTCCTCCCACAAAATGCAGAAGCTCCAGGCTGTCGCCCGGGTTGAGACGAACGGCAGCGAAGTTGTCTTGGGCAACAATGTCGCGGTTGAGCTCGGCGACCACGACGCGGGGGTCGAGCCCGCGTTCGAGTATGATATCGAGCAGGGTGAGGCCTTCGGTGATCTCTTCTGTTTCGCCGTTGACGGTAATGCGCATGGAAACCTCGCTGAAGATGAACAAAAAACGCCCGCCAAAGGGGCGGGCGTGAGGTTCCTTGCAGAGAAACCAGGCTTCCCTTCGGCAGTACTGACTGCATCAGGTTCCAAGGGTCAGAGGCATGATCCTCTTTCTCAGCCGTAAAGGCTCCCCTAGCTGGCGGACGTCTTTTTTTAATCCCGGTGATGTTTTTTTGCAAGAAGAAACTGAAAGAAAGGCCTTGGACAGGACTGATGCATGTTGCGGGAACGTAGGCACCAGTAAAGGGGCAGCATCCATAAATACAGGGCGAAGGGAATGATTTCCGGCCCCTGCTGTAGGGTGAGACCGCACATGGAAAAGGCTATGCTCCACGGCAGTACGGCGGAAAGCACCACCACGCTGTTTTCCAGGTACATGGCCATTTCACGTCGGTTGTGCTGGGCATGGGCGCAGAGCTGCCGGGTGAGGATGATGGAAAGCGTCTGATTACAGGAAAGTCCCGTGGTGAGCAGCCCCACCAGTGTGGTGGCCCGAAAGGCTCCTATGTGCAGGGCAAGGCGTTCTATCATGTATTCAAAACTGTCCAGCAGGCCGGATTTTTCAAACAGGGCGGAATAGGAAGAGGAAATGGCCACAATGGCGGCCACGTCCGCCATGGAGATGATGCCTCCTCCGCTGAGCGTGGCAAGTTCCTCAAAGGGGGCCTGGTAACCCAGAACCATGGAAGAGAGCAGGGCGGAGGGAGAGGCGCCCTGAAAGATGAACGCCGCGCCGGAGGCTGCAACGATGCTTGTGGTCATGGCCTTTTTTACGTCGATGCGCAGCATGCCGAAAATGAGGATGATAAGCGCAGGCAGAAGCACCCAGAAGTTGAAGCGGAAATATCCGCGCAGGGCGTCTGTCGCCCCTTCGGGCATGACGTGTTCCGGCCCCAGGAGGGAAAGGAGGGCGTACCCCAGGCATGTCAGGAAGAAAGGCAGGGCCCCGTTTCTCAACATCCTTTTGAAATTGCCGTAAATGTCGGTATGGGTGAGCGCGCAGACGAGCGCCGCGCTGGAGGACATGGGAGAGCAGCGATCCCCTACATAGATACCGCTTAAAATGGCCCCTCCTACGAGTACTTCATTGAAGTCTGCGGTATGGGCTATGAGCATGCACACCACGCCGAGGGTGCTCACGGTACCGAATGCCGTGCCGATGAGCGAGCTCAGCGCGGCGCACAGAAGGAAGCTCCAGAGTACGAAAAATGTGGGATCAATGAGGGAGAGGGCCGTGTCGATGAGCAGGGGGATGGTACCGCTTATGCGCCATACCCCTGTGAGCATGCCGATAAGCGTGAAAATGGTGAGAATGTTCGCAATGCGCAGCACCCCCTGAAGGAGCAGCTTTGCAATGACGGGGAAGGAGAGGCCTACGCTGCGCGCGTAGCCGGAAAAGCAGACAAGGCCGAAACCGAGGGCCCAGAGCAGGGATATGCCGGAGAGGACGCAGCCGGCGAGGCCGCAGATGAAAAGACCGAGCGTAACGAGCTGGCCGCGCGTAACGCGATCTTTCGGGGAAGGCATGGGTTTTCTCAGGGGAAAGCCCCCGTGCGGGGGCGTTTTCAGGCGAAATCTTCGGGAAGGGCTACCACGGCAAGGCCGTACTCATCGGCGAGGGCAAGGGCTTCCTCCCTGTCGAAGAACAGCGTTTTTTCTGCCTGTATGGCCAGCGCGGCGTAGTGATGCTCCACCAGGTTGCGTATGGTGGCAAGGCCCACGGAGGGCAGATCCACCCGTTCGTCCTGACCGGGTTTCACCATTTTAATGGCGACGCAGCCGTTGCCGCCGAGTTTTGCCCCACGTTCTATGGCGGCGTCGGTGCCTTCCAGACACTCCACGGCCATGACCATGCCTTCGCGCACGATGAGACACTGGCCTATGTCGAAGGTGCCCATGGAGCGGGCGATGGGCCAGCCGTAGCGTATGTCCTTCCACTCCTCCTCGGTGGGGGCTCGGCGGGTGAGCGTGCCTTTCGGGGCACGCAGGCCGGGAGCGAGGTCTGCCGAGGCGACGATGCGTATGCCGTCTTTTTCAATATCTGCCATGATAGCACGAAGGAGCGCATCGTCGCCCTTTTTCTTCAGAGTGAAGAGGAGCTTGGCGGCTCTCCAGTCGGGGCGGAAGTCAAGGGCCTTCGGCTTGCTGATGGAACCGGCCATGCAGGCCCTTGTCACATGATGCTCCTTGAAAAAGCTGATCATGCGGCCAAGCTGCCCCAGATGAAGCAACTCGAACGCGTCGGCGTGCTCCATGGTGGAGGGGTCGGTATGCCCTTGAAAGCCGCAGATGACTACGCCGAGGCCCGCCGCCCGGGCCTTTTCTGCCACAAGGCGGGGAAACTGGCCGCCGCCTGCGATAATGCCGATGTTTTCTGCCATGGGAACTCCGAAGGAAAAATCGGAAGCAGTATAAGCCTAAGCTTCGTTCTCTGCAACCGGAGCTCTTCAGGGGCTTTTTTGTGAAAAGGCCGTGCCGGGAGCCGCCCCTTTGGCCATATCCGCGCTTGCCCTCCGCGCATTATCTTTGTATAAATGGGGCTTTCGAGAGCTCCGAAGCTTCGCCTCCCGCGTCCGCGCAGGGCGGAGCCATGGGCATATTGCGGCCTTTTTTGGAATTGCCGTCAGGAATACGCCGCTCAAGCCGGCCGGAAAGGTTTTTGCCATGAACATCGCTCATAAGATTATCAGCGCCCATCTTCTGGAAGGGGACATGATTCCCGGAAAGGAAATCGGCCTTCGTGTGGATCAGACGCTCACCCAGGATGCCACGGGAACCATGGCCTGGCTTCAGTTTGAAGCTCTCGGTCTGACCTCAGTGCGCACCGAGCTTTCGGTGAGCTATGTGGACCACAATACCCTGCAGATGGGCTTCCGCAACCCCGACGATCACCGTTTCCTGCGCACCTGCGCCCAGCGTTTCGGCGCCGTGTACTCCGCGCCGGGAACCGGCATCTGCCATCAGCTGCATCTGGAGAATTTCGCCCGCCCCGGGCGTATCCTTCTCGGTTCCGACAGTCATACCCCCAACGCAGGGGGCATGGGCTGCCTTGCCATGGGCGCGGGCGGCCTTTCCGTGGCGCTGGCCATGGCCGGAGAACCCTATTCCATCCCCATGCCCAGGGTGGTGAAGGTGTATCTCACCGGCCGCCTTCAGGGCTGGGCGCAGGCCAAGGACGTGATTCTGCACATGCTTTCCCGCCTGAGCGTCAAGGGCGGGGTGGGGCGCATCTTTGAATATTGCGGCCCCGGCGTGGCCACCCTTTCCGTGCCTGAGCGTGCCACCATTACCAACATGGGCGCGGAACTCGGGGCTACCGGCTCCTTGTTCCCGTCCGATGAGCGTACCCGGGAATTTCTGCGTCAGATGGGCCGTGAAGACGACTGGGAACCTCTGTATGCCGATGAAGGCTCACAGTACGACGAGGAAATGGAAGTGGATCTTTCCTCCATAGTACCTCTCGCGGCGCAGCCCCACATGCCCGACAGAGTCGTTCCTGTGGCGGAGCTCGACGGACTCCGCGTGGATCAGGTGGCCATGGGGTCCTGCACCAATTCCTCGTATGCCGACCTGCATCTGGTGGCGGAAACTCTGCGCGGCCGCAAGGTCTGCCCGGAAACGGACACCTGCATGGCTCCCGGTTCCCGCCAGGTGCTTTCCATGCTCACCGAGGAAGGTTCGCTCACGTCCCTTCTGGAAAGCGGCGTGAGACTTCTGGAATGTGCGTGCGGCCCGTGCATCGGCATGGGAAGCTCGCCCGTGTCCGGCGGCGTGTCCGTGCGTACCTTCAACCGTAATTTCGAGGGCCGCAGCGGCACGCGCGACGCTCGTGTGTATCTGGTCAGCCCCGTCACGGCGGCCCAGTGCGCCCTGAACGGCCGTTTCACCGACCCGGCGACCTGGGGAGAGGCTCCTGCCCATCCCGATTTTCCCGCCCATATTCCTGGCGGGCGCCATCACTTCCTTTTTCCTGCGGAAACGGAAGAGGAACGTGCCCGTGTGGAAATTCTCCGCGGCCCGAACATCGTGGCGCTGGAGACCTTTGAGTCCCTGCCCGCGCTTCTTTCCGGCGAAGTCACCCTCAAGGTAGGCGATGGCATCACTACCGACCACATCATGCCCGCAGGCGCGGAGATCACCGCCTTGCGCTCCAATGTGCCCGCCATTGCCCGCCATGTGTTCAGTCGCACGGACGAAGGCTTCGTGGCCCGCCAGGATAAGGCAAAGGCGGAGGGCCTTGCCGGCGTTATTGTGGCCGGGGAAAACTACGGCCAGGGATCCAGCCGAGAACACGCCGCCCTCGCCCCCCGGCATCTGGGCGTGCGCGCCGTGCTTGCCAAGTCGTTCGCGCGCATACACAGGGCCAATCTTATCAATTTCGGTATCCTTCCGCTCATCTTTGTGGATGGGGCGGATTATGAACGCGTCATGCCCGGTTCCGCCGTGCGCTTGGATACTTCGTCCATGGCGGCGGGAGGGGAGGCTGTCTTGACCATCGAAGGTGTGGGAGAGGTGGTCGTGCGCAATGACCTTTCCGAAAAGGAATGGGGCGTTCTTAAGGCTGGCGGCTTGCTCAACGCCGTTCGTGCCCGCCGCGCGGAGTGATATGCCGGAATTTCGGCCGGCTTTGTGAACATCAATCAACTGCAAGCAAGGAGTCGTCATGCTGGACGGCATCAGAGCCAATGCCCAGTCGCTGGGCGTAAAACTGGCTTTCGGCATCATCATCGTGGTTTTCGTTTTCTGGGGCATAGGCTCCTACAGCGGCCCCAAAGGGCTTGTGGCCTCTGTGAACGGCAAGAACATCACCGAGGTGGAATTCCAGAGGGCTTATGCCATGATGGAAGACAACCTGCGCCGTTCCATCCCCAACATGACGCAGGAAATGCTGGAAAGTTTCCAGCTGGAGCAGCGGGTGCTTCAGTCGCTCATCCAGGAAAAGCTCATTGAAGACGAGGCGGAGCGCGCCGGACTGACCATAAGCGCTTATGAGCTGCGCGCCCTGCTTGAGCAGCTGCCTTATTTCCAGAAGGACGGAAAGTTCGATGCCGAAGTCTACAAGGAAGTGCTCAGCAAGAACCACATCACGCCTCGTCAGTTTGAAACCGACCAGGCGAAATCCATGCTGCCCGCCAAGCTCCAGCGCCTGGTGACGGCCGGGGCCTATGTTTCTCCCGTGGCGGTAAAGGCTATTTTCGATTATGCCGCCGAGCGCCGCCGCGTGGACTATATTCTCTTCCCCGCCTCCGTTCATAAGGACAAGGCCGCACCTTCCGAAGATGATATTGTGAAGACCTACGAAGCGCAGAGTGCGAACTTTGCCGTGCCGCCCAGCGTGAACGTGGAATTCATTCGTCTCGATCCCGCAGTCATGGGCGATCCTTCTGCCGTGACGGAAGAGGAGCTTCGCGCCGCCTATGACGCCCGCCTCGCGCAGTTTACGGAAGAAGAGCAGATTCAGGCCCGTCATATTCTCATCCGTGTGGCCGCGAATGCCCCGGAGGCCGAAGTGAAGAAGGCTGAAGAGGAAATCAAGGCTCTGGAAGGCCGTATCCGCGGCGGCGAGGATTTCGCGGAAGTGGCCAAGAAGCACGGTCAGGACGGTACGGCTGCACAGGGCGGCGATCTCGGCTGGTTCGCTGCCGGTCAGATGGTGCCGGAGTTTTCCAAGGCCGCCTTTGCGCTGAAGGACGGGGAAGTATCCGCCCCTGTGCGCACACAGTTCGGCTTCCATCTTATTAAAAAGGAAGGCCACAAGGCCGCCGTTACGCACAGCTTCGATGAAGTGAAGGATTCCCTGCGCGCCGACCTGGCCACCGAGGCAGCGTCGCACGGGCTTGAAGAAAAGGCCGACGCCGTACTCGCGCAGGCTCTTGCCGGGAAGAGCATGGAAGAAGCCGCTTCCGCCGCCGCTTCCAAGTCCGTGAAGGCAGAGCAGACCGGCTCCGTTTCCGCCGAGGATTTGGGTGAGAAGCTTAATATCCGCGAGGTGGACGTGCAGAACATCATGGCCTCCGCCGCCGGTTCCGTACTGGACAGCCCCGTGGCATCCGGTAATGCGCTCCTGGTCGTCAAGGTGTTGGAAAGCAAGCCGCAGAGTGTGAAGCCCTTGGAAGAAGTGCGTCCGCTCATCGTGGAATTCCTTACCGGGCAGAAGGCTGCGGAAATGGCCATGGACGAGGCACGCAAGGCCCGTGCCGCCTTCCAGAACGGTAAACCCGCCGAAGGCGCGGTCATCAAGACCAGTGAACCCTTCGGCCGCGACGGCAACATCGCCGACCTCATCGCCGATCCGGCTCTTGCTCAGGCTGCCTTCCAGGTACCCGTGGTGAGCGACGCGTGGCTCAACGAGCCCTACCGTGTGCAGGACGGCGCCGTCCTTGCCCGTCTTTCGGCCATTGAGGCCCCCTCGGAAGAGGAATGGAAGCAGGCCGAAGCGCAGATGGTGGAGCGCCTCAGAGCGGACAGGGCGAGCGTGGCCTATCAGATCTACTTGAGCCAGCTCGGCGCTCAGGCTTCCATTAAAATGTACAACTCTCCGCTGCTTTCCCGCAAGGGCAGCTAGCAGGACGGCGTACCCGCGACGCGGAGCCGGACATTAAAGGCCGGGGCGCGAAGGCGCTCCGGCTTCTTGGTTAAAAGAAACCCCCCAGCTAGGCTGGGGGTTCCCGAAAACTTATAGTTATGCGTAGGTTATAAACACTCCTTTTGATTTGCTAAGAAAGAGGTGCGGTCTGGCAACTGCGCCCATAAGCAAATCAAAAGGAGGTCACAATG
>NZ_DYZA01000077.1 GCF_020741395.1 Mailhella massiliensis | reverse complement strand
TGTATCCCCCTTTAAACAAACTTTACTCATTTTTGGAGCCTGCCATGCTTATCGATTTCCGTGTACGTCCGCCCTTCAAAAGCCATCTGGATACCTGCGTATTCAACGGCGGTCCCATTCCCACCGATCCTCTGAAACAGTCCATTTTCGATATCGGCAAGGAAAAAGTTCCCTCCAAAGAAGCCCGTTCCATAGAAATGTTCATGGAAGAAATGGACGCCACCGGCACCACGAAGGCCGTGATCATGGGGCGTAAGGCCGACAGCTACGGCAGCGTCAACAACGACGACAGCGCAGAGCTGGCCGCAAAGTATCCGGGGCGTTTCATCCCCTTTGCGGGCATCAATCCCAGCCTTCCCGGCCAGGTGGAGGAAATTGAACGATGCGCCCGCATGGGCTTCCGCGGCATCGGACTGGACTGCGGCTGGCTGAACGATCCCATGTATATTGACGACAAACGCATCGACCCCATCTACGAGAAATGTCAGGAACTTGATCTTATCGTATCCATCACCTGCAGTTTCTGCCTCGGCCCGGATATGACATATTCCGATCCAGACGCCATCATGCGTGTGGCCAACCGCTTTCCGAACATGAAAATCGTCGTCCCCCATGCTTGCTGGCCTCATGTCCACAAGGCCCTTGCCATGGCTATCCTTTGCGAAAACGTCTACCTTATGCCTGACTGCTATGTGTATATTCCCGGATTCCCCATGTCCGAAGAATATATCAACGCGGCCAATACCTATCTCAAATACCGCATCCTGTATGCCAGCACCTATCCCGTACGCAGCCTTACGCAGTGCCTTGCCGGATGGAAGTCCCGCAACTTCACCGAAGAAGCGTTGCGCAACACTCTGTATGAAAATGCCGCCCGTCTGCTGGGTGAAATCTGATCAGCTCACCGATCCCCAGCGAATTCCTTTGGGACAACCCTTAGTCAGAAGTGGAAAAAAAGATGCCGATTCCCCTTATGCTATCGCCCATTACCATCAACGGAACCACTTTCAAGAACCGAATCATTCTGTCCCCCATGCTCACCAGCTATGCCGGCAGCGACGGTCAGATCAGTGAACGCCTTCTGCGCTATCATGAAGCGCGGGCAAAAGGCGGAGTCGGCCTCAGCATGCTTGAGGCGACCTGTGTCGACCCGGCGGGACGCTCCTATAATCCGGGCGTCAACATCTATGACGACAGGTATGTCAAGGGCCTGAAAAAGCTCACTCAAGTCATCCACGATGCCGGAGGCAGGGCAGGTATCCAGCTCAATCATGCCGGAAGGTTATCCAGGCCCGCCGTGTCGCATCATCCTGTACCGCTTGTTTCCTTTGTGCCCGGCTTCACCCCGCTGGATAATTCCGTCGTTCTCGACACCGAGGATATCAGGCGCATTATTCACCGTTTCATAGACGCCGCCCACCGAGCCGTGGAGGCAGGTTTCGACCTCATTGAAATACACGGTGCGCACGGCTACCTGATTTCAGAATTCATATCTCCTCTTTTCAACCAGAGATCGGATGAGTACGGGGGCTCCTTCGACAACATGCTGCGTTTCCCCCTGGAAATCATCCGGGGGGTACGCCGTGTGGTCGGGCCCCACATGCCGCTCTCCTTCCGATGCAGTGTGGAAGAATTCCTTCCCGGCGGCATGACGCTCCCGCTGGCATGCCGCATTGCTCCGGTGGTGGCCAAAGCCGGCATCGATCTCTTTAACGTGAGCGCGGGACTCTCCGAAACCAACGAGTTCACAGGGCCGCCCACCGCCATTCCCCGCGGCTGGAACGCCGACCGCTCCGCAGCTATTAAAGAAGCGCTGCACGGCGCCGCCGCCGTCGCTGTCGCCGGGCGTATCGTCGACTCCGAAACCGCAGAGTCCATCCTGTCTTCAGGAAAGGCGGACATGGTCGTCATGGGCCGTACCCTTATTGCTGATCCGGATCTGCCCCGCAAGGTCGCGGAAGGCCGTGAAGCATTCATACGTCCCTGCATCAGCTGCAGCGAAGGGTGCGGCGGACAGCCCCAAATGTCCTGCGTGCTCAACCCCGGCGTCGGTAGGGAAGCGCTCGGTTTCCCCAAGGCTGAAAAGGCCCTCAACGTCGTTGTCGTGGGCGGCGGTCCCGCCGGAATGCAGGCGGCCCTTACCGCTGCCCAGCGCGGGCACAAGGTGACGCTCTATGAACGCTCCGAAAGGCTCGGAGGCCTGCTCCATTACGCCGCTCTGCCTCCGCACAAGGATATTCTTGCCCGCATCACTTCCTGGTATGCCCATGAGCTTGTCGAGTCGGGGGTTGACGTACAGCTGAACAGAAATATGAACGTCGAGGAGCTGAAGGGGCTGGGAGCCGATGTCCTCTTCGTGGCCACGGGAAGCGATCCCGTTGTTCCTGCCTTTGCCTGTAAGGTGAAATATCTCACAGCAGAACAGGTTCTCGACGGAGCCGATACGGGAAAGCGCGTGCTGGTTCTCGGCGGCGGCATGGTCGGCTGTGAAACCGCGGAGTTTCTGGCCCGGAAGGACAGGGACGTGACCATTGTGGAAATGCGCGCCGCCCTCGCTCCCGACATGCACCGCCGGCCGAGAATTTTCCTGCTGAAATCTCTCCGGGAACACAACACGACCATCCATCTGGAAACTGAGGTGACTTCCATCTCCGGGGACGGTCAGGTCTCTGCCCGCAACAAATACGGTGACGAGCTCTGCCTTGAAGCTTTCGACTCCATCGTGCTTGCTCTGGGGTACCGCCCCCGCAACGCCCTGAGCAGGGCTCTTGCCCTTGCCGACATACCGTTCACACCGCTCGGAGACTGTGTCCATGCGGGAAAAATCATGGATGCCGTTCACAGCGCGTACAACGCCGCCCTCAGCATCTGAATCTCTTCTTTTCATCCTCTCGCTCAATCCAATCTGCACCTATCATCTTATGGTCAGAGGAGGGGCCGAAGGTGATACTTCAATATCAACAGGCATACACCGCTGATATGCGACAGGAAGCCTCTCTTACAGTTCCTTTCTCTCTCATTCAACGGTGTACCGCCTACGGGAGAAGGCCTTATGCCGACCTTTGAACGAAAAAAACTGCGTCCTTTTTTTCTCATCATCGCCACAATTCTCTGTGTGTTTCAGCTGTGCACGTCGGCAGGGATATATACCCCCAACCCCATGGTGATACGCTCCGTGCATCTGGGGCTCATCCTGACGCTGATATTCATGTGGCGTTCCCCCGTCCATAAATATCGGAAGCTCACCGAAGCGGAGCCTGTCTGGATATTTCTGTGGGATCTTCTGTTCATCGTCATGTCCGCCGCTTCCTGTGCCTACATTGCGATTTATGAACCAGAAATCATGGAAAGAATGGCTCAGATCGACGATCTGGACCCCACACAGCTGGCGCTGGGCTCAGCCTGCATCTGCTGCATCATGGAAGCCACGCGCAGAATGGCGGGGAACGCCCTCTTCAGCGTGGCCTGCGTTGCTCTGGCCTACGCCTTCTGGGGAGACCTTCTGCCCGGCAATCTCGGGCATTATCCGCTGGAGTTCCAGCGCGTGGTGGAGACCATCTATCTTCTGGGTGACGGCATCTGGGGGGCTTCCCTCGGCTCTTCCGCCGGGATCATTTTTGTATTCATCCTCTTCGGCTCCCTGCTCAACAAGACCACCATGTCCAACGTCTTTCTGGAACTGGCCTGTCTGCTGACCAGAAATGCCGTGGGCGGCCCGGCCAAGGTGGCCATTTTCGGCTCCTGCCTGTTCGGCAGCGTATCGGGAAGCGCCGCAGGCAACGTGTTTGCCACAGGTACCTTCACCATCCCGCTCATGAAAAGGGTGGGCTACAAGCCCTCCTTTGCCGGCGCCGTGGAAGCCGTCGCCTCTTCCGGCGGCCTGATCATGCCCCCGGTCATGGGCTCCATCGCCTTTGTCATGGCCGAATACACCAACACCAGCTACCTGGCTATATGCAAAGCCGCGCTGCTCCCGGCCTGCCTGTATTACTTCTGTCTCTTCATGATGATCCACTTCCAGGCCCTGCGCTACAACATCAAGGGAACGCCCCGCGACCTGGTGCCTGAACGCAGCAAGATAATCCGCAAGCTGTACCACCTTCTTCCGCTCATACTCCTGATCCTGGCCATGGTGTCCGGCTTCAGCATCAACTATGCGGCCCTCGGAGCATGCCTGTCCGTCGTGCTGCTCTCCTGCATCGACAAGGAAACCCGTATAGGATTCCGGCGTCTGCTGGATATCATTCAGGATACGGCAAACAACATACTCATGATCGCCACCTGCTGCGCCTGCGTCGGCGTCGTAATCGCCGTCGTTACCATGACCGGATTCGGGTTCAGCTTCGTCAGCATCATGAGCTCCATTGCGGCCACCAGTATCTGGCTTTTCCTCCTTCTGCTCATGACGGCCTGCGTACTGTTCGGCATGGGTCTGCCTGCCCTGCCCGCCTATCTTCTGGTGGCTACCTTCGGCGCGCCCGTGCTGGTAAATGCAGGCGTTCCCCTCATCGCAGCGCACCTGTTCGTCATGTATTACGCCATAAGTTCGGGCATCACCCCTCCCGTGTGCCTGGTCGCCTATGCAGGCGCCTCCGTGGCCGACGCGCCGCCCATGGAAACGGGCCTCACCTCATTCAAGCTGGGAATATGCGGTTTCCTTGTGCCCTTCTTCTTCATCTTTGAGCCCTCCCTTTTGCTCATGGGAGAATGGCATACGGTACTGACCTCCGTAGCAACCGCCATTTTCGGCGTGATCTGCCTTGCCTCTTCATTGCAAGGATGGCTTCTCATCGAATCCGACAGGCTGGAGCGTGTCTGCATGTTCGTTGCAGGCGTTACGCTGGTATATCCCGGCATGATCACCGACATACTCGGCTTTGTCCTGGCTGCCTTTGTTCTTCTTATGCAACGCCGCAGAAGGGCTTTGCCTGCATGACTGCATAATATGTGTTCATCCCCTCAACAAAAGGAGAATGGTATGAGTTTCATTTGGAAAAGTGCCCTGGCAATCGCTATGACGGTTCTTTTAACCGCTCCGTGCACGGCTGCGGAGGCAGACAACGCTCCCATAAAAATCCGCGGCGTCGGCGGAAGCAACCTGGGAGGTACCTGGACTGTCGGCCTGACAGGCATAAGCAAACTGATCAACGACCGCTATCCCGGCAGCACCATGGATATCCTCATCGGGGCCTCCGTGAGCAATCCGCTGCGCCTGGAAAACAACTCCGGCGACCTCACGCTGACGCAGGGCTTCAATACTTTTGCAGGGCCGAGAGGACTGACCCCTTACAACAAGCCCCTCAAGAATCTTGCCGCCATAGGCAATATCCACGATACCTCCAGAATGCAGATCATTGTGTCCGCAGATCTTCAGGCCGACAGCCTGGATGAAATCGTGGAGAAAAAGCTGCCTATCCGCCTGGACTGCGGAGCCAAGGGCTCGCTGCACTACATGCTCGGCCAAATGTATCTTGCCGAACTCGGCGTAACCCTGAAGGATATCGAAGAATGGGGAGGCAAAGTCACCGTCATCCCCGATTCCGAAAGAGTGGCTGCCTTCCAGGACGGCGTCATCAACGCCCTGTTCGTGCTCGGCCCCGGAGAACAGGCCGACAAGCTGGAGCTCGTGCGCAGCTGCGACGTCAAGTGGATCCCCGTATCGGACAAGGTACTCAAGGCTGTTTCCGAAAAAACCGGGCTCGGCATAGGCTCTGTCCCCGGCACGTTCTACGGCGGAGCCGTAGGCAAGGATACCCCCTGCCTCATCGACACCACGGTGTTCCTGGTCCGCAAAAATCTTCCCGAGGACGTGGTCTACAAAATCACCCGCTCCATTTGCGAGGGCTACAAGGAACTGCATGCGGTACAGCCCACATGGTCTACCCTGAATCCTCAGGATATGCCCAAGGATCTGGTACTGCCTCTGCATCCCGGTGCGGAAAAATATTATAAGGATGCAGGAATTCTGTAAATCTTTGACCTGGTGTGCATGCTTTCCGCTTTTCGGCAGTATGCACGCCAGCAAAAAGAGGTAGTGCATGATTATAGACTTTCGCATCCGCCCGCCATTCAAAAGTTTCATGAACCTTGAGATCATTCAGGGCTGGCGGCAAGGCCTTGACCCTGATCCCCGGAAAATGAAGCCCACAGGCTTTGAACGCCGCTTTGTTCCCTCCGTGGCGGAAGGCTCCATCGACCTCATGGTCAAAGAAATGGACGCGGCAGGCATCACTTACGGCGTCATCATGGGGCGCCAGACCAGCAATCCTGTCTACGGTGACGCCGACAACGCCGATGTGTATGAGCTGACCAGGCTTTACCCCGGCCGCTTTTTCGGCTTCGGAGGCATCGCTCCGACCTCGCCCACAGCCCTCGAAGATATGGAGCAATGCGCCAAGAAATATGGATTCAAAGGAATTGCCATTGATGCCGGATGGTGTAATCCGCCTCTTCCTCCAGGCGATCCGGCCCTCGAACCTATCATGGACCTGGCAGAACAGCTCGGTCTGATTGTTGTTTTCACCATGAGCGCCTATGTGGGTCCCAACCTTTCCTTTACCGATCCCGGCCCCATGCTCCCCATGCTGAGAAGACATAAAAAAGTCAACGTCGTGTTTGCCCACGGTTGCTGGCCCAAAATACAGGAAGCCCTCGGCGTGGCTCTCCTGTGCAGGAATGTCTACCTCTCTCCCGACTGCTACTTCTATGTACGCAACATGCCCATGCAGATGGAAATCACGCGTGCTGCAAACTCATTTTTAAAGCATCGTCTCCTCTTTGCTTCCAGCTATCCGATCCGGGGATTTGAACAATGCGTGGAAAACTGGGGCGAAAGAGGCCTGGACAAGGACAGCCTCGCCTGTTCGCTCTACCATAACGCAGCGGAACTGCTCGGCCTGTGACGCCCCTTCCATGCACCCTCCCCCAAAAGGGATATCTTCTCATGAAGGTATCCCTTTTCCTGTACACGCTGACAAAAAAAGCCCAGGCGGGCTCCCCGCAGAGAAAAAATCCCCGACGGATTCGGCAAGGCCGAAAAGGGAGGCTGCCCGCCCTCTGCCCGGCGGCCCGATTGACAGAAATTCCGCATCCTTCTAAGAGCTTATCTGCGGAAGGCACGAACGGCGTGCTTTCCGGGCACATTCCCGTCCCGCCGGGGAGGGACGCGCCGCTTCCTTCACCGGGAAACAATATCGTTTTCCCCGGCCGGCCCTGACGGTTTCGCAGCGGAGGGCCGCTCCAGAACATCACGGAGACCGACATGGGCTTTCTCCTCGCTCTTCTCTCCTCCGCCGCCTTCGGGCTGATTCCCCTGTTCAGCCTCCCGCTCATGCAAGGCGGCATGAGCGCCGCATGCGTGCTGTTCTACCGCTTCCTGTTCGGCTCCCTTTCCCTCGGGCTCATCATCGTGCTCCGCCATGAAAGGCTGGCCGCCCCTGCACGCGAACTCGGCTCTCTCGCCCTGTTCAGCATCATGTACGCCCTGGCCGCCCTGCTCATGTTCCACGGCTTCCACTATCTGCCGAGCGGCGTGGCCGCCACGCTGCAATTCCTCTACCCGCTCATGGTCATGCTCATCATGATCCTCTTCTTCCATGAGCGCTTTTCCCTGCTTACCGCCGCCTCCGTGGCGCTGGCCATACTGGGCGTGTTCCTTCTGGGCGGCGGGGAAGGCGGGCACATAGGCCTGACGGGCATAGCCCTGCTGCTTGTTTCCGCGCTGTGCAACGCCGTGTACATCTGCGGCCTGCACGTTGCCCGCATACGCAGCATTTCCGGGCTGAGCATCACCTTCTGGGTGCTCTTCTTCGGCATGGCCGCCTCGCTCCTGAACGCCGTGCTCACGGACTCCTTCGTATGGCTCCATTCCTGGAAGGAAGCCTCTCTTGCCGTGCTGCTCGCCGTAATCACCGCCGCCTTCTCCAACCTCACTCTGGTGCTGGCCATACGGCGCATAGGCTCGACTCTGGCCTCCATCCTTGGCGTGATGGAACCCCTCACCGCCGTGGCTGTGGGCATACTGGTCTTTCACGAACCGGCCACTGCGGGCGTGTTCCTCGGCGTGGCCGTCATCTGCGCCGCGGTACTTCTCGTACTGGCCGGGCCGCTTGTACTCTCCCGCCTGCATGCGGGTACGGGAGGGAAGGGCCGGAGGCCGCGCAAAAGCCTGCACGAGCCTGAAGCATAGTCCCCGGCAGAGCCCCGGACGCCTTTTCACATCCGCTCTTCAGACTCCGCAGCTCAACCCAAAACGCCGCCTGTATTCTCTCCCGGACTGCAAAGGCGGCGGCAAAGGTATCTCTTGCACGTCCGTAACCTGCAACAAGTGTATCTTTCCAAAGCAGGATATTGCGAAATACTTTGAAACGTGACAATAAAGCCGCGTTTTTCTATATACTGGCCTTGTGGTCCACATACACAGAAAACCTCTCGCCCAAAGGACAATACCATGACCAGAAAGACCATCGCCGTTGCTCTTATTGCCGCCACCTTCGCCGCCAGCATCCCCGTCGCCGCCATGGCCAACCCCGGCTTCCACGGCAGATACGCCCGCGACTGCCGCGCCATGGCTCCCTGCGAAGCCATGCCGAACCTTACCGAAGATCAGCTCGCGCAGCTGGACAAATATCACAAGGAACACTATGCCGCCGTGGCTCCCCTGCGCGACCAGCTTGCGGAAAAACGCATGACTCTGAACGCCCTTTCCCGCAACCCCAACACCTCCCCGGATGAACTGCGCGCCCTCACGGCGGATATCACCAAGCTGCGCGCCCAGATCCGCACCGTGAACGAAGATTTCCGCGCCAAAATGCAGAAGGAAGGCCTGCCCTGCCCCGGTTTCCGCCACCACGACGGCTTCGGTCCCAGTTTCGGCCCCCGCCACGACGGCTTCGGCCCCAGAGGCTGCGCCCGCTGAAACTTCGGGAAGCGCCCCTCTTCTTGAGCTCTTCCCGTACAAAACCTCTTCCTGAACGCCCTCCCCTGCAAAGGCTTTCGGAAAGAATACCTCCTCTCCTCCTTACAAAAAAGGCCTCCGCACGGAGGCCTTTTTTTGATGAGAAAACAACGGCGAATATATACCGGGCTTTTCAAGGCTCGGGAAAAGAGCCCTTCAGCGCGTTCAATCCGCCTAAGGAATAGGCAAGCATGGCTTCCACCAGCCTCTCAGGCTTCTCCATGAACCCCGGCAGAAGCAGCACCTGTATTTTTTCAGGAAAAAGCACCAGGAACATGCAGGGCATGAGCAGCATGGCCGCCGCTTCCTGCGCGCCTTCAGAGTCGGGAGGAAAGCCCGTGATCTCGCACACCAGGGAACGCACCACGTTCAGCTTGGGCAAGGCCGTACCCACCAGGGATGCAGGCAGGTCGGCAGACGGGGAAGCCACCTCGCGCAGCAGCACGGGAAGCCCCCACAGTTCCGGGGCCTTCATGGCCGCGCGCACCACAAGCTCAAGAAAGGCCCGCAATTTCTGCTCAGGCGCGCCGGAGGACTCCATGACGGCGTTCAGCTCCTCCATGCTCACCAGCTGCCGGTGCGCCTCCACGAGCACTTCCTCATACAGGGCTTCCTTACCGCCGAAATAATAGTTCACGGCCGCGCCGTTCACCCCGGCCCTTTCGCATATCTCGCGGAGCGTAGCCTTGAGATAGCCTTTTTCGGCAAAGACATGCCCCGCGGCTTCAAGTACGGTGCCCCGCGTGGAAAGGCCGTCCCGGCGGGGGGCGCTGCGTTTTCTCCGGCTGTAGTTGTAAGTATTTTCCATCATGGTGTGACGATAGGGAAAAAAATTTCAAATGTCAAATTCAAATATAAAATTGAATTTTGTATTTGACTTTTGCCTCAATCGTTCCTACCCTTGGTACAAAGAGATCATTTCCGGCGTCATGCCGTCATTGCGGAAAGGGTGTCGACATGAAAAAAATCGTCATTATTCTTGCCGTCCTCCTGCTTTGCGCGGCAGGCTGGTACTACGCAAACAACACCCCGGCAGACAGCGCCCGGGGCGAGCTTACACTCTACGGCAATGTAGATATCCGCCAGGTTTCCCTGGCCTTCGAGCAGGGCGGCCGCATCACGAAACTTTTCGCCGAAGAAGGCGACATGGTGGAACAGGGCGCGCTGCTTGCGGAAGTGGACGTGACGACGCTCACCCTTCAGGCGAAGAAGCTCGGCGCAGAGATTGCCGCGCAGGAGCAGAACCTGCTCAAGATGCGGCGCGGCAACCGCCCTGAGGAAATCGCAAGGGCCGAAGCTGCGCTCCGTACGGCGGAAGCCTCGCTGGAGCAGGCGCGGCGCGACGACGCCCGCCTTGCCGCCCTGCGCCGCACCAACTCCGTAAGTACGCAGGAAAGGGAAAAAGCCCAGACGGCCCTGCGCGTGGCCCAGGGGCAGCGCGATGAGGCTCTTCATGCCCTCGCCCTTCTGCGCGAAGGCTTCCGCGAGGAAGATATCGCCATGGCCGAAGCCCAGCTCAACGCCGCCAAGGCCTCTCTCGCCATCATGGAGCACAGCATTTCCCTCGGAAAGCTGTATGCGCCCACAAAGGCATGCGTCACCTCCCGCCTCCTGGAGGAAGGCGACATGGCCTCTTCCGCCACGCCTGTATTCCTTCTTTCCCTCACCTCGCCCAAATGGGTGCGCGCCTATGTCACGGAACCGCAGCTCGGGCGCGTCCGCCCCGGCATGAAGGCGGACATACGCACCGACTCCTTCCCTGAACCCGTACCCGGACATGTGGGCTATATTTCGCCTACGGCGGAGTTCACGCCCAAGAGCGTGCAGACGGAAGACCTGCGCACCTCCCTGCTCTATGAAGTGCGCATTGTTGCCGACGATACAAAGGACACGCTCCGCCTCGGCATGCCCGTCACCGTCATCCTGCATGAGGAAGGCGGACATGGAAGCTGACGCGCCCGGCACGCCTTACGCGCTCTCTTCCGGGGAAAAGATCCTTCCCCGCGAAAACGCCGTGGTAAGCGCGCGTTCCCTGAGCCGCGTCTTCCAGACGAAGGGGATGCGCGTGACTGCCCTTTCCTCCCTGGACATGGATGTACCCGCCGGCTGCATGACGGCCCTGGTAGGACCGGACGGCGCGGGAAAGACCACCTTCCTGCGCATGGTCTGCGGCCTGCTCGCCCCCACTTCCGGTTCCCTCACGGTGCTCGGCCGCGACATTTCGCGCGAAGCGCAGGACGTGCAGAGCCGCGTAAGCTACATGCCGCAACGCTTCGGTCTGTATGAGGATCTGAGCGTCATGGAAAACATGACCCTGTATGCCGACCTGCACGGCATACCGGAAGAAGTACGCAGACAGCGCTTTGCCCGCCTGCTGGATATGACGGACCTTGCCCGCTTCACCTCCCGCCCTGCAGGCAAACTTTCCGGCGGCATGAAGCAGAAGCTCGCCCTGGCCTGCACTCTGGTGCGTTCCCCGGAACTGCTGCTTCTCGACGAACCTTCCGTGGGCGTGGACCCTCTTTCCCGGCGGGAGCTGTGGGCCATCATCACGAACATGGTGAAGGAAGAACATCTTTCCGTCATGGTGAGCACCGCATATATGGACGAGGCGGAGCGCTGCGCCCGCGTGGTGGTACTGCATGAAGGGCGCGTCCTCGCCCGGGGCACGCCGGAAAGCCTGCGCGGACTCACCGCCGGGCTCTGCCATACCGTCCCCCTTCCCGAAGGCATGAGGGCGCGCACCCTTCAGGCCCGCCTGCTCGACCAGGAATCCCTCGTCATGGACGCCGTGCCCGAAGGCTCAGGCGTGCGCTTCGTGCTGAACCCGGAATACGGAAAAGACGGCCTTCCCGATGCCCTGTTTTCCCCCTGCCCGGGCGGGCCTTCCCCTAACAGAGAAGCCTGCCGCGCCGTTCCCTCCCGCCTGGAGGACAGCTTCATGCTGCTTCTCAGGCATCACAGCTCCGAGGGGAACCATGCCGGATCTTCGCTCCCCGCTCCCGAGAGCGACGCCCCGCCCCACGGAGAAAGGGAGGCCCCCTTGTGCCTCGCGCCCTTCTCCTCCGGGGGGAAGGAGGCGGATACCGTCATTGAAGTGCGCGACCTCGTGCGCAGGTTCGGCGACTTCACCGCCGTGGCCAGCACCTCGTTTTCCGTGCGCCGGGGCGAAGTGTTCGGCCTGCTCGGCCCCAACGGCGCAGGCAAGACCACCACGTTCCGCATGCTCTGCGGTCTTCTGCCCGCCACCAGCGGCCATCTTCGCGTGGCCGGGGAAAACCTGCGCACGGCCGCGGCGCAGGCCCGCACCCGCGTGGGCTATGTTTCCCAGAAATTTTCCCTGTACGGCAACCTTTCCGTGCTGGAGAATCTGCATTTTTTCGGTGGCGTGTACGGTATAGGGCCCTTTGCCCTGCGCCGCCGCATCCGCGAGGTACTGCAGGAATTCGAGCTTGCCGGCCATGAGCACGACATGAGCGGCAATCTGCCCGGGGGCTTCAAGCAGCGCCTTTCCATGGCCGTAGGCATGCTGCACAAGCCGGAAATACTTTTTCTGGACGAACCCACGAGCGGCATAGACCCTCTGGCCCGCCGCGTGTTCTGGCGACGCATCACCTCCCTTTCCGAAGAAGGCACCACCATCATCGTCACCACCCATTTCATGGAAGAAGCCGAATACTGCGACCGCATGCTCATTCAGGATGCGGGGCGCGTGCTCGCCCTGGGCACGCCCGACGAAGTAAGAAGGCAGGGCGGGAACGCCGCCACCATGGAAGAAGCCTTCATCCACATTGTCAAAAGCTCCCGCGCGGCAAAAGAACGCGCCGGGGCGAAGGAGGGCGCTGCATGAAAGCCTTCCTCCGCCGTCTCTCCGCCCTCACCGTCAAGGAACTGCGCCAGATATCGCGAGATCCGAGCAGCATCATGATAGGGCTGGTGCTGCCCATCATCCTCATCCTCATTTTCGGCTACGGCCTTTCCCTGGACGTGAACAATGCGCCCGTGGCCGTAGTCATGGAACATGCCACGCCTCTTGCCCGCGACACGCTCTCCGGCCTGAACGGCTCCCGCTATTTTTCCCCACGCCATGTCGCCTCCATGCGCGAGGCGGAGGAACTGCTCAGAAAACGCGAGGTGGACGCCATCATCCGCACGGCAAGCGACTTCGACAGTCGTTTCAAACAGGGCAGGGCGGAAATACAGCTCATCCTGCACGGCGTGGACTCCACCACGGCCACGCTCATCCATCAGTACACAAGCGCCATGCTTTCCCTGCGCCTGCAATCCGCCCTGGAACGCGCAGGCAGGGATCATGCCGGGACGGGCAGGGGCTCCGCCGTGGTCGAAAGCCGCATCTGGTTCAATGAGGCGGCCAACAGCACCTGGTATCTGGTGCCGGGGCTCATCGTCATCATCATGACGCTGGTAGGCGCCTTTCTCACCGCGCTCATCATGGCCCGAGAATGGGAACGCGGCACACTGGAAGCGCTCTTCGTCTCCCCCGTGGGCCGGGCGGAAATACTGCTTTCCAAGATCATTCCCTACTTTCTGCTGGGCATGGCCGGGCTGCTGCTCTGCCTCGGGGCGGCGCGCTGGCTTTTCGAGGTGCCCATGCGCGGGAGCCTCACGCTCTTTTTCCTCTGCTCCTCGCTCTACCTCGTGGTGGCCCTCGGCATGGGGCTCGCCATATCGTCGGTAACGCGCAGCCAGTTCCTTTCCTGCCAGATCGCCATCGTGGTGAGCTTTCTGCCCGCCGTCATTCTCTCGGGCTTTCTCTTCGATCTGAGAAGCGTGCCCCTCGTGGCCCGCATCGTGGGCAACATCCTGCCCGCCACCTACTACATGGATCTTTTGAAAACCCTGTTCCTCGCCGGAAACAACATAACCATCATTCTCCGCGACTCAGCGGCGCTTCTTCTCTACGCCGTACTCTTCATGGGCGTCGCCATACGCTTCACCCGCAAGAACCTGGACTGAGCCATGCACATTCTGCTTCTTCTCCGAAGGCTCCGCAGCCTCTGCATCAAGGAACTGCTCATAATCTTCAAGGACCCGGCCAACCGCCTGGTACTCATCATTCCGGTAGTCATCCAGTCCTTCATTTTCGGCTACGCGGCCACCTACGACCTCAATTTCATCCCCTACGTTCTCTGCGACCAGAGCGGGAGCGCCCTTTCCCGCGACCTTGCCGCCCGCCTGGACGGCACGGAAAAATTCGTCCGCCAGGCCACGCTGGAAAACACCGCTCAGGCGGAGGAATGGATATACGACGGCAAGGCCCTGCTCGCTCTGAACATAGGTCCCGATTTCGCCGACCGCATACTCACAGGCCGTGACGCGGACATACAAGTCCTCCTCGACGGGCGAAACTCCACCACCGCCGCCATGGCTCAGGGGTATCTTGCGCAGATCGTGGCGGAGTGGAACGCTGCCGCGGGCAACGCCGCCCCGGTATCCCTCGTCATGAGGGCATGGTTCAACCCCCAGCTGGAAACGCGCTGGAACATCATGCCCGGCATGCTCGGCTCTCTCAGCATCATCCAGATCATGGTGCTCGCCGCCCTTTCCGTGGCCAGGGAACGGGAACAGGGTACCTTCGACCAGATGCTGGTCACGCCCCTTTCCCCGTGGGAAATCCTCATCGGAAAAGCCGTACCTCCCATCGTAGTGGGCCTTTTCCAAGCCACTTTTATTTTACTTATCTGCCTGTACTGGTTTGATATTCCTTTTATGGGAAGTTATGTAGACCTCTATGTTTCCCTTTGCGTATTCACATTGAGCTGCGCAGGAATCGGGCTCTGCATCTCTGCCGTTTCCCTGAACATGCAGCAGGCCCTCGTGTACTGCTTCGTCACGCTTCTGCCCATGGTGCTGCTCTCCGGCCTCGCCACGCCGGTGAGCGCCATGCCCGAAGCTCTGCAGATCGCCACCTACGCCAACCCTCTGCGTTTTGCACTCGTGTGCGTGCGCAGCGTCTACCTCGAAGGCGCAGGCCTTGAAGACATAGCCCGGAACTTCATCCCCATGCTGGCCGTGGCCGCCGTCACCCTGCCGCTCGCCGGTTGGCTCTTCCGTAACAGGCTGAGCTGACGGAACCTTCCCGCATCACGGCGCAGGCACGAAAAAACGCCGTACCCCGCACACGGCAGGAATACGGCGGAAGAAAGAGCGGCGAAAACCGGAACGGAAGCGGCCCTGCGTCTTCCGGGCGGGGATAGCCGAACACACCGTCCGCCCGGGGAAAACTACCTCAGCCCCGCCATGTGATTGCAGGGGCCATGCCCCTTGCCCGGGGCAAAGCTGTGCCTGAGCGCGAGGTTCAGAAACTCCTGCGCCCGCGTCACGGCAACGCGCAGCGGCATGCCGAGGGCAAGCTGCGCGGCTATGCCCGCAGAAAGGGTGCAGCCCGTGCCGTGGCTGTTTTGCGTATCCACATGAGGCTGGCGCAGGGCCACGGGCTCATACCCTTTTTCCAGAAGCCAGTCGGTGACGAACACGGGCTTTCCCTCACAGTGTCCGCCCTTCATGAGCACAGCCTGCGCCCCCAGGTCGAGAAGGCGCGTCCCCGCTTCAAGCACCTCGTCGTCGGAGCGTATTTTCATCCCGGAAAAAAACTCGGCTTCCGGCCTGTTGGGCGTAAAGAGGGCGGCACGGGGCATGAGCCTTTCGCGCAGGGCCTCGATGCCGTCTTCCTCCATAAGCTTGTGGCCGCTCGTACTCACGCACACGGGATCCACCACCAGCGGGAAACTCTGCCCGTCCAGAATATCGGCCACGGCATGAATGATGCCCGCATTGAACATCATGCCCGTTTTCGCCGCATGCACGGGAAAACCTTCAAGGACTGTAGTGAGCTGCAAGGCCACGAATTCCGGCTCGGGCGCATGAATACCCGCAACACCCAGGCCGTTCTGCGCGGTGAGCGCCGTGATCACGCTCATACCGAAGGTCTTCATCATAGTCATGGTCTTCAGGTCGGCCTGTATACCGGCGCCTCCGCCGGAATCGGAACCGGCAATGGTGAGAACATTGGGTATCTGCTGCATGAGGCGCTCCTTGTTGCGTTTTTTCTTCTGACATGCCCTCAAAAAGCGCGCCGAGTCAAGCTTCCTGCGCCACGCTGCGCCTAAAGTTCTTGATGGAACGCCTTTTTTTAGATAGAAGAAAACCTAATTCTATCTTTTCCTGAAAGGAGTCCGTGGATGCACCGTTTCAAATTCTCCTCCCTCCTCCTTCTGGCGATGCTGCTCGTTCCCAGCCTCTGCTTCGCTGAAGGACAACATTTCCAGCTGCCCAAAGACCTCTCCATCCTGTGGGTGGTACCCTTCGTGTGCATGCTGCTTTCCATCGCCATCTGCCCCCTGGCCGTGCCCCACTTCTGGGAACACCACTTCGGCAAGGTGGCGGGCTTCTGGGGCCTGGCTTTCCTCATCCCCTGTGCCCTCACCTTCGGCTTCGGCAACGCCTTCTTCCTGGCCGCCGAAAGCGTGCTTCTTGAATATGTGCCCTTCATCCTGCTGTTGCTCGCCCTGTTCACCGTGGCCGGCGGTATCCGCCTCAAGGGTACTCTCGTGGGTACTCCCATCGTGAACACAGCCATTCTGGCCGTGGGCACCCTGCTCGCCAGCTGGATGGGCACCACCGGCGCGGCCATGCTCCTTATCCGTCCGCTCCTGCGCGCCAACGCCCATCGCAAGTACCGCGTGCATCAGGTCGTGTTCTTCATCTTCCTCGTAGCCAACATCGGCGGCTCCCTCACTCCCCTGGGCGATCCGCCTCTGTTCCTCGGCTTCCTCAAGGGCGTGAGCTTCTTCTGGACCACCGTGCATCTGTTCGCGAAGACCCTGCTCATCTCCGTCATCCTGCTGGCCCTCTACTTCGTCATAGACACCGTGCTCTTCAAGAAGGAAGGCAGCCCCGTTCCCGCCGATGCCGCGAATTCCAAGGAAAAGCTGGGCTTTGAAGGCTGCATCAACTTCGTGTTCCTCGCCTGCATCGTGGCCAACACCCTGATCTCCGGCCAGTGGACCGGCCCCACCTTCCACATCTTCGGCGTTCCCATGGAACTGCAGAATGTGGTGCGCGATATCATGTACATCGTGATCGCCGTGGCTTCCTGGAAGAGCACCGATATGGGCTGCCGCACCCGCAACAACTTCACCTGGGCGCCCATTGAAGAAGTGGCCAAGCTGTTCATCGGCATCTTCCTCAGCATGATTCCCGCCATCGCCATCCTCAAGGCCGGTTCCGACGGCGCTCTCGCCTCCGTGGTGAACCTGACCACCGATGCCGAAGGCCATCATGTGACTTCCATGTTCTTCTGGATGACCGGTCTTCTGTCCTCCTTCCTCGACAACGCTCCCACCTACCTCGTGTTCTTCAACACTGCCGGCGGCAACGCCGCCCAGCTCATGGTTGACGGCGAAGTGCTGGCCGCCATCTCCGCAGGCGCGGTGTTCATGGGCGCCAACACCTACATCGGCAACGCGCCGAACTTCATGGTGAAGGCCATTTCCGAAGAGCAGGGCGTCAAGATGCCCAGCTTCTTCGGCTACATGGCCTGGTCCGTCGGTATCCTCTGCCCGCTCTTCGCCCTCATTACCTTCATCTTCTTCATGTAATGTAAGATGCCGAAAGGGTGAAAGCCTGACTGCCGGGGCCGCGCTCAAGGGCGCGGCCCTTTTCGTTAAAAAACAGCCCGGACGCCCAGCCTGCCCCGGGGAATCCCGAACCTTTCCCCATTCCGAAGGAAATGCCGGTCGGCAACGGGCACTCCCCTAAGGCTCTCCCCCTCACCGGCACTCCCGGACAAGTACCCGAACACGCTTAAGGAGCATCTGCCATGAAAAAAATCGTCATCACAGGAGGAGCCTCCGGCATCGGCCGCCATATGGCCACGGGCTTTGCCGCCAAAGGCTATGAGGTCTTTGCCCTGGACAAGCAGCGTACAACCTTTATCGAGGAACATATTCACTTCTTCCCCATGGATCTGGAGGAGGAATCCCAGATTCACCGTTGCTTCCGGTACATAACAAAGCAGTACGGCGAAATCCATGTGCTCATCAACAACGGGGCCGTCAGCAAGTTCCACAAACCGGTCTTTGAACTGACCCCGCAGGAATTCGACCGGGTGATCCGGACGAACCTGAGAGGAGCCTTCCTCTGCTGCAAGGAATTCATCTCTCAGCACAGCTTCGGCTCCTACGGCCGGATCATCAACATCGCATCTACGCGCTTCCATCAGAATGAAGCCGGCTGGGAAGCCTATGGAGCTTCCAAAGGCGGACTGGTTTCACTGACCAACAGCCTCTGTGTTTCCCTTTCCTGTACCGGCATCACGGTCAATGCCGTCAGCCCCGGATGGATTCAGGTGGAGGATTATGAAGAGCTGACGGAAATCGACCATAAACAACACCCTTCCGGCCGGGTGGGAAAGCCGGAGGACATACTGAATGCCTGCCTTTTTCTGTGCGAAGCGTCCAATGATTTCATCAACGGCGCAAACCTTCTGGTCGACGGCGGCATGACCAAGAAAATGATCTACGCAGATACGCCTGATTTCAACGCATAATCCCTGGCACAGCGGCGGACGCTTCAGACCCTGCAGCAGGAACCGCTTCAGGGCCTGAACAGCTCAGCAAAACAACAAGGCATCGTATCATCGCACATGCAGTGCTCGGCAAAGAACGGCAGAAGGCTCCACACCGGAGGGGAACACGATGCAAGGGCGTTGCCCGCCCAGGAAAACCTTCCCTGATCCTCTCGTTGCGACAGGCCTTTTCCGCCCCTCCTGCCGCTGCGCACGGCCTCACCGCCATAAAAAAAGCCCCGGATGCAGTGTTCCCGGAGCGGCTCCTTCTTCCCCCATGAAAAAAATGCCTGTCCCATGGTGCATGGTCGAAGACGTGTACCCAAAGGCGATTCCTCCATGAGCAGTGTCCCCTTGTCAGGACGTCATTCACCCAGCGCCGGGCATAATAGTCAGGACCACCCGTAAAACGGGCGGCTTGTTCAGCCCTGTAAGGGCTTGTTACTTCCTCGCGCCTTAATGGCGCCGGCTTGAACTTCTCAGGTCGGTGCCCTGTCTTTTTTCCATGGTTCAAGCCCCCATGCAGATTGACTCCCAGCCTGCTCCTCAAGGAGCTTTCCCTGCTTCGGACTGAACGGATCCGTATATTCTCTGGCCGTTCTCTCATCGAGCATGATATCCTCTCAATCCTGATCTCTTATATATTTCCTGATGGATGCTTCGCTCAAGCCTGTTGTGCCGACATAACACCCCATGCTCCAGAATCTTCGAT
>NZ_DYZA01000076.1 GCF_020741395.1 Mailhella massiliensis | reverse complement strand
CGGCGATGCCGCCGGCGTTGTCGGTCACGGGGCCGTAGGCGTCAAGGGCGACGATCATGCCGGCGAGGGCCAGCATGGTGGTGGCGGCAAGGGAAATGCCGAACAGGCCCGCCTGGGCGTAGGCGAAGAGTATGCCCGCGCAGATGACGAGTACGGGAGCGGCGCAGGATTCCATGGAGATGGCGAGGCCCTGGATCACATTGGTGGCGTGGCCTGTGGTGGAAGCCTTGGAGATGCTGCGCACGGGGCGGTAGTCGGTGGAGGTGTAGTACTCGGTGATGAACACGATGAGGCCGGTGACGACAAGACCGGTAAGGCAGCACAGGAACAGGCTGACGCCGCTGAAGCTGATGCCCTGGATGAGCATGTTGCTCTCGCTCCAGAACATGAACATGGTGATGATGGCAATGAGCACCGTGGAAATGCCGGCGGTGGCGATGAGGCCCTTGTACAGGGCGCGCATGATGTTGCCGTCGGAGCCGAGCTTTACGAAGAAGGTTCCTATGACGGAAGAGACGATGCACACGCCGCTGATGAGCAGCGGGAACATGATCATTTTGGTCTGCAGAGCGCCGTCGAAGAATATGGAGGCAAGCAGCATTGTAGCCACCACGGTGACGGCGTAGGTTTCAAAGAGGTCGGCGGCCATGCCGGCACAGTCGCCCACGTTGTCGCCCACGTTGTCGGCGATAACGGCGGGGTTGCGGGGGTCGTCTTCAGGAATACCGGCTTCCACTTTGCCCACAAGGTCGGCGCCCACGTCCGCGCCCTTGGTGAAGATGCCGCCGCCGAGACGGGCGAAGATAGAGATGAGGGAGGCGCCGAAGGAAAGGGCGACCAGAGCCTGCATGGTGTGTTCGGTAGAGACGCCGAAGAGGGAAAGAACGGCGTAGTAAAGGGAAACGCCGAGCAGGCCGAGCCCCACCACCAGCATGCCGGTGATGGCTCCGGACTGGAAGGATGTGTTCAGAGCGGGAATCATGCCCTTTTCCGCAGCCGCGGCGGTGCGTACGTTGGCGCGCACGGAGACGTTCATGCCGATGAAGCCGGCAGTACCGGAAAGCACGGCGCCGATGATGAAGCCCAACGCTGTGAGGAAGGACATGAAGAACAGCAGAAGCACGGCGACCACGGCGCCCACGATGGCGATGGTGCGGTACTGGCGCTTAAGGTAGGCCTGGGCACCTTCCTGAATGGCGCTTGCGATGCGCTGCATGTCTTCATTGCCGGTGGAAGAGGCAAGGATGGTTTTGGACGTCTTGAACGCGTAGTACAGCGCAAAGGCTGCGCACGCGAAGACGATGACCAGAGAGAAGAACGTCATACATACCCCCGACAGGTAAGCTGAAAGTGGACAACCAATGTGGGACGGGCAGAGCCGTCTGCCTGGAACCACCTGTAATTATGGAGCAACAATAATATAAAAAATCCATGCTGATGACAAGGCCTTGCTCTCTGGAGAGGCGAGGCTGCACATGGACTTTTTTTTTTCTTGACGATACAGAAAAACAGAATATTGCGTCCCCGGCGGACAGAAAGGATACGCTTTCACGGAATCCCGGGTCTGTCGTTCAGGGCCTGCCGTTTGCGGAGATCTCGTGTCGCGGGGCGTCCGTTCCTTTGTGACGGTGCGGTTCAGGGCAGGGGAGTTTTCCCTTTTCGCTTCAGGGCTCGCCGCCTGCCGGACGGAAAACTCATGAGGAACAGCCATGAAATCGAAAGAATTCGTGCTCCATAACGGCGTCATCGTGCCTCATCCGGGCTTCGGTACCTGCAAAATCCCGGAAGAGGAAGTCTGCGGGGCGGTGCTTCGAGCCCTTGAGGCGGGCTATCGGCATTTCGATACCGCTTCCTTCTACGGCAGCGAGAGCGGCCTCGGCGAGGCTCTGCGCAAAAGCGGACTTGCGCGCGAAGAGGTGTTCATTGCCAGTAAGGTGTGGAACACGGAGCGCGGCTATGAGCGCACGAGGGCCGCTTTTGCCGCTTCTCTGGAAAGGATGGGGCTGGACTACCTTGATTTGTACCTTATACACTGGCCCGCCAATAAAAAGCAGTTCGGCGACGGGGCGGAGGCGCTCAACGCCGAAACCTGGCGCGCGCTGGAAGATCTTTACGAGGAAGGCATTGTGCGGGCCATAGGGGTGAGCAACTTCCTGCCTCATCACCTTGAGGGGCTTTTGAAAACGGCGCGCATCTGCCCTATGGTGAATCAGGTAGAGTGCCATCCCGGCTGGCTTCAGTTTCCGGTGCTGGAATACTGCCGGGAACACGGCATCGTGGTGGAGGCCTGGAGCCCTCTGGGCCGTAGGGCTGCCCTCGACCATCCCGTCATCAGGGACGTGGCGCAGAGAACGGGCCTGACGACGGCGCAGGTGTGCCTTGCCTGGCTGCGCGGGCACGGAGTGTTGCCTCTTCCCAAGGCCGCGGATCCTTCCCGTATGGAGGAGAACCTTCGCGAAGAGGGTATGCTTGACGAAAAAGACATGAGGGCTATCGACGCGCTTGCTCCCATGTGGCTCTGCTCGGATCCCGACATGGTGGATTTTTAGGGGCATTGTTGCAATCCCGCCTTTTCCGCCAGGCGCGGCAGGGCGGCATAATCCGGCGATATCTGTGCACATGGCGATGCGTCCCGGAGTTTTTTACGGAACGGCGAGGCGGCCTTTGCGGGCTTTTGCCGTCGGAACTTCCATACAGGAGAAAGAAATGTCATTGAAAGAGCGTCTCGGCCTTACCGGGGATCCCCTTTATGTGATGGACGGCAACGCCTTTCTGTTCCGGGGATATTTCGCCAACGCGGGCATGTCGCGTTCCGACGGCTTTCCCACGGGCGCGCTGCACATCGTAGGCCGGGTGCTGCTCAAGCTCCTGAGAGAGGAACGGCCCCGCCACTTCGCCTTTATTATGGACGGGCACGGCAGACATTTCCGCCATGAGATATTTCCTGCCTACAAGGCCAATCGTCCCACCCCTCCAGAAGGGCTCATCGCACAGATAGAGCCTTTGCAGAACATGGTGCGGGCTCTGGGTATGAAGGTGCTCGTGTCGGAAGGCTGCGAGGCCGACGACTGCATCGCAAGCCTTGCTGCGACATACGCGAAAGAGCGGCCCGTCGTCATCATCGGTATGGATAAGGATCTGCGCCAGTGCCTTGCCCCCGGAGTCATCATGTGGGATCCGGCCTCCCGGGAAGAAAAAATCGTCACTTTGGAATCCTTCCGTGAAGAGACAGGGCTTGAGCCTTTCCAGTGGCCGGACGTGCAGGCGCTTATCGGCGATACTTCCGACAACGTACCCGGGGTGAAGGGTATCGGCGAGAAGACGGCGGAAAAGCTGTTCCGCTACTTCAAAAATCTGGAAGAGGTGCGCGACCGCATGGCCGAGGTGCCGCCTTCTGTCCGCAAAAAACTGGAAGGCAACGAAGAGGCCATGTTCCTCTATCGTGAGCTGACGCGGCTACATACGGATTGCTGCCCTCACGCGCTGGAAGAACTTTCCGTGCTTCCTCTGAACAGGCAGGAGGCGCGCACCTTCCTGAGAGAATTTGAAATGAATTTTCTTTTGCGGGAACTGGACAGTCTTGTCCGCCAGGGCATTGTGGCCGCTTCCGGCGAGGAAGGAGAAACTTCTGCCCCGGGGAACAGGGCAGGGCGTCAGCTTTCCCTTTTTGACGCGGTTCCCGCCGTACCCGCCATGGAAAGCGTGGAAGACTCCGCATCGTTGCCTTCCTGTGCGGGAAGGGATGTGGCTGTTACCGCCGCGCCGGTGCTGCGCGGGTTTCAGCAGGCGGGCTTCTGCGTGGCCGTGCGCACGCCTTCCGGTGTGAAGGAAGTGCTTTTTTCCGGCGACTGCCGCGCGCTGGCGGCATGGGCGGCGGATGCCTCCTTGCTTGTGACGCCGGACATGAAGCGCCTTCTGCACGGCCACAGGTCCTGGGGCACACTGCCGTCTGTGCGCTGTTTCGATCTCGGCCTTGCCGCCTATCTTCTGGCTCCTGAAGACAGGGATTACAGCTGGCCCAGCCTTTCGGCCCGCCATGCGGAAAAAAGCGGACTGCCCATGGAGCGGCCCGCTTCCATCGCCCTTTCCCTGTACGACGACATGGTGAAGCGCCTGGAACGCGACGGGCTCCTCCGCCTGCTCAGGGATATGGAAATGCCCCTTATTCCCGTGCTCGCCGCCATGGAGGACGCGGGCATTACCATCGACAAAGAGGCCCTGAAAGCCTTCCTCGACGAGGTGCAGAAGGAGCTGGATGAGCTTACGGAGCGCATTTACCGGGAGGCCGGACAGGAGTTCAACATCCGCTCTGCGCAGCAGATAGGCGAGATACTCTTCAAGAAGCTGGGCCTTGCCGCGGCCAAATCCACGAAGGGCGGGCAGGCTTCCACCTCGCAGGCCGTGCTGGAAAAGCTTTCCGGTAAGCACCCCGTGGTGGATGCACTTCTGGAATTCCGCAAGCTGGAGAAGATGCGTTCCACCTATCTGGAGCCGCTGCCCCGCCTTGCCGGGCCGGACAGCCGTATCCACACCACCTTCAATCAGACGGCCACGGCCACGGGCAGGCTCTCTTCCAGCAACCCCAACCTTCAGAATATTCCCGTGCGCGGCGATCTCGGGCGGCGCATGCGCACCTGCTTCACCGCCGGGCCGGGCATGAGCCTCATTTCCGCCGACTATTCGCAGGTGGAGCTCAGGGTACTCGCGCACTATTCCCAGGATCCGACGCTCCTTGCCTCCTTCCGCAACGGGGAGGACATACATACCCGCACGGCCGCGCTCCTGTACGACGTGGAACCTTCCCAGATAGGGCCGGACGAAAGGCGGAGGGCAAAGACCATCAACTTCGGACTCATTTACGGCATGGGGCCGAGCAAACTCGGGCAGGATCTCGGCATCCCCCTCTCGGAAGCCCGGATGTTCATCGAGCGATACTTCACGAGGTTCGCGCACATCAAGGAGTTCTTCGACGGCGTGGAGGAAGAGGCGCGCAGAAACGGCTATGTGACTACGCTTTCCGGCCGCCGACGCCCGCTGCCCAATATCGTTTCCCAGAGCGGGCAGGCCCGGGCCCTTGCCGAGAGGCAGGCCGTGAACACGCTTATCCAAGGGTCGGCGGCCGACCTCATCAAGTTCGCCATGCTGGCGGTGCACGGCGATGAGGAGCTTCGGCGCAGGAAGGCGCGCCTTCTTCTGCAGATACACGACGAACTCATCGTGGAAGCGCCGGAAGAGGAGGC
>NZ_DYZA01000075.1 GCF_020741395.1 Mailhella massiliensis | reverse complement strand
ACTTCTCCAGAGCTTCCTTCAGAGCTTCACCGTAGGAAGTGAATTCCTCGGCATAGAAGGCCTGGGCCTGTTCAGGCTCCATCCACCAGGGATTCATGCTGAGCTTGCGCACGGCTTCGGCGTATTCGGGGCTGTTCACCACTTCGCGCATGGTGTCCACCAGAACCTTCACGATATCCGCAGGGATACCCTTGGGCGCAATGCAGGCCTGCCACATAATGAAGTTCTTGTTCAGGCCGATATCGGCGGAATTGGGCATGGGCAGGTTGTCCACCTTCTTGTCGGAGAACTGTACAAGGCCGTACACCTCATACTGCGAAAGGGCCACGGGCATGTCGGCATGGAACTGCAGACGGTCGGCAGCCATTTCCTTCATGATTTCCGGCGTGGAACGGTAGGGCACATAGCGAAACTTCAGCCCGTAATGCTTGGCCAGGGCCAGCACCGGCACATGGCTCATATTGCCCTTGCCGGAAATGCCAACGATGTACTTGCCCGGGGCCTTCTTCACGATTTCCACCATTTCCTCAATGTTCTTCCAGGGGGCCTTCTTGCTGGTCATGAGCACCACGGGCTGCTGCGTGGCCATGCCGATGAACTGGAAGCTGTCCACACCGTAGGGCAGTTCCTTCATGTGGGGCTGGAGGCAGAGCGCGCCGGTGGGGTCAAAGCCGATGGTGTAGCCGTCGGGCTTGGCCTGGGCTATCTGGGTGGTCCCCTGGGTGCCGCCCGCGCCCACCACGTTCTGCACCACCACGGGCTGGCCGAGCTTCTTTTCCATCATACCGGCCAGCACTCGAGCAGGCAGGTCGTTGGAACCGCCCGCACCGAAAGGCACGATCATGGTAATGGGGCGTTCAGGGTAGGCGGCAAAGGCCGATCCGGCAACGAGCAGCGTACAGGCGAAAGCCAGGCCAAGGCGTTTGAAAAGACGGTTCATACTCTCTCCTTGGAAAAGGTTGAGGTTTTGCGCGGCAGGGCGCAGAGAACGGGCAAGGGATTACCCGGCCGGAAGTCAGCTTCGCGCCTTTGCGCGGCGCAGGAGCGGCATACAGAGAATAAGCACGGTCACGGCGAACAGGCAGAGCGCTATGGGCGAGGCGGAAACGTATTCCCACCAGCCGAGGTCGGCCTTGTACAGCATCATCTGCCCTATGCTCATCTCAAACTGCTGGCCGAGCACGAGGCCTATGACGATGGGCGGCATGGGGAAGCCGCTGCGGCGCAGAAGATACGCCGCGATACCCGCGCCTATGGTGACGGCAACATCGTTGATGTTGCCGCGCGAACCGTAGGAACCCAGCACGCAGAGCACCGTAATGAGGCCCATGAGTATGGGTTCCGGGGTTTTGAGCAGATAGTTGAATATGCGCGTAGTCACGCAGCAGCAAGGCCACATGAGCAGGTTCGCCACGGCCAGGGCCACAAAAATGCCGTAGACGATGCCGGGGTTGTCTACCATGAGACGTACGCCGGGCGTGATGCCGTGCAGGATGAAAGTGGCCAGCATGATTGCGGTGACTGGGTCGCCGGGAATACCGAGGGCCAGGGAGGGTACCAGCGCGCCGCCCGTGACGGCATTGTTTGAGGATTCGGCGGCCACGATGCTGTCGGGTTCGCCGGTACCGAACCTGTCGCGCCGGGGACTGGTGCGCTGCGCTTCACCGTAGGCTATGAAGGCGGCCGTGGTGGCCCCGGTGCCCGGAAGGATACCGATGAAAGTGCCTATGATGGAGGATTTGATGAGCAGCCAGAAGCGCCCGCGATAATCGGCAAGGCGCGGCATCTTCACCACGCTGGAGGCGGCCACGGAACTCGGCTCCTCATGGAGCATGCGCTCCGCCCTGTCTATGACTTCGGAAATGGCGAACACGCCCACAATGACGGCCACGGTATCCATGCCGCCGTCCAGGGCGTAGAATCCGAAGGTGAAGCGCGCATCCGGCGTGAAGGGCGACATGCCCACGCAGGCCAGAAGCAAGCCTATGACGCCTGCGGCAAGGCCCTTGAGCTGGTTTTTACCCGACACACTGGAAATGCAGGTCAGGCCCATGAGGATGAGGCCGAAAGTTTCCAGAGGGCCGAACCGAAGGGCGAAGGAGGCCACGGAGGGTGCGGCAAAAGACAGCACGAGGCAGGAGAACAGGCCACCGAAAATGGAGGAGGCCAACGCCCAGCCTATGGCCACGCCGCCCTTGCCCGCACGAGCCAGGGGATAGCCGTCGATGGAGGTCGCAGCCGACTGCGGGGTGCCGGGGGTATTGATGAGCACGGCGGCTATGCTGCCGCCGCAGGTGGAGCCGCAGTACACGCCGAGCAGAAGCGCCATGGCCTGAAGAGGCTGCATACCGAAGGTGAAGGGCAGGCAGATGGATATGGCCACCACGGAACCAAGGCCGGGCAGGGCGCCGATGATCATGCCCACCATGACGCCCACGAGGTTCATGAGCAGGGGGAAGGGGCTCAGCACTTCGGCGAAGGCGGAAAATATCATGTCCATACAAGAAGCTCCCGGAAATCAGAACAGCGTGCCCACAGGCAGGGGAATACGCAGGATATAGGTGAAGAGCAGCCAGATCACCACCACGGACAGGCCGCACACCGCCGCGAGTATGGGCAGCCTGCGCCAGCCCATAATGAAGGCGACGGCAAATCCTGCAATAAAGCTGGAAACAAAAAATCCCACCGTGGTGAATATGGCTGCGTAGACGAGCATCACGGCCATGATGCCCAGGGTGCGGCGGGAAAAGATGGGAACGGAGGAGACGACTTTTTCCAGCTTCAACCCTCTGAGGGCCAGAAGCGCGCCCAGAATTGCCAGAATCAGGATAAGCAGGCGCGGATACTTCATGGGGTCAATATCGTCTTCAAACATGATCTCACTGGGATCCACCAGCGTCTGCGTATAGAGAACCGCGCTCAGGCCCATGAGCAGAACGCCGCTTATCACATCCTCTTTCTTCATGCTACGCCTCCTCGAGGCCGTTTCTGTTCAGGGGAACCATATTGCCCCGGCATACCTCCTGCACCATGCGCAGGAGAAGGTACAGGCGCGGCGCCACCGTGGGCACAGGCAGGTATTCCTCCGCCGTGTGCATGGCCACGCAGCCCGGGCCGAACCCGTCCAGCGAAGGGCATACCTGTGCGCTGAAGCTCGTGTCGTTGCCTCCTATGGCGTGGCGATAGCCGAGTTCCATACCGAGTTCCGCACGGGCTATGGCCCTTACCTTTTCGGCCAGGTCCAGCGTGACGGGATTGTTGCCGTAGGGCATAATGGCTATGTCCATGTCGAAGGAGACTTCGCTTTCCGCAAACAGCCTGTTCCTGATGATCTCCCGGATATCCTGCTCCACACGGGCAAATTCCGCCGCATCCGCCACGCGGATGTTGAGCAGGGCTTCCGCATGGTCGGGAATGACGTTGGGTCGGGAGCCGAAACTTCCCACAGTGGGGTTTACCGCCGTGCGAAGTTCCGGCCTTGAAAGGGAACGAAGCTGAAGTAACTGATGGGCCAGCTCAAGCCCCGCGTTCACCCCTGCCGGAGGCTCGGCCGCAGAATGGGCCGCCCTGCCCCGCACGCTCAGTTTCCCGTTGGCCATGCCGCGCCCGCTCACCGTGATGAGATTACCCTCCGCTCCGCTCAGCTCCATGTTGAGGGCTATGTCGTGCTTGCGCGCAAGGGCCGTGATCTGATCCCGGCTGCCCCGGGAACCCGCCTCCTCATCGGCGTTGCAGAACACCGTGAGCGTATGATAGTCGCAGCCTTCAAGGCCGCGCAGCATGGGCAGGGCCTTGAGCACCATGGACAGGGAGGTCTGCATGTCGGCCACACCCGGGCCGTAGGCCCGCTCTCCTTCCACGAAAAACGGCCTCCGGGCCGCTTCTCCCGCCGGAAACACAGTGTCGTAATGGGTGAGAATGAGGATGCGCGCCCTGCCCGTACCGTGGAACGTGGCCGCAAGGTTCCATTTATCCCGGACAGGGGGAGCTGTCTCCATGAGGCGCACGCTTCCCCCTTCTTCCGTGAACAGGGAGGAAAGCACTTCCGCCTTTCTCCTGAGCCCGGCCGTATCGTCGGTGCCGGAATCCATGTTCACCAGCCGTTCCGAAAGTTTCAGAACCTCGGGTACCGCCTCCCTGCAGGCGAGGAAAAGCTCGTTGCCTTCCATGAAACACTCCGTTGCTTCCTGAGTTTTCTTCTGTGTGGCACGTTGCGCGGGCTGGATCCCCTGCCGGACGGGCAGGCGGGACGAGAAAGGACCGTCTCCGGCGACTGCCGCCCGTGGCGACGCTTCGTCACTTCCCGCTTCCGGTCTGTTCCGCACAGACGATGCACGCGGGCGCACCCGGGCCTGGCGACCCGGGGGCAGAGCACGCCCGCCGGGGAAAAGCGCCGGCTGTCCGGCGCCCCTTTTTCCCCTGACATGTTCCCCGGGATGCTTCGCCGCCTCCTCCAGAAAGCGGGAAGACATGCCGGACTCTTTCCGGCGCCCCTCTAGTAGAAGAGGTTCTCCGGGAAGTAGATATGCATGATATTGGTGAAGAAGAGCTGGAAGAACACGAGGAAGAAGGCCACATACAGCACGTTGATCACCGTGCTCTTCAACGTATGTTTCGTTTCCAGAAGGAATATGACGGAAAGCATGCCGAGCCCCATGAATATCTTGAAGGAAAGATACATGGCTCCCAGGCACTGTGCCACGAAGATCAGGGAAATGACGCACCAGCGCATGACCGGAATGCCCGCGAAGAACGTCATGTGCGGGCCCTTGGTGGTCAGCAGGGCACGCAAGGCCAGCAGCGCGCTCGCCCCCATGAGAAGGTAGATGACGCACATGGGGAAGATATAGCCTTCCTGCGGAATGTGCGTAAGCTGGGTGCGCATCAGAAGACAGAACAGAATGACGACAACGGCGCAGCTGACGTCGACAATACGGCTGTTGTTCATGGCATCCTCCTTATCCTGCGGCATGCTCGGCCTTGCGGGCGGCGGAGATTTCCTTCCAGATGGAATAGACGAGGGAAAGCACGGTGAGGGCTATGAGCACGAGGCTCTGGGGCCGGGAGAAGAAGAACATGACCACGTTGCCTTCCGCCGCACCGAGATGCAGGGAAAGCTTGAATCCTTCTTCCATCATGCCGCCGAGGATGAGCCCGAGGGCCATGGGAGCCACGCCGAACTTGTAGCGGATGAGGATGTAGCCGATGATGCCGCCCACGCACATGGAAATGACGTCCATGGCGGAAGTGCTGATGGAATACGCGCCCACCACGGACATGGCGATAATGGCCACCACCAGGAAGTTCTGGGGAATCTGCAGCACCCGCACGAAAATGCGTACCAGCACCATGCCGAGAACGAGGATCATGATGTTGGCGAGGAAAAGGCCTATGAAGTAGGTGAAGACCACGTCGCTCTGCTCGGTGAACAGGGAGAAGCCGGGCTTCAGACCATGCGTCATGAGCGCGCCGAGCATAACGGCGGCGGGGGCGCTGCCGGGAATACCCAGGGTGAGCATGGGAATCTGCGCGCCGCCGACTACGGCATTGTTGCACACTTCAGGCGCCATGATGCCTTCCATGATGCCGGTACCGAACTTGTCGGGATTGCGGGAAAAACGCTTGGTCTCGTTGTAGGCGATGAAGGTGGCGATGTTGCCGCCCGCACCGGGCATGATACCGATAATGAGCCCCACCACGCCGGCGACGCCCACCACCCAGATGCGGCGGAAAAAGTCCTTGAGGGTCTGCCAGAACACGCCGGGAGCGGGCCGGTACGGGGCCATGCCGCCGTGCTCACCCGCAGGCTTGAGCAGCATGAGCGCCTGGGGAATGGCGAAGAGCCCTATGAGCGCGGGCACCACGTTGATGCCGTTCATGAGCTCCATGGTATTGAAGGTGAAGCGGGGAATACCGGTGATGGGGTCCATGCCCACGCAGGCGAAAAGAAGGCCGAGCAGCGCGCCGATGATGCCCTTGAGCACCTGCCCGGAAGAAAGGGAGGCAATGATGGTCAGCGCGAACACGCAGAGCCAGAACTGCTCCGGCGCGCCGAAGCTCATGGCCACATGGGCCAGGGGAATGGACAGAAAGACAAGCGCGCATACCCCGAAAAGCCCGCCGAACACGGAGGAGATGAGCGCGGTGAGCAGCGCTTTCTGCGCCTGCCCGTTCTGCGCCATGGTATGCCCGTCGAAGGTGGTACACAGCGCCGCCGCCGTACCGGGCGTGTTGATGAGTATGCTCGGGATACTTCCGCCGTATTCCGAACCGCAATATACGGAACCAAGCATGAGCAATGCGACTCCGGGTTCCAGGCCGAAAGTGAACGGCAGAAGAAGCGCGATGCCGAGCGTACCGGAAAGACCGGGTACGGCACCCATGATGATGCCGAAGCAAGCGCTCAGCGCCATGAGCAGCAGCGTCATCGGTTCAAAAAGATTGGAAAGGACGACCGAGATATCAAACATACGCGCCTCGCTGCATTTCCGTAAGAAGCGGAACCGGCCCGGTCGGCATCGTGCCCCTGAAGTCCGGGCGGCAAAAGCAAAGGCCGGGAGAAAGCCGAAGCCCTCCCCCGGCGAAGACGTTACTTAATGAAGCCGTAGGTCTTCAGGACGTTGACGGCCTTTTCCTTTTCCCTCTTGATGATTTCGCCGAATTCCTTACCGTCCGTATAGTACGGAGTCAGGCCCGCGCCGCGCACGGCTTCCTGATATTCAGGATTGGCGCAGAGCTCGGCCAGCTTGGCTTCCAGGTACTTCTGCGCTTCGGCAGGGAACTTGGGAGGCGTGGCGATGCCGCGATACTTGGCCGATTCCAGCGTGTAGCCCTGTTCCGCGAAGGTAGGCACGTCGGGGCAGAGGTCGTAGCGTTCCTTGGTGGCGATAGCCAGGCCGCGGGCGCCTTCCATACGCAGGAAGTTGGAGGTGGAGCCGAAGTAGCAGTCCACTTCGCCGCTCAAAAGCGCGGGGGCAGCCTTGCCGCCGCCGGGGTAGGGCACCTGGGTGAACTGGGTGCCGGTGAGCTTTTCAATCTGCATGAGGAAGAGGTGGTCGCCGGTGAACTTGCCCACGGTGCCGACCTTCAGCTTGCCGGGGTTGGCCTTGGCATAGGCGATGAGCTCTTCCAGCGTTTTGAAGGGGCTGTCCTGCCTGACCATGATCACGTCGGGGTCGAAGACGAGGTTGCACAGGGGGTTGAGCTGCTCGGTCTTGTAGCCGGGCTGTCCTTCGGCGCGAAGCAGGGGCTGAAGCACGATGTGAGGAAGGTCCACGCCGCCCACGGTGTAGCCGTCGGGCCTTGCGCTGATGAGCCACGTCCAGCCCACTTCGCCGCCCGCGCCGGGCTTGTACGTCACCACGATGGGCTGGGAAATGACGCCGCGGGCATATTTTTCAATGAGACGGTGGCTCACGTCGCTGCCGCCGCCGGCATTGAAGGCCGTCATAAGCGTGATGGGCTTGGCGGGATAGTCCGCAGCCTGCGCCGTGGCGCCCATGCAAAGCGAAAGGGCCATGAACGGAGCGATGATGAAGGACAACTTTTTCATACTGACCTCCTGAAGGTGATGAAAGTGCGCTGCATCGCAAAACCTTGCCTGATACACTATTCTCCGAGGAACGCTTCCACCGCGCTCAGCGTGGCCTCCACGGCCTCGGGGGATTCCTTGTCGCTTGTGGCCACCTGCGGAGCGTTCAGGCCGTGGCCGGTGAGATTGCAGACCGTAAGGCCCGGGTCTTCAAAGCCGGGAACCTTGACGAGCTTCTCCAGCGCCGCCACGGACACGGAGCCGGCAGGTTCCGTGAAAATACCTTCCTCGCGCCCTAGGGCCCGGATGGTACGGATGAAATCCTCATCCGAAACGGTGATCATGGTACCGCCCGTGCTGCGCACGGCCTCAAGGCAATACTTACCCCAGTAGGGATTGTTGTTCATGATTGCGTCGGAAAGGGAGGGCTTCTTTTCCACGGGGACAACCACATCCTTTCCGGCATGGAACGCCGTGTATGTAGGACAGCAGGCTTCCAGCTGCACGCCGACAAGGCGCGGCATGCGCTCGATGATGCCGGCTTCCAGCATTTCGGAAAAGCCGTCGTAGGCGGCCACCATGCCCGCGCCGCCGCCGCAGGGGATGAGCACGGTGTCCGGCACGCGGCCGAGCTGCTGCACTATGCCGTAGGCGAAGGTGCGCTTGCCCGCCACACGGTAGGGGTTGGGCCCGCCGCACTGGTACCAGCCCTTCTCCCGCACCATTTCCGCGCAGACGCGGCTCGCGGCGGCCATGTCGCCGTCGATGCGCACTACCTTACCGCCGTATACGAGGCTCTTGAATATCTTGGCCGGGGAAACATGCTTCTGCACGAAAACCACGGGCCGCAGCCCCGCGCGGGAACCGTAGGCCGACACGCTGGCCGCGTTGTTGCCCGAAGAGGCGAGGCATACGGTCTTGCTGCCCGTTTCCAAGGCCTTGATGACGCAAAGAGCCGTCCCCCTGTCTTTCAGGGAAAGGGTGGGCCCCTGCTCGATCTTGAAATAAAGCTCCCTGATGCCGCGCGAAGGCCCGTAGCGGTGGGAACGCAGAAGCGAAGCCTCTCTTTCGCCGAGGCTCACTTTGTCGATGAGAGACTCGTCGGAAATGGGCAGTATGGAACGCCACTGATAGAGATAAGAGCGGTCGTCATAGGCGGGCATACCGTCCTTCAGCGCTTCACGGATGGATCCCGGCGCGAAGGCAACGCGCATGGGAGCGCCGCACCTGGGGCAGGAAAGGGAAAACTCGGATTCGGCGATATGCGTTCCGCAATCGCGGCAAACAAGGCCCGTACATTCAGCGTTCATATTTTCTCCTGGAAAATAAGAAGGTTAACACCATAGTTCATGGCCGCCCATACGGGAAGGCCCCAGCTCTTGCCTTTTCACGTCCAGTATGTGAAAAGAAAAACATCTTGTCAATATCGGTCGACAGTTTTTTGTCGACATAACTGCGGAATTTTCCTCCAGAGAAGGAAAAAGGCATGACGGACATGTTCAACGAGGCCCCGGCGCTGCGCATACTGCACGCGGCAGGCATGGAGGCGGCCGGCCTGAAGTACGCCTATGAGGAACACGGCGGTACCCGCGACGCGGCGGAAAAGCTCGGGGTGGACGAGCACCTCGTGGTCAAAAGCCTTGTGTTCGACAACGGGCTTGAAGGAGAAGAGAGGCTTGCCGTCATGGCGCTCATACATGGAGACGAACGCGTTTCCATGCACAAGCTTGAGCGCCTTTCCGGCATACGCCGCCTCCTGCCCTCATCCCCGGACACGGCTTTCGCCCTCACCGGCTACATGCCCGGAGGCATCTGTCCCTTCGGACTGAAGACGCCTCTGCCCGTCTTTGTGCAGGAAACGCTTCTGGAATTGCCGATCCTTTACATCAATGCCGGAGTGCGCGGCATGGTGGCGGCCTTGCATCCTTCCGCGCTGAGCCTTATTTCTCCGATTCCGGGGGATCTGTCCGGCCAGCAACGGCGCAGAACCTTTTGACATGGCCCGGCCCATGGACTAAAATGCCTCCGCCTGAGAAGCCCGAAAAGCCGCGTCTCCCTTCCCGCGGAAAACGGCCCTTGCTGCCCGCCTTCGCACAGAGGGAAGAGTGCATGTGGGGGGATGTTTGCAGAAGAGACAAAGGGAACGCTCCCGGGGCGAGGTCGTTCTTCAGGCTTTTTTCCACCTGCCATGAGTGAGGCTTTAGCGGCAGACTTCCGCCGCAAAGACGGAGGCGTACGCCCTCATGGCCCGGCCGGACGGAAGCCGGCGCCGTCCGCAGCCGGTACGCGAACCTGCCTGGAGGTCATGTGCAGCAGTTCAACAAAACAACCTACAGCGAAAAAGTCGCACAGCTTATCATGCAGCGCATCCGCAGCGGCAAACTCAGGCCCGGCGACCCCGTGGGAGAAGCAGCCCTGGCCGAAGAATGCGGCATAAGCCGCGCCCCGGTGCGCGAGGCTCTGCATCACCTGGAAGCCGAAGGGCTGCTCATGTCGCACCCCAAAAGGGGGAAGTGCGTCACCATACTCACGCCGGAAAAGATACGCGCCAACTATGAGCTGAGCGCCATACTTGAAAGCGAGGCAGCCGTCCTCGCCGCAGAACACATGCCCCCGCAGGTACAGGCGAGGCTCACCTCGCTCATGGACGAAATGCGCGCCGCCGTCGCCTCCGGAGACAGCTACGAAGAACACGCCGACCTCGGGACACAGTTCCATGAAACCATACTCGGCCTTTCCGACAACGCCCTGCTCCGTTCCCTGGCCTCGCGTTTCAGCCGGGTAATCTCGAAATTTCTCCTCTACCAGGAATGGCGTACCATCTACACCCCGGAGGAGCTTTTCGACAGGCACAACCGCATCTACGAGGCGCTCTGCTCCCGCGACCCGGACCGCATACGCAAGACCATACGCGCCCATTACGCCGAATCCGTGGGCAGGCTCGCCTGTTTCTGCGACAGGCAGAAGCCCGCGCGCCGCAAGAAGGGCGACGCCCACTTCCCCACCGAGTGAACGCCGCTCCAGAAAAGGCGCGGACCTGCCGCTTTTGTCGACAGTAGACAGTTGACTAAATATGCGGATACCGGTATTGCTTGCTTAAAACGCGGTAAATTCCGCGCGGCATGCGTCTTCCCCGTCACATGCAACAGCTCTGGGCACCCCAGAGAAAGGAGTTCTCTATGGCTAACATGAAGGCTAAATATCTGGGCGACCTGCGCGTCGAATGCACGCACATCGCGAGCAACACCACCATCATCACCGACGCTCCCGTAGACAACAACGGCAAGGGCGAAGCCTTTTCCCCCACCGACCTCTGTGCCACGGCCCTGGCCTCCTGCTGCATGACTATCATCGGCATCTACGCCAAGCAGCACGATGTGGATGTAACGGGTACGGAAATCTCCATCACCAAGGTGATGAGCGCCAATCCCCGCCGCATCGGCAAGATTGAAGTCATTCTCGACATGCCCGACCGCGAATACACCGACCGCCAGAAGGCCGCCATCGAGCACTGCGCGCATACCTGCCCCGTGCACCTCAGCCTGCATCCCGATGTGGAACAGGTATTTGTGTTCAACTGGAAACGCTGATATAAACGCAGGATCTTCCGAGAAAGGGACTCCCGAGCCTCTTTCCCGGCATAACACGCAAGGAGCGATTCCATGAAAAACATCGTCTTTTCCGCCGATGCCCCTGCGGCTATCGGCCCCTATTCCCAGGCCGTGAAGGCCGGCGACACCCTGTATCTTTCCGGCCAGATCGGCATGAACCCCGCCACCGGCGAACTCGTTTCCGCTGATGTGAAGGAACAGGCCGCCCAGGCTCTGAAGAACATGAAGGCCGTGCTTGCCGCCGCCGGCTTCACCGTCGACAACGTGGTGAAGACCACGGTGTTTCTCACCGACATGGCCGACTTCCAGGCCGTGAACGCCGTGTATGCCGAAACCTTCGCTTCCGACGCCCCCGCCCGCTCCTGCGTGGCCGTGGCCGCCCTGCCCAAGGGCGCCCGCGTGGAAGTGGAAGCCGTCGCCGTTCTGTAGCGGTCTTCACGCCTTCGGCGTTTTCCGGGCCGCTGTCCTCTGACGGCGGCCCTTTTTCTTTTCCTCCGGCCCGCCCGCGGGGAAAACTCCCGCTCCCCGTACCTTCTATCCGACCGGGCTCAGAGACGGAAGCGCCGCTTCGCCCGGCAAGCTTCCGGCAGATGAAGGCAAGGCCCGGATCCCCGCCCTTCCCGGGAGCCTTCCAACCAAGAGGACTGTTGATGAAAAAAACGCTCGGCATCATCGGCTGCGGAGCCATGGGGCGCCTCATCGGCCTTCATGTCCAGAAAGAGCTTCCGCACCTGTACCATCTCGGGGGCGTCTCTTCCCGCACGGAGGAGCACGCCGCAAAGCTCAGCCGGGAACTTTGCGTGCCCGCCCTGCCCGTGGATGAACTCATCCCCCGCTGCGACATATTGGTAGAGGCGGCCACGGCTTCCGCCATGCCCGGTATTGTCCGCTCCTGCCTTGCCGCACAAAAGGAAGTCGTCTGCCTGAGCGTGGGCGGCTTTTCCCTGGATACCGGACTTCTTGAGGACGTGATGGGCCAGAGCTGCCTTGTCCATGTGCCTTCGGGTGCGGTGGCGGGCCTCGACGGCATACGCGCCCTGCGTGAAATAGGGCTGGACAGCCTTGCCGTGACTACCGTAAAGCGGCCGGAAAGCCTGGGCCTTGCCGATATCTCCGCTCTTCCTCCGGCTGAGGGATGCTCCGCTTCCGCACAGGCGAAGCTGGTCTTTGAAGGAAATGCCGCCGAAGCCATACGCCTTTTCCCTGCCAACGTGAACATCGCCATAGCCCTTTCCCTGGCCGGAAACGGCTTTGAACAGACCAGGGTGCGCATCATTGCCGACCCCGGAGCGCAGGGCACAAGGCATCAGATCACGGCCCGGGCCGGGGCATGCTCCCTGGAAACTACCGTCACCCCCGCGCCCCTCAGGGAAAATCCCAGAAGTTCCGCTCTGGCCATGTATTCCGTCCCTGCCCTGCTCCGACAGCTTGCCGCGCCGCTGCGCCTTGCCGGATGAGCTTCTGCCAAGGAGAAAACCATGTCCCAGGAAATTGAAGTACGCTTTGAACAGATAGGCGATATCTACACCGTGCACACGGGTTCTCCCGTGCTCGGCGACATTGTCATGGATTATTCCGGTTATCCCGAAGACGCGCGGGGAGGCAATTCCTCCATTCTGCTCATTTCCGCCGCCCTGAGCTGTTACTGCGGCAGCGTACGCGCGGCCCTCGTGGCCCGGGGAGTACCCTTCCGTTCCCTTCAGGCCGTGGGAAAAGGCACCAAAACCATGAATGAACAAGGTTCCATGCGCCTTTCCTCCCTCAGCATCGACGTGGCCGTGGATATCGACGATGTCTGGCTTCCCCAGCTGGAACACTGTGCGAAAATCGTGAAGCGCTGCCTCATCACCGCTTCCTTGCTCGACGGCATAGACGTGACGCACAATGTGCGCCGGGCCTAAACGCTTCAGGCAGACAACGCGTTTTTCTCTCTTCCGTGCAGCCCCCGCAGCCTGGCCTTGCTTTCGCCTGCCTGCGCCCGAACCCAGAATAGCCCGGCCTGCGGCGCGGCCCGCGGAAAACGGAAGCTCGGCCTCATCAAGACGCCCCGGCCGGACGCGGGCGGCCCGGCATTGAAGCCCGGAGACTCCCCTCTTTCCATGGAAAAAGCCCGTCTGCTTATGCAGGCGGGCTTTTTGACATACGCGAGAATCCGCCGCACCCCACAGGGGCGCAACATCTCATCCCCGAAGAAAAACATGTACGGCGCAGCCCTCAGCCTGTTCATGGCCGAAACCCGAGCCGCTGAAATTCACGGATGACACACTTCTTCGAGGAATTATGAAAACAATTTCCGCAAGGCTTAGAAGTCAGGCACACATTCCAGGCTGAGGTCGTTGGGAATGACCATGACGGGGATGCGGGTCTTACCGATGATGCTTTCGGAAGGCTTGTTGAACAGGCCGCCGAACAGGCCCTTGGTGGACATGCTGCCGATGACGATGAGGTCGGCGCAGTACTTGTCGATGACTCTGAGAAGCTCATCTTCCACCTTGCCTTCGGTCAGCACGATGGTGGTATCGAGACCGGCGAAGTGCTTTTCCACATACTTGGTGAAGGCTTCCTCATTGGCCTTGCGGCTTTCTTCAATGAGCTTTTCCACCATGCTCTTGCTGCCGGTGCGGCGAAGAACGGCCTCATTGTCGGCAGCAACGTGCACGAGAATGAGATTGGCGCCGTTCTGGCGGGTGATATCGGCCGTGTACTGCGCCACGTCGTCAGGATTTTCGGAAAGGCTGATGCAGCAGACGATATTGGAAAAAACAGACATGGTAACCTCCTGTTTCATGATGGCTTTCATCACTTTTTACTTTTCTTACTTTCAATAATAGGGCGCACATTGTCAAGCTGGTGTTTAAAAACACATGTCCCGGCCATGCAAAGAAAAAAACGTCCGAAAAACGACCTCCTCTGCGGAAAAAAAACCTTTACACCTTTTCTCAGGCGCAGCGGAATACTTCCCTTCCTCTTTCTTCAACGCGCATGGCCGGGCTTTCCCAAGCAAGAAAGGCCTCTCCCCCGCGTTTTCGGCAAAAAAGCAGACGTTTTCCTGTCTCCAGGCCGTATTTTATGCCTCTTCCCTGTGCACGGGACCATGTTTTCCACGCCTCTCTCCCTTCGGCCGGAAGAAATGCAGCCGCACATGACGCCCCGCGCCCTTGCCGAACATTTTCAATGTGAAATTACTCTAATACCCCGTTCTGGAAAGAATATTGGCAAAAAACTTCACAAAAAATGATACGGTAAAAAACATTTAGCAATATCAATATTATAAAATAATTACTTTTTTCCATCCCAAAAGCTCCCGAACGCCCTCGACGCTGGATCGTCTTCATGGGCAAGCCCGCCGGCAGAGATCGAAAGACAGCACCTTCCGTCGCCATTCCATGGTTGACATGTGCCGGAAGCTTTGACACATGGTGAATATGCCTCCATCCGGCGCACAGCTTCTTGAGAATATGAGGCAAGCGGAATATGCAGAGTGCAGGAATGTCTTCCGCGACGGTGTACAGGTAACCGGTACAAACCGGAAGGAGAGCCGCCGACATGTCTGTCGAGGGAAACGGCTGAGCCCTGACGGGATACGATGATCTGTGAAAGGGATGTCCGCACTGTGGGTATGGCTACCGCAGCTCCGGGAAGCCGCGCATATCTTCAGAAAACAGCCAGACGAAGAAAGGAGAATGCCGATGCTCTCCAGGCGTCATGCCGTGGTCAATCCCAAAAACTGTGTCGCATGCGGCACCTGTGAAAGTGTCTGCCCGCGCCATGCCGCCATGGTCGTGCATGGCTGCCGGGCAGAAATCAACATCGACATGTGTATCGGATGCGGAAGATGCGCCGCATCCTGCCCGGCCAACTGTATCGAAATTGTGGAAAGGGAAAGGCGGGACGCCCATGAAGCGGCACTGGTATGACTATTTATGGATATGGACCATCCTTTATTTCAGCCTGGGATTTTTCAACATCCTCTTCGCATGGCTGGGGATGATCGACTTTCTGGTTCCGCTCGGCTTCGCAATCTTCGGGGGAAACAAGCTATTCTGCAACCATTTCTGCGGGCGAGGCCAGCTGTGCATGAAACTCGGGCATGAGCTGAAGTATTCGCGCAACAAACCTACGCCTGCATGGCTGTATTCCCCCTGGTTCCGGTACGGATTTCTGCTTTTTTTCCTAACCATGTTCGGGAACATGCTCTTCCAGACGTGGCTCGTGGGATCCAGGGCGGCATCTCTCAGGCAAAGCGTCACTCTGTTCTGGACATTCCAGCTTCCCTGGCACTGGGCATACACGGAAAGCTCCGTCCCGGAATGGGTGGCGCAGTTCAGTTTCGGCTTTTACAGCATCATGCTCACCTCATTTATCCTGGGGCTTGTGATGATGGCTCTGTACAAGCCGCGAACCTGGTGCGTCTTCTGCCCCATGGGCACCATGACGCAGGGAATCTGCAAGCTTCGTTGCAGGAAGAAATAGCGCCATACCTTCCCCTTCCCTCAGGCCGCCTGCCCTGCGCCACAGACGCCTTGCCCCGCTCAGGTGCGCCACGCCCTGTTTTCCCTGCCTCTCATGCCCCATGCCCTTGTCACGGGCGGCATGAGAGTGTACCTGCGCCGGCAGTTCTTCCGAAGGATAAAAACAGGCATGCCCTCAAACGCCTTCCCCTGTGCCAACAACTCCTTGCCTCCCCGCCTGCCGGACGTCCTTCAGGGAAAACTCCGGGCCCCCTCCCGGGGCAAGACGCTTTCCTTCCGGCAAAACGACAGGTGAAGCGGCCATACTTCCCGCCCTGAACATTGAGGTCTCCCCCGTCGGGCTCCTTACTGACCTTTTCGCCCTTCTTCGCCCGCCCATGCAGACCGGGCACTCCGGTATCCGTCAAGACCGCGGGGCCTTTCCGCCGTGTCGGTATCGGCTGCTTCCGTGCCGTTCACGACAAAAAGATACCAATAGTGCAATAAAAGCTTCTCGACAGAGCCGGAGAGCTCATAGAAAGGCAGAGACAGGTAAAAGCAAAGCCTCATAAGGAGTTGCACTCCTTATGAGGCTTTGTAACCATACCGTGGTCGGGGCGACTGGATTTGAACCAGCGACTCCCTGCTCCCAAAGCAGGTGCGCTACCCCTGCGCCACGCCCCGAAAAAAGGCTGCCCTGCAGAGGTCACAGGGCAGCCTTGGTGTCAAGCTATGCCTTAGCGGGCAATGACGTTGAATTCGTCGCGGCGGTTCTGAGCCCACACAGCTTCACCGGTGCCTTCCACGGCGGGACGTTCCTTGCCGTAGGAGATGATGTCGAGCTGTTCGGCGGGCACGCCGAGGCGGATCATGTATTCATAGGCGGCGCGGGCACGACGTTCGCCGAGGGCGAGGTTGTATTCCTGGGTGCCGCGTTCGTCGCAGTTGCCTTCAATGCGCACGCGGATGGAGGGGAACTGCTTCATCAGTTCGGCCTTCTGCTGGAGCATGTCGCGGTATTCGGCCTTGATATCGTACTTGTCGAAATCAAAGTACACAACGCCGTCGGTGATCTGCTGAGCGGCAGCGTCAACAGCGGAGGTGCTGGCCACGGGAGCGGCTTCCACATTTTCCACTTCAGCATTCTTCTTCGCGCAGCCGGCGCCCATGCCGAGAGCCAGAGCAAGAACCACAACCAGGCCAAAAGACTTCAGAGACTTCATGATAACTCCTCCTGAGAGTTAATTCATAATATTTCTCTCTCCCGCTCTTCCCTCTTAAATATAGAGCGTGGAAAGAAAACTGCACTTACAGGCAGAAGGGCATATTACCCTCACACTTGCCGTTGTCAAGCTTACGGAGGGGGGAATTCGCCCGGAAATTTAAATTATTTTACTTCCCCCAGCTCGGGAACGAGGCATTACCCGGTCCGGTGGGAACCTGTTTCGCCTCGCCGCCGTGGCGCGTGGTGAGGTAAATCTGGGAAGAGCCGCTCCTTGTGGAGGTGAAGGCCACAAAGTAACTGTCCGGCGCAAAGGCGGGCTGTTCGTCCCTGCCGGGGCCGAACGAAATCTGCTGCTCATAGCCCGTGACCATATCGTGCACGAAGATGCGGAAGCCCGAAGGCGTGGCCTTGGTGTAGGCGATGAGCGTTCCGTCGGGACTGATGCAGGGTTCGGAGTTATAAGAACCGTCCATGCTCACGCGGGTTACCGCGCCGGTGGTGAAATCCTTCAAAAACACCTGCGGGCTGCCCAGGCGGCTGGAGGTGAATGCCATTTTGGTGCCCGTGGCGTCGAAGGAAGGCGATACGTCGATGCCCGCGCTCTGCTCCAGGGTACGCTCGCGCTGGAACTGACGGTTCAGAAGAAAAATGTCGGGATAATGGCCCGTGGAAAGGCTCACGGCTACGCGGTTGTCAGGCAGAAAGCACGGACCGATGACGGTGTTTCCCGGGAAACGCACACGCTTGACCGTGTTGCTCATGCGGTCCCACACGCCGAGGGCGTGGGTACTGTCGTCCAAGTGGCTGAACACCACATAACGGCCATCCGGCGACCAGGAAGGCGACATGGCGGAACCGGGAATGTTGGTGACTTGCCGAAGATCTCGGCCCGTGGCGCGCACCACCCACACGTCGCGCTTGCGGCCGTTGCCCTTGACGAAGGCCAGGGAGCTGCTGAAGAATCCGCGCGCACCGGTGAGGGCCTCCATGAGGTCGTCGCAAAAGCGGTCGGCCACATTGGGCACCTCGGTATGGGTCACCCCGGCATAGGCGTTACCGAACACGAACTTGCCGGAATAGGTCTCAAAAACGCGAAGCTCGACGGTGCTGTTTTCCTTGTCGCCGTTCGGCCAGTGGGCCGTGACGAGAAGGTCGGCACCGGCGATCTGGAAACGGCGGAAATCCACCTCCGGCCCCTGCCAGGCGGAAAGCACCGTGCCGCCCAGGACGGCGGAAGGCGAGGTAAGGCGCATGAAGGGCAGATAATTGAGGTTGGCGGTTATGGCGTCGTTCAGTTCCGCACCCAGTGACGTGGCGCGCTGGCCGGGAGCAGTGAGGGGGGAGGCCATGGCCAGATTGATCTTGTTCTGGCCCGCGCCGTAAATGTCCACCATGGTGGCGGCACGGCAAGGCAGGGCCAGAGCCAGCACCAGAAGGACGACGAAGCTATGGAAAAGAGGAAGGAATCTGCGCATAGGTGACACCCTTGCATGGATTTTCGGGCCGGATAAATGCTGAGGTCGGCCCGGGGAGGCTAGAGCATATTCCCGCCCGTGCCCGCGGTCAAGAGCGCGCCCTGCCCCCTTTCCGGGGAAAAGCCCCAGACCGGAACGTCAGGCCCCGGACTCTGCAAGGCAGGTGAGAGCGTCCGCCTTCCGGGAACGCGGGAGCTTTTTTATCCGCCTCTCCAGCCTGAGCGCATCCTCACGGCAAAAGCCCCCGGCACAGGCGACGAGGCTCACCGGCCTGCGGCCGCAGGTATATTTTGCCCCGCCCGGAAGAAGGCCGTTGTGCATGGCCACACGACGGGGTACGTCGAGGCTTATGCCGCAGTAGAGCGTACCGTCGGCACAGAGAAGAAGGTACACGCTCCACGCCCCTCCAGCCATACCTCTACGCCGCCTTCCCGGGCCGGGCCGCAAGCTTCCAGCCGAGGCCCGCGAGAGCAATGCAGCATACGCCGTTCAGGCCCGCATTGAGCAGGGCGAAGACCGTATGATCCGCCTGCCAGAGCAGCACGGTATCCAGCGCAAAGGAGGAAAACGTGGTGAAGCCGCCGAAAAAGCCGGTGGCGAAAAAGGCCGTAGCCGTGGGGTAGCCGGAGCGTGAGCGGGAGGCTATCCCCATGAGCAGGCCCAGAAGGAAGGATCCGGCCATATTGACGCATAAAATACCTACGGGCAGAACCGCACCCGCCGCTTCCGTCACCCTGTTGCCGATTTCCACACGGCATACCGCGCCGAGCGCACCGCCGACAAGTACGGCCAGAACCTGCTTCAGAAAGGATTTCATGCCCTCTTCCATCCTTTAAAGAAAATGTTCCGGGACACGCACGCCCGGGGAAAAGGCCCGACGGAGTTCTCCGGGCTCTCCGGCTGAAGCCCCGCCTCACGACGCAGTAAAAAGCGCAAGCCCGAGAACCGCTGCACCGAGGCCGAGCACCATGTTGAGCGCCGCGTTGGCCGCCGCGCCCCACACCCGCCCCGCGCGCAGAAGCTGGAAGCAGTCCATCGAAAAAGTGGAAAAAGTAGTGAGGGCTCCGCAGAAGCCCTGAATAAGAAAAGTCGCGAGCACGCCGTGAACCTGCTCCGCCATGGCGGCATACACGGCCCCGATGATGAAGCAGCCCGTCACGTTGACAAGGAGCGTCCCCACGGGAACCCCCCTGCCGAACAGGGCTACGGAAAGAAGCCCCGCGCCATAGCGGCATGCCGCGCCGAGTGCCCCACCCGTCGCCACAAGAATCAAAGAACTCATACATCCTCCAGGGGCGGAGCATCTGCATTTTCCGCTCCCCTGTCAATGTCTGTCCGGGAGGGAGGCTTTCACCAAGCCCTCCCGGCAGGGAAAAAACGCCGGATGCGGAAAGGCCGGAACCCAGCCTCCAACGAAGGCTACAACCTGTAGGCCGACTCCCCGTGCAGGGCTTCATCGAGCCCCTCCAGCTCCTGCGCGCGGCTCACGCGGATGGGGCCGAAATGACTGATGACCTTGAGAATGATCCAGGTTCCCACAAAGGACCAGGCCGCCACCACGCCCACGCCGAGAATCTGGATGAAAAACTGCTCGATGCCTGCATGCACGTCGTTGATAGCCGCAGAGGCGAACACTCCCACCAGAAGCGACCCGGTGAGCCCGCCCATGCCGTGGGCACGCCACACTTCCAGAGCATCGTCGAAGTGGAGCTTCGCCTGCACGCACTTGGCATAATAGCACACCGCAGCCCCTGCAGCGCCGATGATGATCGCCGCCCACGGCGGAACATAGCCTGCACAGGGCGTGATGGTGGCAAGCCCTGCCACCGCTCCCACGAGAATACCGGAGAAGGAAGGACGGCTCGCGCTGCGCCAGTCGAGGAACATCCATACCAGCATGGCAATGGAACCGGCTATGGTGGTGTTGGTGAAGGCGTAGGCGGCAAGCCCGTCACCCGCATAGGCACCGCCCGCATTGAACCCGAACCAGCCGAACCAAAGAAGGCCCGCGCCCACGGCCACCAGGGGCAGGTTGTTGGGTTCCGGGTGTTCGCCGGGAGCTATGTCGTCACGCGGGCCGAGGAACAGCACGGAAGAGAGGGCCGCAAAACCGGCGCTCACATGCACCACGATGCCGCCTGCGAAATCCGCCACCCCGAGCTTTTCCAGAAAGCCCCCGCCCCACACCCAGTGACACACGGGAATATAGATGAAGATCATCCACAGCACGAGGTACTGAAGGTAGCCCCGAAAGTTGAAACGCCCGGCAAAGGCCCCGGTGATGAGCGCAGGCGTGATGATTGCGAACATGAGCTGATAGGCGAAAAACAGGATAAAAGGCACGGTGACGGCATAGTCGCGGCTGGGCGCGGCACCCACCTTGTCCAGGGCGAAGTGATAGGTGATATCGCCTATCACGCCGCCTATATCCGGCCCGAAAGCCAGGCTGAAGCCGCCGAATATCCATATGACGGCAATCACGCCCATGGAAATGAAGCTCTGCATCATGATGGTGAGCACATTCTTGCGGCGCACCAGGCCGCCGTAGAAAAAGGCCAGCCCCGGCGTCATGAGGCAGACCAGTGCCGTACAAAACAGGATGAAAGCAGTATCTCCGCTGTCCGCTGTATACATGGAACACTCCCGTCAGTCTGAAGGTGAAACGTCGCTCCCCTTCTGTGCGAAATGCACATGGGGCAGCAGAAAAAGCCACGCGGCAATGACGAAGGGGAAGGTGAGCGTAGGAATGCCGAGAGGTGCGAGGGCCACGTTGAGCGCCCCCTGCGCCACCACGGTGAACACCGTCCCCAAAAAGGCGTAAAGGAGCACTCGCCAGCCCGGGCGGTAGAAGGTGGAGCCGAGGCCTATGGCCGTAAGCACGGCGCTGAACTGATAAAGCCCCGCCTCCACACTTCTGCCGTCCGCGCCGAGAACAAGCGCCACGGCTATGGCCAGTACGGAGCCGCCCCATCCGAGCAGGGCGGCGGGCAGGGAGCTCGCCGCGATGCCGGCGAGGAAAATCGCCCCGGTAACGGCGTTATCGATGAGAAAGACCTGGGAAACTCCGGTAAAGGTCGCCCGGAACAAAGCTTCCAGCCCGGGGATCACGGCCAGGGCCGCACTCGGCTGAGCAGGCAGCGAAGGCTCGGGCAGGGCTACAATGTCGAAGTGGACGAAATTGTAGGAAGCAAGCAGGATGAACCAAGTGGTGAACACGAAAGGCCCCGTCATGGCCGACACCTTCCAGGAACTTAAAAAGCTGGAAACGGCCATCATGATGACGGTGGAAAAAAAGGCCCCCGCGAACACAAGCGCCCAGCACATCGGGCCGCTGCCGAAGAATACGGGCAGCGCACAACCCACGAGTATGCCGTTGTAGCCGTGCAGGCCGGAGTCGATCTCCTCGCGCGGGGCATGCAACAGGCAGGCCGCGAGAGTCCCCACGCAAAGGCCGGTCAGCGCACCTATGACGATTTCCGGCCTATCCGCCCGCCAGGAGCCCCAGGCTATGCCGAGAAGAAAGAAAAGCCCCGTCCACGGGGAATTCTGGAACATGACCTGCCCCGCCCCGCGAAGGAGCACGTCGACCACACGCGGGAAGGGGTAATACCGCGCGCCTTCCGCCGCGCCGCTGTTTTTTGAAGTGTGAACCATGTCTCCTCCTTGCCGCGCTCAGCGCCAGAGAAACTCGGAAGGAAGCGCCCTTCCCAGCACCTTCTCCCGCACCAGGGAACGGAATTCCCTCATTTTCGCCTGCACGCCCTCCACGCTGCGGCCGAGCACCCGGAAGGCAAGCCCCGCCTGCCCGGGAAGCGCAAGCGCACCGAAGGCGAGGTCCTTTTCCACACCGCTGCCCGCCTCCTCCCTGATTTCGGGAAGAAAGCGTTCGGGCACCAGGGCGAACATGTTGCCGAACACCGCATAGCCCGCCATGACGCCCACATTGCAGAACGATGTTTTTTCCGGCTCCAGCACGAGGCGCTCTTCAAAGAGCGGCTCCTTCTCCCCTGCCCGGAACACATGGAAGCCCGAAGAGTACAGGTCGAAGCCGAACTGCTCCTCCGCGTGATGCCAGCGCCTGCCCGGCATGAGTATTTCCCCGTACACAAAAGCGGCCGAAGCGGGCAGCGTGACCCAGGTATCCTGCAGAAAACGCGCGTGGCGGTGCAGAATGAGCGGGTCGGGGACGTATTCGAGCCAGCTTCCCTCTTCCAGCGTGAAATGTTGAAGAAGGGAGGCGTGGTTGTGCTCCATGACGTGCACCTTGGTAGCGCTCTGCGTGGTGACGAGGGCATGGGCGTCCCTGCCCGCGCGGACCTCCAGAGCGAGACGGTCGCCCTGCACGATGCAGCCCGTGCTCTCTATGGTGATCACACAGGCCAGGTCCGGCTGCGACTGATCCCAATACAGGGCCTTCTGCGCCAGAAGCGGCGCACGCCTGTCGAGGTCGGCGAGCACGGTGCGGCAGAGGCGCTCGTCGCGCCGGAAATCCAGCCTGAGATAGCCCACCTTGCCCACGGCCCCGCTTTTCATCTGCGGCGGCTCGTCGCGGTACGGAAAACATTCCTCCGCCCCGGCCTCCAGGTACGAAAGCGCCTTCTTTGCCGCAGCAAAACTGGAACAGTCGGGGAAAAAGCCCTTTTCCGGGCTGCGCAGCGTTCCTGCCTCAGCCATGGGCCGACTCTCCCTTCCTGCTTCGTGCAGCGTCTGCGGCATGGCCTGCGCCCCTGTCCGGAATATCAAAAAGCGCATCGCGCATGATCCAGTCGGCCAGGGTGGAAATGTTGTGCCCCGTCATGCAGTTGGTGAATAGGAAGGGCTTCTTGCCCCGCATGAGCCTGGAATCGCGTTCCATGACTTCAAGGCTTGCGCCCACATAGGGGGCAAGGTCTTCCTTGTTGATGACAAGTATGTCGGAATGGCAGACCCCGGGCCCGCTTTTGCGCGGGATCTTATCCCCGGCGGCCACGTCTATGACATAGATGAAGAAGTCGGCAAGCGCCGGACTGAAGGTGAGGGTGAGGTTGTCGCCCCCGCTTTCGATGAACACCACGTCGCTGTCGGGAAAGCGCTTTTCCAGCTCCTCTACGGCGGCAAGGTTCATGCTCGGGTCTTCACGAATGGCCGTGTGGGGACAGGCCCCGGTCTCCACCCCCACGATGCGTTCCGCGGGCAGTATGCCCGCAAGCTCCCTCTGCACATGCTTCGCATCTTCGGTAGTCACCACGTCGTTGGTGATGATGAGCGGGCGTACGCCGCGCCGCATGAGTTCCGGCACCACAGCCTCGATGACGGCCGTCTTGCCCGAACCCACCGGACCGCCCACGCCGATACGGGTGATTTTCTTCATGGTTCCTTCCTTTGGCTTTTGCGGAACACGGCGCCGCCCCGGCGAGTCCCGCGCAAAACGCGCTTTCTCAGCTCATGAACAGGCGCACGCGCGCCCCGGCATGGACGGCGGAGAGTATGTCCGTCATGGGGGCATAGCCCGTCATGCGGTCAAGGGGCGTTTCCATGGCGAGCGCGCACAGTTCACCGAACTGGGCGGATACGCGGTACAAAATGGCCTGCACGTCGAAATGCGTCACGCGCATGAGCCTGAGCGAGGCGTTCAGAATACCCATGGCCACGCCGTAGAAATATACGGTAAGCGCTTCTTCAAGCAGCGCCTTCTCCTCCCCTTCCCCTTCGTTGCGCAGGGGCGCCTCGGCAAAGGCGGAAGCGGCGAAAAGTACCGCAAGCGCCACAGGGTAGGAGCCCGGGGTACTGCCCGACTCTATCTGCGAAAGCCAGCGCGAAAGCAGGGGGGAAAGGGTGGCGCGCGCGCCGAGTTCCGTGAGCCTGCGCCCGGTTTTGACCATCATGACGCGAAATTCCTCGGGCAGTTTGCGGCGATACAGGGCGAGGTCGATATTTCTCAGCCGGGCAAGCGTGCTCTCCTGCACGGGAGCTCCCGCACTTACCGTATCTCCGCAAAGAGCGCGCAGGGCAAAGGCGAGCCCCACGGCGTCGCCCGTGGAGGCCTGACGCAGCGCTGCCGCCACATACTGCTGAAGCGTGGCCGCGTCGTGCACCACGCCTGACTGCGCCGCCGCTTCCAGTGCGCCGGAAAAGGCGAAGGCCCCGGTGGGAAGCATGGAATCACCGAACTGCATGAGCCGCACAAGGGAAAGAATGTCCACCAGGTGCTCCTTCTTCAGGTTGTACGCCGGACCTCAGGCATGGGGGCCGTGATGATGGATGCCGGCCGGATTTTCCGCGCCGCCGAAAAGAAGACGAGCCTCCTCCCGGGAAAGCCGCGCGCTCACCTCTTCCCCGGCAAGGAAGGAAAAGCCCGTGCCGGGCACGGCGTGCGTGTCCATGACTGCGCCCATGACCTTTTCATCCGCCGCCATGGGCACATAGACCATGTCGCCCTTCACCACGGCGGGCCAGTGCTGATTGCCGAGCGCATGCCCCAGGCGCACGGCGGCGCTGAGGGCCTCATCCGCGGGCAGGCGCTTCAGGCCCGCCATGTCCACGGCCATGACGGGACGCAGCCTGATGCGGCATATCACGGCCTCATGCGACGCTTCATCCCAGAAAAGTATGTCGCCGTCGCGCAGGAAGGCCCCGCGCTCAAGGGCCACGGCCATGCTCCGGCCGCCCTCGGTTTCCTTGCGCAGGCGGTTCTTCTGGGCCTCCCACTGGGAAAGTTCCAGAGTGTCCACCTTTGCGCCTTCAAGGCGCTTTACCCACGCCGCGTCCGCCCTGTTGCCCAGCACCTTTTCCACAATGTCCATACGATTCCCTCCGGGGCCCGCGGCCGCCTTGTCTTCGCCGCCCGCCCGGAGATCCGGGCGGGCGGAAGTTCATGAAATCGCCCTCGCGATTTCCCTTGGAAACATCCCGCGTCAGCTGAAAAAGTAGAGCTGACCCAGACTCGCGCGCTGCACCGGGGGAACAGTGACGTGCACGCCGTCCACCATGACGGCAAAGGTTTCGGGATTGACCTCGATATGAGGCGTTGTGTTGTTGCGCACCATGGCGTGCTTGGTCAGGGTGCGGATGCCGTGCACTGCTTCCACGCGGCTCTTCAGGCCGAGCTTTTCCTTGATGCCGCGCTCCATGGCTGCCTGCGAAGTGAAGGTAATGCGGCTTGTCTGCTGCAGAAGGCCGGTGGATCCGAACATGGGCCGGTAAATGACAGGCTGCGGCGTGGGCAGGGAAGCATTGGGATCGCCCATGATGGACCACGCTATGGTGCCGCTCTTGATGACCATGTAAGGCTTGGCCCCGAAGAACTGCGGCTGCCAGAGCACGAGGTCGGCCACCTTGCCCCTTTCCACGGAACCGATGAGGTGGGACACGCCCTGAATGATTGCCGGGTTGATGGTTACCTTTGCCACATAGCGCAGCACGCGGAAGTTGTCGTTGCCGGGCGCGTCTTCAGGCAGGGAGCCCCGCGCGGCCTTCATGGCGCTCGCCGTCTGTATGGCGCGCGTCCAGTTCTCGCCCACGCGGCCCATGGCCTGGGAATCGCTTGCAATGCAGGAAATGGCGCCCATGTCGTGAAGCACGTTTTCCGCCGCTATGGTTTCAGGCCGCACGCGGCTTTCCGCAAAGGACACGTCGGAAGGCACGTTGTGGTTCAAGTTGTGGCAGACCATGATCATATCGAAAAGTTCTGCCTGGGAATTGATGCCGAAAGGCAACGTGGGGTTGGTGGAACTCGGCAGCACGTTGGGCTGGCCCGCCACGCGGATGATATCCGGCGCATGCCCGCCGCCCGCGCCTTCGGAATGGAAGGTATGGATGACGCGGCCTTCCATGGCAGCTATAGTGTCTTCCACATAACCTGCCTCGTTCAGCGTGTCGGTGTGAATAGAAACCTGCACGTCCATCTTATCCGCCACGGAAAGAGCCGCACGGATGATTGCGGGCATGGCTCCCCAGTCCTCATGGATCTTGAAGCCGCAGGCCCCGGCCTCTATCTGCTCACGCAGGGGGTCTTCGTTGTAGGCATGGCCCTTGCCCAGGATGCCGATATTCACGGGAAGGCCTTCCGCCGCTTCCATAAGGCGATGAATATTCCACGCGCCGGGGGTGATGGTGGTACCGTTGGTGCCGTCCGAGGGGCCTATGCCGCCGCCGAAGAAGGTGGTGATGCCGTTGGAAATGGCCGTCTGTGCCTGCTCGGGGCAGACAAGGTGCACATGGGCGTCGATGCCGCCTGCCGTGAGGATGAGGTGTTCGCCGGAAATGGCGTCCGTGGCGTTACCCACCACGAGGTTCGGGTCCACATTGTCCATGACGGCGGGATTGCCCGCCTTGCCTATGCCCGCGATGCGGCCGTCGCGTATGCCCACGTCGGCCTTGATGACGCCAAGCACAGGGTCGATGATGGTGGCGTTGGTGATGACGAGATCGAGCACGCCGTTGTCGCGGGGGGAATGGTCGTCCCCGCCCATGCCTGCGCGCAGAGTCTTGCCGCCGCCGTAGATGACTTCATCGCCGTAGCCGCGCAAATCCTTCTCTATTTCTACATAGAGATCCGTATCGCCGAGCCTGATCTTATCGCCCACGGTGGGGCCGTACAGGCTGGAATATTCCTGTCTTGAAATCTGGGGCATGTCGCTTCCTTGGGTTAGACGGATTTCGCGTTCTTGAAGCCGAGGGCCAGGGCCTTCGCCACATTGAGGGGCTTCGCGTGGCTGTCCCCGGCCCAGGAATCCACAAGGTTGTTGAAGCCGTACACATTGCACAGCCCGCCGAAAGGTACCAGGGACACGGTTTTCTCATCCCCCGGCTCAAAGCGTATGGCCGTGGTGGAAGGAATGTTCAGCCTCATGCCGTAGGCCGCCGCACGGTCGAATTCCAGGGCGCGGTTGACCTCGAAAAAGTGAAAGTGGGAGCCTACCTGCACGGGCCTGTCGCCGGTGTTGCGCACCTTGAGGCTCACGGAAGGCCGGGACTCGTTGAACGTGATGGGGCCGTCGGCAAAAATATAGCCGCCGACGGGAGCTTTGGGAGAATCTGCCATATCTGCCTGCCTTTGTTGTGCCGCACGTGCGGCGTGATGAAGTTTCCGCCGGAAGGATGCTCAACTTATGGGGTCGTGCACGGTGACCAGGCGGCTGCCGTCGGTGAACACGGCCTCCAGCTGCACAAAGGGGATCATTTCCGGCACGCCTTCCATGACATCGGCGCGGGTGAGCGCCTTGCGCGCGTCGTTCATCACTTCTTCCACGGTCTTTCCGGCTCTCGCGCCTTCCAGCGCCGTGGCGGTAATGACGGCGACCGCCTCAGGATGATTGAGCTTCAGCCCTTTTTCCCTGCGGCGCTGCGCCACTTCCGCCAGGGAGAGCACCAAGAGTTTGTCCATTTCTCGCGGGGTAAGGTGCATGGGTCCTCCTTCTGATAGGGATGAAAAACGGCGTCATGCCGTCTTCAAGGCAAGCCTACCGGCGGGCCCGTGAGAGGGACATTGTAATAATCGACTGCACCGTGAGAAAAATGCAAAGAAGGCCGCGCTGTTTCTGCACGCCGCTTTTTCCGCACCTGTCCCGGACAGCCGGAGAAAAGAAGCCTCACCCGGGCATGGGACTTCTCTGCACGGCCTTGCCGGGCACGCCCCAAAAGGCGTCATAAAGTAAGATTAATCAAATAAAGTAATATTTATCATACTTTTTTGAGCTACGCAGCCTGCCTCTCTTCTCCTGTCCGGACGACGGGAGAAGGCCAAAAAAAAGCCTCTCCCTGAGGAGAGGCGCAGAATCGAAGGAAGGGGAACTAGCTTTTAGGGGCGGTCTTTTTCGAGGAAGCCGTTTTTGCGGCGCTTTTCTTCTTGGTTGAAGCCGCCTTTTGGGCCGTGCTCTTCTTGGAAGAGGAGCTTTTCTTGGCAACGCTCTTTTTCTTCGTGGAGCTTTGTTTTTTCACCGTGGACTTTTTTTTGGAGGAAGATTTCTTTACTGCGGACTTTTTCTTTGCATGGCCGGATTTGGCGAGTGCCTGCCTGGCGGCCGCCGCGTCGGCCTCCGTGCCCTTGGTCACTACCTGCTTGGGAGTGGGCAGGTAGGCCATGGGATTCATCTGCCTGTTGTCGCGCAGAAGCTCGAAATGCAGATGCGGGCCGGTGGAACGGCCGGTGGAGCCCACACGGCCTATCATGAGGCCCGGTTCCACCCTGTCCCCCTTGCGTGTGAGTATCTGGCTCATGTGAGCGTAGCGGGCGCGAATGCCGTCGTCCTGCTGGATTTCCACCATGTAGCCGTAGCTTCTGTGATATTCGGCGCACACCACCACGCCCCCGCGAAAGGCCATGATGGGAGAACCGAGGGGCGCGCGGATATCTATACCCTTGTGTGAGCGTCGCGAGGAACGTCTCACACCGTAAGGGGATGTGATGCACACCGTTTCTCCGGCGGAGCAGAGTGCCTCCTTGGTGTGCATGGCCGCCAGTCTGCGTTCTTCGGCGCTGCCGGGGGCGGGCATGTTCCACTGCCCGGTACTTCCCGGCACACTCTCAAGCTGGAGCACGCCCGAAGGCAGGGAAAGGGAAAGCGGATCGCTCGTCAGTTCCAGGGAATCTCCGTACAGGGCGTGATGCTCCTCCAACGCGGAAACGCTGAGAGAGGAACTGGACACCAGGATCCCGGGCTTCTGGGCAGCAAGGGACAGCTCCCTGTCGAGGACAAGGGAGTCAAAAGAGTCGGAAGAATCCGCCGTTTCCTCCGGCGCGGGCACGGAAGTCTCGGGCAGGGTTTTCTGTTTCGGCGCACAGGCCGTCTGCGAAAGTCCCGCGCAACCCATGAGGGCGCAGCACAGAACCGTAGCGGCAAATCTTCGGGCTGATGACATTCCTTCTCCTTGGCGAACCGGAATAAAGGTACCCTAGTTCATCATTATACACAGGGAAGAGGCAAGAGGCAAGCGCCCTACTCTTCCCGCACGTTCAGAATGACGGCCTCGCTTCTGAGCGGGCTTACCTTGCCGAGGCGCACATGAAGCTCCTGGCCGGGGAAGACCTTTTCCCCGAAGAGGTTGCGCCGGCCGCGCAGTCCGAGCTGCACTTCGGGCAGGAACACGCTCACCCACATGTCGTTTTCCTCGGCCACTTCAGCCTTCCAGCAACATTCCTCGCCGTGCAGGCGGGACTGCTGTTGTATGTAGAGGTATTTCCAGTAGCGCGGGCGGAAACGCTGCACCTGCCCCGCCGCCTCCAACCGTATGGAGAGATTCAGAAGCATGGAGGAGAGTTCCTCACGCGACCAGCGGGGCGAACCCTGGGCGAGCACATGCAGAAGCTGCGCCTCATTGACGAGGTCGGTAAAGCGGCGCAGCGGCGACGTGACCGGGCTGTAGGCGGCAAGTCCCATGCCCGCATGCGGACGGGGCATCACGTCCAGCGAGGCTGCCACAAGGATGCGCACCACGCGGGCGATATCCGGCGCACTCCTCCACACCCCGGCGTATTCCCGGGGCACGGCCACGTCCTGCGTGCGGAAAAGAAGGGGCACGTCGTTCTTCACGGCCCATTCCGCAAGGACGGCGTTGGCCACCACCATAAGTTCAGCCACCAGAAGCTGCGCCCGCGGCGCGGCGGGAATGTCCTTTATCTTTACCGTCACGTCCGCACCCTCGCCTTCGAGCTCGAAATCAAGCTCCGGGCGCTCGATGATCACAGCGCCGTGCTCCACGCGATAGGCGAGACGCTTCTCGCTCATGGCGCAGGCGAGGCGCAGGGATTCCGCATAGGGCGAGGCCTCATTGTCCGCGCCGTCCAGCGCGGCTTCACAGTCGGGGTAGGCGAGGTTCTTCGCTATCTTCACCGTGGCCGTGCGGAAGGAGCCTTCGCCGAGAGTCCCGTCCGGGGCAATATGCGCGCCTATGATGAGCGCCGGGCGCGCCTCGCCTTCAAAAAGGCTGAACGCCCCTTCGCCGAGTGCCTCGGGCATCATGTGGCAGTTGCCTTCCGGCAAGTAGATACTTGTGGCCCTGTGGAATACGGCCCGGCCCAGCGGGCTTTCAAAATCCCAGAACCAGGCGGGACAGGCCAGCGCCACCTCCACCTCCCAGCCGCCGTCGGAAGATGCGGCGATGCGGAAGGCGTCGTCTATGTCGCGGGTGCTCGCGCTGTCGATGCTGATGAAGGCAGTCTCCTCGGCGGGAGGCAGCTTCCCGCCGCTCTCCACGGCACGGATGAGCGCCTCCGTCTCTTCAGCAAAGGGCTTTTCCCAGTCCGTGCCCGCCTCGTAGTCCGCGCGGTCCATCCAGAAATTGTAATGCTCGGGCACCAGGCCCCATGTCATGGCGAGATAAAGCGCGAGATGCGGATCGTCCGGCAGGCCCTTAGTCACCTGCTTCCAGAGCGCCTCGTCCTCCATGGTCTCCGGGTCTATCATGCGGGCGCGGAGCATGCGTTCCAGCCTCTGGCGCACGGCCTCATCAGGCGCTGTGGAACTGTCCGGCGCGGCATGACGGCCCACGCGCGCCTCCCACAGACGGCGGAACCAGTCCGCCCCGCCGCAGACCATGGCCTCGCGCACGCGCGCGGCTTCTTCCGCCTGACGGCGCGATTCCACCGTGGCGGCGTCGTAAATCTCAAAAACCGGCGGCTGAAAGCGAAAGTGCGTCTTGCACTGCAAAAGAGCGCGGCCGCAGGCCGCCACCGTGTCGGCATCGGGGCTGGTATAGCCGAGTTCCGCAAACCATTCGGCCGGAGCCTTGTCCATTTCGCCCTGGGCCATTTCCCACAGCTCCATGGGAGCCACCTCGGAAGCGAGGCGTTCGCGGCGCTCGCGGTGCCTGTTCAGAAGATCCACCACGGCGTCCTTGCTCTGCTGAGCGCCGTAGGCTGGCCCGGCCCAGGGAAGTATGCGGGAGGCGGACAGAGTCGTTTCGCGGCGGTTCGGCAGAAAAAGGCGCAATTTTCCCTTCTGCTCTTCCATCACCCACGCTATCTGGGGCTCATTCCCCTGCATGAATTCCACAATACAGCCCGTGCCCGGGTACTGCACGATATGCGATGCCATGATTTCTTCCTGAAACAGATTAAGAGGTGTCGCCCGCGCCGCCGTGAAAAGCCTTCCCCGGGAGCCCCCCGGAAAGAGAGTACCCTTCGGGGCAAAAGCGCCGGGGCGAAAGGCCCCGGCAGAAAAACGCCCCATGAAGGGGCAAAAAAAGCGCCGGACAAAAAAAACTGCCCGGCGCAGACGGCATCAATGCTTGAAAGAACGCTGGCCGGTGTAGACCATGGCGACCTGAGGTTCATGTTCGTTGCAGGCCTGCACCACTTCCCAGTCGCGGATGGAGCCGCCGGGGTGGGCAATGGCCGTCACGCCCTGGGCCATGACTACGTCCACGCCGTCGCGGAAGGGGAAGAAGCCGTCGGACACCACTACGGAACCGATGAGCCCGCCCTTCTCTTCCCGCGTTTTGCGGTTGATCTCTTCCAGAATCGCGGCGGCTTCGGCGTCGGCAAGGGCCTTCTGCTGAAGCTCATACAGGGAAAGGCCGGTGCGGCGGAAGGAAAGTACGTCGGCATGCTTGGTATAGGCCTTGTGAATGGCCAGTTCCGCACAGCCCACACGATCCTGCTCGCCGGTACCGATAGCCACGGTGGCCCCGTCGCGCACGAAAATCACGGAATTGGAAGTCACGCCCGCTTCCACGGCCCAGGCAAAGAGCAGATCCTCCGCTTCCTTCTCCGTGGGCTTCCTCGCCGTGAACACGGCGCCGTCCTTCTTCGCTCCGGTGGCGGGAATGAAGTCGTCCACGCTGTTTATGCGGTTCACGAAGGACTTCTGCATAATGATGCCGCCGTCGGTAAGGCTCTTGAAGTCGAGCATGGGAATACCTTTGAGCTCGTCGAGATGCGCAAGGCCAGGCAGCTCAAAAATACGCAGGTTCTTGCGCCCCTTGAGCACGTCCACCACGCCTTCCTCAAAGGAGGGTGCGGCCACCACTTCAAAATACTGGGAGGCGATAAGCTCCGCGCACTTCATATCCAGCGGACGGTTCACCACCACCGCGCCGCCGAAGGCCGCGATGCGGTCACACCAGAAAGCGTTGTTCAAGGCGTCGAAAAGCGTGTCGGCCCAGGCCGCACCGCAGGGATTGTTGTGCTTCAAAATGGCGGCAGCGGGCTTTTTGGAAAGATACTGGAGAATATTACAGGCGTTGTCCACGTCGGTGAGGTTGGTCTTGCCAGGATGCTTGCCCGACTGCACCATCTGTTCTTCCGTAAGGGCGGAAACGATGCCCTGCTTCGGGGAACGCCACTTGAGATGCGCCACCTTATTCTCGCCTTCCACGAACTCATAGAGCGCGGCGGGCTGATCGGGGTTTTCGCCGTAGCGCAGGCCGCGCACTTCGCCGCCCATCTCCCAGGTGCGCTTGTGATAGGTAAGCACGCTGTCTCCCAGCGTGATGGTCATGGTATCGGGAAAACCGTCCGCAACAATGGTGCGATACATATCTTTGAGTTCGCTCATGTCAACTCCGCACTGGCGAAAAATGTTTGGAATTCCCTCCCGCAGCGCGGGAGGCGCGGCGGCGACAGAGGCGCGGCCCCGCGCCCCATGGGGAAACTGATTTTTTATCATAAAAAATGCAAGCGGGCAAATTGCCCTTTTTCCGCCAGCCCGGCGGAAAAGAAGGGGGGAAATTTCATTTGCCCGCACCCGCCTTGCGGGGTATAAGGGGGCAGCCCAAAAGCGAGGAATAGGATGGAACAGATGCTGCTCAAAATGGCCCGCCAGCTCAACGCCATGGACGAGGCCTCCCTCATGGCCCTGTGGAACAAGTACCTGCAAAGGGTGCAGGATTTCGACGCTTCCCGGGAATGGGAAGAAGCCGCCATCGTGCTTTCCCTGCTCCAGGCGGTGCGCGGGAAGAACCAGCTTTTCAATACCAAATGGGAAGAGCGGGAAGCGATGCGCAAAAGCCGGCCCGAACCGAAGCGCGAAGACCTGCGCCCATGGCGGCGCATGGAGCCCCGGGAAAAGGAAGAAGAAAAGGCCCCCGCGAAAAAAGCCACGGTACTCGCCTTCCGCTCGAAAAAGTCCTGAACCGTTGCGCCGCGCGGCGGCTGCTTTTCCCTGCGGCGGGCCCTTTTCCGCCTGCGCCGAAAAACGCGCGGCATGCCGCGCCCTTTCCCGCACTATGACGGGCGGAACAAGACCTTCTGCGCCGCAAAAATGCCCCGCTGTACCTGAGGCGGCCTGCATCCCCCTTTTTCGCCTCTTCCGCAATGCCGGAAAAGGCGGGGAAAAACGCAATGCGCTTCCGCGAGGCCGAAATTCCTGCCCCGGCTCCCGACCTCCGGGATGCGGGCTTCCCGGACTCACGCCGTTCCGAACAAGGCGGCTCAAGCCGCGCCCTGCCGCCCCGAAATCCGGGCATGCGGCTCCCGAAAAGTCGCTCCCTTACATGCAAGGCGAAGTTCTACGCCTTCTGGCAATGCGGGCACCACACCGTAGAGCGGCCCGCCACGGAAGCCGAGGCCAGCTTTTTTCCGCACACAAGGCACGTCTCCCCGGCTCTTCCGTACACAAAAAAGCGGTTCTGGAAGGCCCCCACGTCCCCTTTTGCCGTGCGGTAATCGCGTATGGAACTGCCGCATTCGTGGATGGAATCGAGCAGAACCTCCACAAGAGCGCGGTGCAGCTTCGCGAGCCTTGCCGGAGAAAGTTTTTTTCCCGGAGCTTCGGGCCGTATCCTTGCGCGGAAAAGGCTCTCGTCGGCATAAATGTTGCCCACTCCCGCCACCACGGACTGATCGAGCAGAAGAGCCTTGACCGCACGGCCGGAAGAAAAACGCGCGGCAAAGGCTTCATCCGTCATTTCCAGAGGCTCCGGCCCCAGCTTCTTCCAGAAATCCCACGCCCCCAGCTCATCCGCGCACACGGCCCGCGCCTGCCCGAACTTGCGCGCATCGTCGAAAAAGACGCGCCTTCCGTCGTCCAGCGTAAGGACGACACGGGTATGCTTTCCCGGCTCCTCGCCTTCGCCGTACACGAAAAGCCGCCCCGTCATGCGCAGGTGAAAGGCCAGGGCCGTCACTTCCCCGGAGATCCTGCCGACGAGGGAGGGCCGCCCCTGCTCCACGCCGTGCGCGGAATAGAAAAGCGGCCAGAGCGAGGCCTCACAGGGCGCGGGAATCTCCGCCTCCGGGTGCGGAAAGCCCTCCTCCTGCGAAAGGTAGAGAAAAAGCAGCTTGCCGCGCCTGCCCGTGCCGCGTATGACGGGCCGCAGCCCCGCCACGGCTTCGGGCGCCGTCAGCCCCTGCCACGAGCCCTTGTTCAGCACCTCCACGTCCACGATGCGCCGCCCGCATACCTGCGGCGCGAGCGTGCGCGCCACGGTCTCCACTTCGGGAAGTTCCGGCATTATTTTCCCTTACTTCTTTTTAAAATAACCACACCATCTTTTTCAGATAGATCATACTCGCGAAGAGTATTGAGAGCGCCTACGCCTCCAGCTGCAACAGCTATGGATACAGCAGTGCAGGCAACCGAAATTCCACCAATTCCACCACCAAAAGCTATTGCTGCCGGGAGAAGGACACCTGTGGCGGGAGCACTTGTTCCCCCTGTCGGAACTATGGCCAAAGTTGCCACGACAGCAACACCGATAGCCCCTATGGCAACAACACAGGCAACCTTCCCAGTCGCCTTTATTTTTATGACTTTACGTCTGAGATCACCTTCGATTTCTATCGTATCCTTTTCTTCCTTGAGCGCTTCTCCCAGTTCCTTTTCAGTACGGACCCTTGCTGACGACATATTTTTTTCCTGAGAAAACAAATAATTAATAAATAAAAAAGGGGAAGGAGCACTCGCCCCTTCCCCCGATGAAACCGGACTAACCGGCAATCTTAGC
>NZ_DYZA01000074.1 GCF_020741395.1 Mailhella massiliensis | reverse complement strand
CCGTTGCCTTGCCGTACTCGCTATCGTCATCTGGTTTCTTCTGCTTTCCCCATACCCCACCTCGGTGTTCATTGCGGCCGTCACCGCGGCGCTCACGCTCCCTGTATATCGCTGGCTGCGGGCGAGAATGTCCAAGACTTCGGCCATAGTGTTCTTTTCCGCCGGGCTGGTGGTATGCGTGGCCACGCCCATCACCATCGTGCTTGTCATGGTCGTCCCGCAGGCCCTGGAAGGAGCGCGCAGGCTCAGCGCATGGTGGCAGGCCGGGCACGCCATTCCTCCCTCCATATCCTATTATCTGGGGGAAGCGCACAGAGTTTTTGTGGAAAACGTACCCAACGCGCCGGAATATCTGGATAAACTGGAGAACGACTTCAACGCCGTAGTCAACGCCGTGCTCAAGAACGTCCTTTCCAAGGGCCTGAACCTTGCGGGGGACACTATGGGCATGGTGTGGGCGCTGTGCCTTTTCATGGTGTTCACCTGCCTTATCGTGGTCTACGCCCCTTCCATACGCAGGGCCGTCCTTCAGGTACTGCCCCGGCATGAGGACATGGTGGAGCGCTTTGTCACCGTGCTGCACAACGCCAGCCGCTCCGTATTCATCAGCATCGTGTTCGTGCCCATCATTCAGGGCACGCTCACCGGCATCGGCCTGCGCTTCCTCAATGTGCCCGACCCTGCCTTCTGGGGGCTTCTCGCCGTGTTCACCGCCGTCATTCCTCTGGCGGGCACGGCCCTTGTCTGGTTTCCCATATCCATTTATCTTTGGGCCACACAGTCGTTGGGGGCCGGGCTCATGCTCATGGCCTGGGGCGGCATCGTGGTCGCCGGTTCGGACAACCTTTTGCGCCCTTATTTCCTCAAGACGGGCATCGAGGTTTCCATGGTGGTTCTTCTGCTTTCCATAGTATGCAGTCTTGCGGTGTTCGGGGCCGTGGGCATCATCGCCGGGCCGGTGATGGTGGCCGTGGCGCGGCAGGCCATGGTGGAGAGCGAACTGCTTTCCCGCGGGGGAAGGCAGTTGTGAGTCGAAGCGGCAGGTCCGCCTGCCTTTTTTCCATGCCCTCCGGGCGCAAGACAAGGGAGTGATGCGTATGGCCATGCTCAATACAAAATATATTGCCGAGCTTGAGGAATATCTGAAATCCGGCAATCTGGAAGAGGATTTCAAGTGGTCGGTGGAGGAACGCAGGGGAGAGATCCTGGAATTTCTGGAAAAGCTCATGGATCTCGGAGAGTTGGCGGATCAGACGGCCACGCATATCATTTTTAAAGGTCAGCTCGGCGCGCTCATGGGTATGCCCGGGGAAAAGGCGGAACCGGAAGAACCTTCCCCGGCCGTGGAGCAGGGCGCTTCCATGGAAATCCCGCAGAAATAGCGATAGAGGGCGCGCAGAAGCTCTGCTTTATTCCGTACGGCATGCCGGAACGGAAGGGCGGGGCTTTTTTTGCGCCTGCAAAAGGGGGGAGAAAGGCTCGCCGGGAAGGGAGCGGCCGAGCCCGCATGGCCGCCTTTTCCTGAGTCCGGGGCATCTGCCGCCTCAGCCCGGGGAAGCATCGGTCCGGAAGGCCTCGGCAGGGCGGCGGGGAAACCGGAGAAGGCGCGGAAGGACGTCTGAGCCGGAAGAGCTGTACAAAGAAAAGGGGAGAAGCTCAGGGAAGGGGGCCGCTTGAAAGCTCCACCAGGCGGAGCGAGCCCCCGAACAGGGTACGGCGGGAGAGGGGGCGCAGGCCCTCTTCATAGAGAAAGGCTTCCAGCCCCGCGTGTTTTGCATCTCCGCTTCCGCCGAGGGCGCGCCTGAGCGGGGCAAGGAGAAAGAAGGCCGGATATTCCAGATTGCGTTCCGGCTCCTTGAAATCAAGAAGCAGGGTGCGGCCCGCATGCAGGGCCATGCGCCGGATCAGCTCCCCGCACTCTTCCGGGGCAAGGAGCGTGAGGCAGAAACAGCTCACGGCGCAGAGTTTTTCGCGCGGGGGGCGCACCGCCGGGGATACGCCGCGCTTCGCCTCCGGGCCGGGCAGGACGGGAAGGCAGCGGCGGGGCAGGGGAAAGGGCCCGAAGTCCAGAAAGGCGGAGGCACCGTACAGCGCGGCGCGCTCCTCCATGACGGGGAGGGCGCGGCGGGCAAGGGCCCGGGCAAGGGGGCCGGCAGGCAGGATCACCCTTCGATTTCCTGATAAGTGGCCGATTGCAGCGGAGTTTCGCCCACCGTCATGCTGTACATACGTACCGGCAGGCCCGAGAGGCGCTCCGCCATCTTCCGGTACAGGTAGCGGGCGAGGTTTTCCGACGAGGGATTGATCACGTCGAAGGGGGGAAGTTCGTTGAGGTAGCGGTGGTCGATGAGCGCAAGCTCGGCACGAAGTTCCCGCTTGAGCTGGGTAAAGTCCGCCACAAGCTCCGTATCGGGGGTAAGGCTTTCCCCTTCCACCACCATCTCCACCAGATAGTTGTGCCCGTGCAGCTCTTCACATTTGCCTTCATAGTGGCGCAGGGCGTGGGCGGATGCGAAATCGCCGCGCACCGTGAGCCTCCATAACGCTTTTTTCATGGGAATATTTCCTGTTTTGCCGCAAGGCGCGCTTGCGGAAAAAGTGTTGCGCGGCCAGCCTTCCTCCGTCCGGCCGGGCGGAACGGAGGCGCCGTTTATGCCGGAAAACGCCGGGCGCGGGCAGAAGTTCCGGGAGAAAACGGCCGCGTGGAGGGCGTGCTTTCCTTCCCGCCCCGGAGCCCTACCGGTGCAGGGCCGTGCGGGCCTTCGCCCAGGCTTCCAGATCCTTGTTGAGCTGGGGGCTGGCCTGCACCCGCCAGCGGGGGCCGAGTTCCATGACGCAGTTCTTGTGCTTGAGCTCAAACTGTATCAGTACGGAGGACTCCCCCTTGTGTTTTTCCAGAATGGCTTTGAATTCCGCTATGTCCGCATCGTCGGTGCAGGTTACGGGGTAGAGCACCACCACGGGGTGGTCGCTGCTCATGCAGGCTTCGAGCAGGGGGCGGGCCGTGTCGCAGAGAAGCTTGATTTCCTTAACGCGGCTTTCCTCGTCTTCGCCCTCGTCGTCCTCGCTGTCGTCCTCTTTCACGTCGATGGCGCCGGTGAGCTCGATGAGCGGGCGCTCCGCATGCAGCGCTTCCTTTATGGCCGCATAGGTCTTGGGGAAAATAGTCACTTCCGCGTGCCCGGTCAGATCCTCCACCTGGACAAAGGCCATTTTATCGCCTTTTTTCGTGACGAATTCCTTGACCGCCGTCACGAGCACCCCGGTTTTCACCGTACCCTTGCCGAGTTCGCCTATTTCCTCAAGAGTGAGCAGGCCGAGCCTCTGCATGTCGCGCCGGAAGGGCTGGAGAGGGTGGCTTGTGAGGTAGAAGCCCAGGGCGTCTTTTTCAAAGGCCAGCTTCTGATCGTCCTCCCATTCCGGTATGTCCTGCTCCTCGCAGGGGAAACCTATGCCGGGCAGGGGGGCGGCCTCCACCGAAGGGCTGAAGGCGAGCAGGGAAATCTGCGGGGAGTTCTTTTCCTTCTGCTTTTTCTGCGCCCGGGCGACCACGGTGTCGAGGCTTGCCAGCATGCCAGCGCGGCTCACGCCGAAGCAGTCGCACGCTCCGCCTTTGATGAGGCTTTCCAGCACGCGCTTGGTCACCTTGCGCAGGTTGACGCGGGTGCACAGGTCGAGAAGCGACTTGTATTCACCTCCCTCCTCGCGGGCACGGACGATTTCGTTGATGGCTTCATCGCCCACGTTCTTCACGCCGCCGAG